>DAIOUB010000005.1:25944-45628 GCA_036751735.1 Levilinea sp. | reverse complement strand
GCAAAAATGTAAATTCAGAACAGGGGTGGGGGGGAAATTTAAGTAAAGAGCGGCCTAGAGGGTTTTAAGATGGGCGCGCTTATGGTATAATCATCCGGTAATTCGCAACCTATCCCGGTGAACGTGCTAGGAGAAACAGTATGTCTGGACATTCAAAATGGGCAACCATTAAGCGCAAAAAAGGCGCTACGGATGCAAAACGCGGGGCCGTTTTTACCCGTCTGACTCGTGAAATTGTCATGGCCGCGCGCGAAGGCGGTGGCGACGCCGAATCGAACTTCCGTCTGCGGCTGGCTGTGGACCGGGCGCGTTCGCAGAATATGCCGAAAGAAAACATCGAGCGGGCGATTAAACGGGGTACCGGCGAAAGCAAAGAAGGCAACACGTTTGAAGAGGTGTTTTACGAAGGCTATGCCCCTCATGCTGTGGCGCTGATGATCCAATGCCTGACCGAAAACCGCAACCGGACGGTGGCGGACGTGCGCCACATTTTGTCGCGCTCCGGCGGCAATTTGGGCGAAGGCGGCTCGGTGGGTTGGCAGTTCAAGCGGATTGCCTACTTCTCCATGCCGGCGGCTGGGCTGGACTTTGATAAGATCTTCGAACTGGCGGTGGAAGGCGGCGCGGACGATGTGACCAGCGACGACGAATCCATTGAAATTTTTGCGCCGGTGGAAAGCTTTAAAATCATCAGCGATGCGCTGCACAAAGCCAAAATCCAACTGGAAGAAGCCGAACTGCGCATGATCCCGACGCAGGAGATGGAACTGGACGTCGAGAAGACGCTGCAGGTGCTGCGCACGGTGGAAGCGCTGGAAGAGTTGGATGATGTGACCAACGTGTACTCTTCGCTGCGCATCTCCGAGGAGGCCATGGCGGCTTTGGAGTCGGAATAGGGCCATGTTGGTGGTTGGGATTGATCCCGGCACCGCCCGCACCGGCTATGGTTTTGTGGCCGAAAACGCCCAAGGAGACCTGGAGGCTGTGGCTTATGGGGTCATCGAGACCCCGGCCGGCATGGAACCCGAAAAGCGTTTGCAGATCTTGTACCGCGAATTGAATCAATTACTGCTTCTCCACCGCCCGCAGTCCGCAGGGGTGGAGAAGTTGTTTTTTGACCGCAACGTGACCACGGCGCTGGCGGTGGGGCAGGCGCGGGGGGTGGCTTTGCTGGCGCTGGTGGAAAACCAGGTGGCGGTGTCGGAATATACGCCTGTGGCGGTGAAGCAGGCGGTGGTGGGCTACGGCGGCGCGGATAAAAACCAGGTGCAGCAGATGGTGACCGCGCTTTTGGGGCTGGAAAAGATCCCCAAGCCTGACGACGCCGCAGACGCGCTGGCGGTGGCGATTTGCCACCTGCATTCCAGCCGTTTTGCGCGCATGGCAGAATAAGGGCAGGGGCGGATGCAGATCACCAGCAGCGCAAATCCTAAGATCAAAGAAATCCGCAAACTGCGCGAGCGCAAAGCCCGCCAGGAAAGCGGCTTATTTTATGTGGAAGGCTTGCGGCATGTGATGGAAGCCAGCCAGCAGCAGGCCGCCATTGAGACCCTGGTGGTGGCGCCGGAACTGCTGAGCAGCGCGGTGGGGCGTGAATTCGCGGCGGCGCAGCAGCGCCAAGGCGTGCCCGTGCTGGAGGTCAGCGCGGAGGTGTTCGCCGGACTGGCCTTGAAAGACGGCCCGCAGGGACTGGCGGCGGTGGTGCGGCAGCGCTGGTGGGGGCCCGAGGCGGTGCGGGGGGGGCTGTGGGCGGCGCTGGATGCGGTGGCCGACCCGGGCAATTTGGGCACCATTTTGCGCACGCTGGACGCGGTGGGCGGCGAGGGGGTGATTTTGCTGGATCACAGCACCGATCCCTACGACCCCACGGCGGTGCGCGCCAGCATGGGGGCGGTGTTCACCCAAAAACTGGTGAAGATGACCTTCGAGGCCTTTGCCGCCTGGAAGCAAGCCGGGGGGCTGCCGGTGGTGGGCACCTCAGACCGCGGGCCGCAGGATTATCATTACCAGACCTACCCTGAGGCGATGGTGCTGCTGATGGGCAGCGAACGTCAGGGTTTACAGTCGCAGCACCTGGCGCTGTGCGACGCACTGGTGCGGATCCCCATGCAGGGGCAGTGTGACTCTTTGAATCTGGCTGTGGCGGCGGCGGTGGTGCTGTATGAAATTTACAACCACCGGCGCGATGGGCAGGCCGGACGGTTGGGAGGTGAACGATGATCGCGAGCGTGAGCGGGGATGTGCAGGCGGTTTTAGAAGACAGCCTGATTGTGGGCGTGGGCGGTGTGGGGCTGCGCGTGTTTGTGAGCGCGGCGGTGCGCGCCCAGGCGCATGTGGGCGAGGGTGTGTTTCTGTTCACCACCCTGATCGTGCGGGAGGACCTTCTGGCGCTGTACGGCTTCGAGACCCAGGAAGAGGAGCGCTTTTTTAACTTGCTGTTGGGGGCCGACGGCGTGGGGCCAAAGCTGGCCATGGCGGTCCTGTCTACATTAAATGTGGAAGCCATCCGGCGGGCGGTTTTGGCAGAACAGGCAGACATCTTCAGCCGCGTGTCGGGGGTGGGCAAGAAGACCGCCCAGAAGATCCTGCTGCACTTGCAGGGCAAGGTGGGGGCTGGCGGCGGGCTGGAGGTGATGGCGTTGGGGGATGCGGATGGGGATGTGCTGGACGCGCTGACCGCCCTGGGCTACAGCGTGGTGGAAGCGCAGACCGCCATCCAGGCTATCCCGCGGGACGCGCCGCCGGACATGGAGACGCGGCTGCGGCTGGCGCTGCAATATTTCTCGCGCTGAGACCGAACTTTACACCGAAAAACGACAGGTCAGTCCCTCACCCCAGGGCTGGCCTGTTTTTTGCTGCCTGGAGGGGAGAATACAGCGCCCTGGGGTCAGCTTATCCGGCGGCGGTTGTTCACGCCCGCCCCTGACCAACTGGCCAGCCAAAATCTTAGCCGACCGACCAAGATCGGCCTGCACCGGCGTGGGGGGATGATGGGGGGCAAGGGGGGTATCATGGGTCGTGAAAGGAACGCAGCCATGAAAAAAACCATCTTACCCCTTACGTTACTTGCCCTGACGGCCCTGGCCTGCAACATGACCGTTTCGTTTGCGCCGACCAGCCAGCCAGAACCTGAACCCACCCCGGTACTGCCCACCCTGACAGTGCCCCCTGCGCCGACCCAGGCCGTTCCCACGCAGCCGCAGCCGACGAGCGAAGCCCCCGATCTGCCGGAACCCACCGTTCCGCCGCAGCCGCTGAGCGGTTCGACCATCACGTTTCACCAGTTGACGGTTACCCTGCCGCAAACCGTGGCGAATGGGGCCAGCGGCAGCGAAATTCCTCGCAACGACAGCACCGAGGCGGCCCAATGGCAGAAAACGCCCGGGCACTTGCAGGTCAGCCTGGACGGCTATTACGCCCTGCAGGGTAAGACCAACCAGCCGGTGATCTATGTCTTTTCGGCATTGGACTACGCTCAATTGGTTCCTGCCGCTTTTGAGAGCATCCACCGCCTGCGGAACTATCTCTATGATCCCAACAACGTTCCGGCGCTGGATCAGATGCCCGGCGTGCCCTTTATGAACGCCAAGATCTTGTTCGCCGCGCAGATCCTGCCGCTGTCTTTCCAGAACGGCACAGGCGTGCGCTACATCACCGAATACGCCCAAGGCCCGGTGCAGGCCAACAACACCGACCTGTTCTACAACTACATCGGCGTGACGGATGACGGAAACGACTATGTCGTGGTCATCCTGCCCATCACCAGCCCGGTGCTGGCCGAAAGCGGCGATCTGAGCGCGCCCATCCCCAGCGGCGGTGTGCCGTACCCGGACAACGGGCGGGCGGATCCCTATTTCATCGCCATCAGCGACCTGCTCAATGTGCAGTCGGGCGGCAGCTTTTCGCCCAGCCTGGACAGCCTGGACAGCCTGATCCAATCCATCTCGATTGCTCCGTAGTCCGCAGCCGGAGTGAACCTCCCCCAGCCAGGGGTGCAAGCGCACCCCTGGCAGAAAGGCGGCATATGAAAACGCCCCACCGAAACTATTCAGAAGAAAATGGCGATTTCCACCGTCTGGTGCGCTATTTCACGGCCGCGCCCGCTGTGGAGCCAACTGCCGGCGGCCTGGTTGGCTGGGCTGGCCCTGTCGCTGCTGATGGGCGGCGGCGGGCTGCTGCGCTTTGCTCTGGCCGGGGAATGGATGCCTTTCACCGCCCTGGCGGCTGGGCTGCTGTTTATCCCCTCGCTGGCATTGGCCCTGGGTGTTTGGACGGGCAGCAGCAAGGCTTTTGAGGTGGTGTACGCTGTCTTTTGGTATCTGGGCGTGCTGAACGACGTGCTGGAACTGGATTATGCCGGCCTGCACGCTTCGGGCCACTGGCCGATTTACCTTGCCCTGAGCCTGGTTTTGTTCGCTCTCGCCATTTGGGGGCGAAAGCGGCAGCTTCAACACTGAGTGACCGTATGAACATTCTCTACGCCATTGTCCGTGCTGATTTTCTGGAGCGAATTCGTCTCCGGCGCGTGCCACCGGATCCCTCGGATTAAGCCTATCCACCCGACCAGTTCGCAACTCCCCTCGCGTAGGGGGAGTTTTTTTGTCCCTTCGGATATAACTGAGGTAGTTCAATCGCCAACAATAAGGAAATAATCATGAGACAGACCGTGAAGTTCACTTTCCTTCTGATCCTGCTGATCCTCCTGGCCGGTTGTGCAGGGCCGAAAACCGTTTCCAAAACCTACCATGGGCCGGAGGTCTGGATGGCCCAGGGTTGGCGCAGCGCCGCGCTGGCGCCGCAGAATTTGGGTTCCACCGTGTTGGCGCAGCGGCTGGAGCCTCTCCTGTCGAAGCCCATCAATCTGCACGTCGTATTGGTGATCCGCACAGGGACGATCGCGGTGGAGGCCGACTGCCCGCAAGGGTTTGGCGCTAACCCGGCTGGAAAAAGCGGAACTGCGGCATTTCAGGTTTCGTACCAGGGCGATGGGGTGGGGATCACGATGCGAACCCTGGAAACCGGCGGCGTTGCGCTGATCTACTCTGGGATCCAATGGCCCCTTTGAAATGGGCGCTGAATGTGGGCGTGGTTCGGATGCAAAAAAAGGCAGGACAGCCGCAAATACGGGCTGTCCTGCCGTGACGTGCTAAAAGTAGGCTCAGGCGGCTTCAGCGATCATGCGCTGTTCGTCTTCCTCGGCCACGCGGATGCCGCGCTCAATGTTCACCCGGCTGAGCAGGAAGATGCCCACGGCAAAGAAAACCACCAGCGAGGCAATGCTCAGGCGGCTTTCGCCCATCAGGGTGGAGACCACGCCGAAGAGGAAAGGCCCGGCGATGTTGGCGAATTTCTCAAAGACGCTGAAGAAGCTGAAGAATTCGGCAGATTTGCTCTTGGGCATCAAGCGGCTCATGAGCGAGCGGCTGAGGGCCTGGCTGCCGCCCTGCACGGTGGCCACGGCTGCGCCCAGGGCCCAGAACTGCCATTCATAGCGCAGGAAGTATCCGGCGATGGCGATGAGGGTGTAGATGCCGAGGGCCAGGTAGATGGAAGGGCGCACCCCCAGCTTTTTGGACAGCCACCCAAAGAGAATGGCGAAGGGGGCCGCCAGGAACTGCACCATCAGCAGCGTGCCGATGAGGGTGTTTTGGGTGATGCCGATCTCGGCCCCGTAGGCGGTGGCCATGGTGATGATGGTGCCGATGCCGTTGGCATACACCCAGAAGGCCAGCAGGAAGAAGGACAGGTCGCGGTAACGGCGGATCTCTTTAAAGGTGTTGCCCAGGCGGCTGAAGGCGGCCTGGATGGGGCTGAAACCCTCTTCCCCGCGGATGATGCGCCGCTCCGGCTCGGAGACGTGGCGCAGCAGGGGGAAGGTGAACACCAGCCACCATACGGCCACGGTGACAAAGGACAGGCGCGTCATCAGCTGAGTGATTTCGCCCTCCTGCTCGGCGGGGAAGAAGCTGGGGACGAAGAGGATCATGGCCAGGTTGACGGCCAGGAGGATACCGCCGCCAATGTAGCCCATGGCGTAGCCGCGGGAGGAGACTTTATCAATCTCATCCGGCCTGGCCACATGCGGCAGGAGGGCATCGTAATACACCAGGCTGCCGGCAAAACCGATGTTGCCGAACAGGAAGAAGAGCGAGGCCAGCAGCCAGTCGCCGGTGCGCACGAAGTAGAGCAGGGCGGTGCTGGTGACGCCGATGAGCATGAAAATGGTCAGGAAGCGCTTTTTGGAGCCGCGGAAATCGGCCATCGCCCCCAGGACGGGGCTGATGAGGGCGGCGATGAGGGCTGAGATGGAGGTGGTGAAGCCCCAATAGGCGGTGGCCATGTGGGGCGGGAGATTCCCGGCGGCCACCGTGGCGTAATAAACGGGGAGAACCGCCGCCATGATGGTGGTGGCGAAGGCTGAATTGGCCCAGTCGTACATCACCCAGGCCTGAATGGCGCGCTTGCGCAGTTGTTCTTCCATGCCGATCTGCTCCATAAAACCAGGATAAATGACTCTGCGTTGATTATACAGGCATGGCTGAAAAACGGGTTGAAAACCGGGTGGGGTTTGCCCGAACGGGGTTTACCAAAGCCGTGAGACGGCGCGGGCGGGGTGGTATAATAACCGTTTGCGTCGCATCGGCGTTGGATGATTCAATGGGGCAGCAGATCCCCATTATAAAACATTTGTGCTATAATCGCTTTACCTTAACGAACGAGGTTCCCCATGACTCAAAATGTGATTCGCGTGGTTGGCGCACGCCAACATAATTTGAAGAACATCACCGTCGAGATCCCTCGCGATAAGCTGGTGGTGATCACGGGGCTGTCTGGCTCCGGCAAATCTTCTCTGGCGTTCGATACCATTTTCGCAGAAGGGCAGCGCCGCTACGTGGAATCGCTGTCGGCGTATGCGCGGCAGTTCTTGGGGCAGATGGACAAGCCCGACGTGGATTACATTGACGGCCTGTCCCCGGCGGTATCCATTGACCAGAAATCCACCAGTCACAACCCGCGCTCCACGGTGGGCACAGTCACGGAGATTTACGACTACATGCGCCTGCTCTTTGCACGGGTGGGTATTCCGCACTGCCCGGTGTGCGGGCGTGAGGTGGCCCGGCAGAGCGCGCAGGAGATTGTGGACACGTTGGAGAACCTGCCGGAAGGCAGCCGTCTGCTGATCCTGGCGCCGATTGTGCGCGGGCGCAAGGGGACCTATCAGGCGGTGCTGGAAGAAATTCGCAAGGCGGGTTTTGTGCGTGTGCGGGTGGATGGACAGGTCTTCAGCCTGGATGACGAGATCAAGCTGGACCGCTACAAGCAGCATACGATTGAGGCGGTGGTGGACCGCCTGGTGCTGGCCAAGGCCGAAGAGGAAGAGGAAGTCCGTTCCATGCGCTCGCGCCTGACCGACTCGGTGGAAACGGCGCTGAAGGTGGGCGAGGGCTATTTGACGGTTGAAAACCTCTCCGTCGAACCCAGCCAGGATTTGATGTTTTCGGAGTTCCTGGCCTGCCCGGAACACGGCATCAGCCTGCCGGAGATTGAGCCGCGCACGTTTTCCTTTAACACCCCCCACGGCGCCTGCCCGGAATGTCAGGGGTTGGGAAGCAAGCTGGAAATCAACCCCGATCTGCTCATCCCCGATCCGGACCGCTCGCTGAATGACGGCGCGATTGTGGCGATGGAGTGGAGCAACGCCCGCGACAATTCGACCTATTACTGGCAGATGCTGGAAGCCGTGTCGGAGTCGTATCAGATTGATCTGGACAAACCGGTGGGGGAGCTTGCAGCGGATCAGCTGGAATTGGTGCTGTACGGAACCAAGGGGCGCGAAGTGACCGTGCATTATCAGCGCAACGACCGCCAGGCCACCTTTCAGACCGCTTTTGAGGGCGTGATTCCCAACCTGGAGCGGCGCTACCGCGAAACACAGTCGGAATTCATCCGCAGCAAGATCACCGAATTTATGAGCGACCGGCCCTGCCCCTCGTGCCAGGGGAAACGGCTGCGCCCTGAGGCACTGGCGGTGACGGTGGACGGGCAGAACATCATTGATGTGACCGATTGGCCGGTGAACCGCACCCTGGCATGGACGAAACGCCTGATTCATGAGGGGGTGCTTTCGAACCGCGACCAGATCATCGCCGAGCGCATCCTGAAAGAGATTGTGGACCGGCTGGGCTTTTTGGTGGATGTGGGCCTGGACTATTTGACCCTGCGGCGCTCGGCCAGCTCGCTTTCGGGTGGAGAGGCGCAGCGCATCCGGCTGGCGACTCAAATTGGCTCACGGCTGATGGGGGTGCTGTATGTGCTGGATGAACCCTCCATCGGCCTGCACCCGCGGGATAACGACCGCCTGCTGGCTACCCTCAAGCACCTGCGCGACCTGGGCAACACCGTGCTGGTGGTGGAACACGATGAAGAGACCATCCGTACCGCGGACTGGATTGTGGACCTGGGACCGGGGGCGGGCGTTCACGGGGGGTGGGTGATCGCCGAGGGGCAGTTGGAGGATATCCTTAAATCGGAGAAATCGCTGACCGGGGCCTACCTTTCGCAGCGGGTGAGCGTGCCGCTGCCCGCGGAACGGCGCACCGGCAACGGCAAGCACCTGCGCATTGTGGGTGCGTCGGCCAACAACCTCAAAAATATCAGCGTGGATATCCCCCTGGGGAAACTGGTGTGCATCACGGGGGTGTCGGGTTCGGGCAAGTCCACTTTGATGGTGGACATCCTTTACGCCATCCTGGCGCGGGATTTGAACCGGGCGCACACCCAGCCGGGGGCGTATGAGCGCATTGAGGGGTTGGAACACCTGGATAAGGTGATCAACATTGACCAGTCGCCCATCGGACGCACGCCGCGCTCGAACCCTGGCACCTACACGGGGCTGTTTGATGAGGTGCGCCAGTTGTTTGCGGAGATGCCCGAAAGCAAGATGCGCGGGTATAAACCGGGGCGCTTCTCGTTCAACGTGCACGGCGGGCGCTGCGAGGCCTGTCAGGGGCAGGGGCAGCTGCGCATTGAAATGCAGTTCCTGCCGGATGTGTATGTGCCCTGCGATGTGTGCCACGGGGCGCGCTTTAACCGCGAGACCTTGCAGGTGCGCTTTAAGGATCACTCCATTGCAGATGTGATGGATTTGACGGTGGAAGCGGGGCTGGAGCTGTTTGCTGCCTTCCCTTCTATCTTGAATAAACTGCGCCTGCTGTACGAAGTGGGGCTGGGCTATGTGCGCATCGGCCAGCCGGGCACCACGCTTTCGGGCGGCGAGGCGCAGCGGGTGAAGCTGGCCAAAGAGCTTTCGCGGCGCGCCACAGGCCGCACGCTGTACGTGCTGGATGAGCCTTCGGTGGGCCTGCACGCGGCGGATGTGCATAAGCTGATTGAGGTGCTGCAGCGCCTGGTGGATGCGGGAAATTCGGTGTTGATTATTGAACACAATCTGGATATTATCAAGGTAGCCGATCATGTGATTGACCTGGGGCCGGAAGGCGGTGACCGCGGCGGGCGGGTGATTGCAGAAGGGACGCCGGAAGAAATTGCGCAGGCGGCTGAATCCTACACGGGACAGTTTCTGGCGAACTATTTCAGCAGTGACCACTCTGCCGCGAGACTCGCGTAATCGGAAAAACTCAGGTAAAATCAAACCTGTTGTCCTATTCTCAACCTCAGGTATGCGCCAGGACTCTGGTGACCTGGCAATGATTTGAGGCATAGCAAACAGGAAACCCTATGAGTGGAAAAAATTCTCCCCAAAGCGTGATTGACGCTTACCACCGCCGCCAGCAGATGATGCCGTTCTTAATTGGCGGCCTGGCGGTGCTTTTGGTTGCAGTGGGGATCATCGTTCTGGTGGTGTGGCTGACGGGCGGGAACGGCCCGAGCATTTCGCTTTTTGCCAGCGACACCCCAACCCCCACGAACACGGCGACAGTTACGCCCATTACCCCCACCGTCACCCCGACCGCAACGGCGACCGAAACCATGACGCCGACGGTGACGGAAACCGTGACCCCTTCGGGGCCGGTTGAGTACACGGTCAAAGAGAATGATACGTGCTGGGACATTGCGGTCAATAATAAAGTGGATCTGCTGGTGTTGTTGGCGATCAACAACTTCGGCTCGGGCTGCCCGATTAAACCCGGCGACAAGATTTTGATCCCGGCGCCCGGTCAGGAACTGCCCACAGAAACCCCAGTCCCCCTGGATCTGCCGCGCGGCACCAAGGTGGAATACACGATCAAACTGGGCGAAACCTTGGCTCAAGTGGCTTCGCGCTTCAACAGCACGGTGGAAGAAATTATCAAAGCCACCAACGATTACAATCGCAAGAACAACCTCGATTTGCTTGAGGATCAAAATAAGATTTTTGCGGGCCAACTGGTGATTGTGCCAGTGAACATCGCAACGCCGACCGCGACACGGGCTGCCACCAGCACCCCGGCGACCACCGGCACGCCCGCCCCGCCGACAGCCACACTCACGGCGACGAAACAACCGTAAACTTGGCAACAGGGTTCAAGAAAGATCCCGTTTTCCAACCTGAGAACGGGATCTTTTATTCAAATACGGCGGGACACTGGACGGCGACGCCCGGCAGACCGCTGCGGTGCACAACAGGAGAACGGTTTGAGCAAAGCTGGTAAATTCCTCCGCACAAAGCTGATCCCCTGGGGGCTGTGGGCGGCGTTTGGTTTCTTGATCCTGGGGGGATTGGGCAGCCGCCTGGAGGGGTGGGGGGCGGTGCTGCCGCCGGCCCTGAGCGGGGTGGTGCGCACGGCTGAGAACATGACCGCGGTGTTCCTGGGTATTTTCATTGAGGCAGCCCCGTTTTTGCTGTTGGGCACCTTGGCTTCTGGCCTGGTGGAGGTGTTTGTGGATCGGGCGGCAATGGCCAAATTGCTGCCGCGCACCGGTTGGGGGGCGGCCGTGGGGGGCAGCCTTTTGGGGCTGTTCTTCCCGGTGTGCGAATGCGGCGTGGTGCCTTTGACCCGGCGGCTGTTTCAAAAAGGCCTGCCCCTGCCGATGGGGGTGGCTTTTTTGCTGGCGGCCCCGGTGATCAACCCCATTGTGATGGCCAGTACCCTGGCGGCTTTTGGCCCTGGGATGGTTTTTTGGGGGCGGTTGGGTCTGACCTTTGTCATTGCCAGCCTGACCGGGCTGATTTTCTCGCGGGCCGGGGATGTGGGGGAAAACTTGCTGCCCGGGGCGCAGCCGCTGAGTTTGACTTTGAGCTTACGGGCGGAAGAGGCAGCTCCCGCGGAGCCTGGCCTGGGGGCCAAGGTTCAGCGCATGCTGATCATCGCTGTGGATGAATTCTTTGAGATGGGGCGTTATTTGGTGGTGGGCGCATTTTTGGCGGCCGCCATGCAGACCCTGGTGCCGCGCTCGGCGCTGTTGGGTGTGTCGCAGGGGCCGCTGATCTCGGTGGTGGTGATGGTGGCGCTCGCGGTGCTGCTTTCCATCTGTTCCACCGTAGACGCCTTCATCGCCCTGGCCTTCGCTTCGACCTTTACTTCTGGCTCGGTGCTGGCCTTTCTGGTGTTTGGACCGATGGTGGATATTAAAAGTACGCTGATGTTCCTGCGCGTGTTCCGCAAGCGCACGGTGGTGTATTTAATCCTGCTGCCGCTGCTGATGACCCTGTTGGCTGGCACGCTGCTGAACCTGTGGGCGGGCGGGTAGGAGAGACCGATGAGCGATCACCGCTACACGACGTTTCAGGGGCTGATCACGGCAGGGCTGGGTTTTTGGCTGCTGCTGCGGGTTTGGGATGGAACCATCCTGTTTTATATCAACCAGCGCTTTGTGTTGCTGGTGCTGCTGGCGGCTTTGGGGCTGCTGCTGCTGGCGCAGATGGTGTTTCGTCAGTTGGCGCAGCGGCGGCAGAGCCTGCTGACGGGCGAGGTGCAGCCTCCGCATGCCCATGAGGAGGCCGATGGGCACGTTCACGCGCATGACCACGATCACGAGCACGGCGCACGCCAGGGCAGGAATCTGCTGTGGATCGCGCTGCCTTTGGTGCTGGGTCTGCTGTTCTCACCCAAACCGTTGGACGCCCGCGCGGTGGCTAACCGCGGAATCAGCACCAACGCGGCGGTCAGCCGCACGGCTTCGGGGGGCATCGTCCTGGGGATTCCGCCGGAGGAGCGCACGGTGTTGGATTGGCTGTATGCGGCCGAGGACAGCCCTAACCCGGCTGAGCTGGACGGCTTAACGGCGGTGGTGACGGGGTTTGTGGTGCGCGAGGCGGGCACGGCCGCGGATCAATTCTTGATCGGGCGCTTCACCATCACCTGCTGCGTGGCCGATTCGGCGGCGATTGGCCTGCCGGTGATTTGGCCGGAGGCTGAGGAACTGACGGATCAGGGCTGGGTGCAGGTGCGCGGCAAGGTTAAGATGGTGCAGGAGGGCGGCCGATGGCAGGTGCAGATTGCGGCGGAGCAAGTGGAGGCGGCAGAGCAGCCTGAACAGCCGTATTTGTTCCCATGAGCCTGCGCCTGAATTCGTTTGACCGGCTGGTGATTACCATTCTGGCGGGGCTGACCGCGGCCCTGCTGGGGGTGACGCTGATCGGCAGCTGGCAGGGGGCGCGTCTGCCGGAATTGGCCGCGTCTGAAGTGGGCAGCCGCGGGCCGTTCGAGCTGATCTACACGGGCGGCAAGGCTTTGACGGAGGTGGAGGGGTATGTGCGCCTGGAACCGGAGACGGCAGTGCGCACCCAATGGCAAGGCGCCACGCTGCAAATCTGGCCTGAAGAGGCCTTAGCGGCAGGGGAAACCTACACGCTGATCCTGGCGGAAGGCGCGCCCGGCCCCAACGGGCAGACCACCCGCCGCGAAGGGCGCTGGGAGGTGCAGGTGCGGCCTGCGCAGGTGGTGTACCTGCATCCGGCCCAATCCCCCGATCTGTGGCGGGCCGCTTTAGACGGCAGCCCGGCGCAGGCCCTGACGGAGAGCGGCGGCAAGGTGTTTGATTTTGGCGTCAGCCCCAGCGGGCGCTGGGCGGCGGTGTCCATCCGCAATGATACCGCCGGGGTGGACCTGTGGCGGGTGAGCCGTGAGGGGGGTGAGGGCGAATTACTGGTGAACTGCGGCAGGGAAATGTGCACCAATCCGGCCTGGTCGCCAGATGAACGTCAGTTGGCATACAGCCGCCGGCGGGTGAGCAGCACCACCGGCCAGCCGGGCCTGCCGCGCATTGAGCTGTTGGATGTGGCCAGCGGGCAGGCTGCGCCGCTGTATGCCGACCCTGAGGTGAGCGGCTTTGAGCCGGTCTGGTCGCCGGACGGACAGCGCCTGGCCTTCTTTGACGGCATGGCGGGAGCCATCCGCATTGTGAGCCTGAGCGGGGGCGGAGAAGATCTGCTGCTGCCTTCGCAAATGGGCATGGTGGGCAGCTGGTCGCCGGATGGGCGGCGCATGGCCTACCTGGATATGCAGCTGACCAGCGCCGCGCCGCTGGTGACACTGTATGAGGCCAATTTGGATAGCGGCCAGGTGAGGCCCTTCCCGCTGAAAGGCGATTTCAGCCTGACCGAATTTGCCCAGCCGGAATGGTCGCCGGACGGCGAATGGCTGTTGGCGGGTTTGCGCAGCCTGGACGGGCCGGTGAGCAAACAACTGTGGCTGATCCGCGCGGACGGCAGCGAGGCGCGGGCTTTAACGGATGATTTCACGCAGACCCACGCAGCCTACCGCTGGTCGCCGCAGGGCGATGCGCTGGTTTACCAACAATTATCCCTGGGCGCGTCGGCCTATCGGCCAGAGGTGTGGGTGCGGCAGGGGGACGGGCAATTTTTGCGTGTAGCTGAAGACGCGGCTTTGCCGAACTGGCTGCCTTAGGGTGTGGGGGTTCCCGGCGTGTTGGTGGGGCGGCGGGTGGGGGTGCGCGTCTTTTCTACCACTTTGACGTTTAAGTACACATCAAAGAAGTTGACCCCATCCGCGTTGGAAAGCACCCAAATGGTGGTGAAGTCGCCCGCGTAACCGGGGGCGATCATATCCACCACGATGCGCACCTCTTCCCCTGGGGGGACATCTTTGGGAAGGAAATAGGCGGCGCGTTCACCCAGGGCGGCCCCGCTGAAATAGCGCAGGGCATAGCGCTTATCCCAGGTGGTCTTGCCGGTGTTGCGCAGCACCCACACCGCGTCAAATTTCCGTTTCAGCCCCACCTCGCTGCCGTCTTCGGGCGACTGCGAGACGAATTCTGCCTTATCATCCACCTGAGGGGCGGCGGTGGGCAGGTCAGGCGCGGTGGGCGAGGCTTCTGCCGGGGGTTCAGGTGTGTTGGAGGGGGCCGGTGTGGGGGTGGCGGGGGCGGCGTCGGCGGTTTGGCTGAGCTGCGCCTGGTAGGTCTGCACGGCGGCGGTGAGCAAAGGGCTGGGGTCGGGGGTGGCGGCAGGGGCGCAGGCGGCCAGCGCGGCCAGCAGGATCAGGGAGGTGACCAAGAGCAGAAGAGATCGAGTTTTTCTCATGAGATTGCCTTTCATCGTTAAAGGGCGGCCAGCGCACCGGCGGCTTCCAGGCGCACGCTGGGGTCGGGGTCGGCGGATCGGGTGTGTTCCAGGGCGGGGCGAACCTGGGGATGGTGCAGTTGGCCCAGCGCCCAGGCCGCGTGCGCGCGCACCAGGGGCTCCGGCTCGCTTTCGAGGGTGTGAACCAGAGCAGGGACGGCGGCCGGGTCGCCCAGGTTGCCGAGGGCCACGGCGGCGTTGCGCAGAAAGCCGCGGCGTTTGGTGCGCGCCAGGGGGGTGCGGCGGAAACGGCGGTTGAAATCCACGGGGGACAGGCTGAGGGCTTCCAGCAGGTCTGGGAAGGCATCTTCCGGGGTGAAATCAAAGGCGGCGTCCACCTCTGAATGCACGGCATGCTGATTCCAGGGGCAGACTTGCTGGCAGATGTCGCAGCCGAAGACCCAATTTCCCAGGGATGGGCGCATCTGGACGGGGATGGGGCCTTTATGTTCGATGCTCCAGTAGGACAGGCAGCGGCGGGCGTCGAGGGTGCGGTTGGGCAGGATGCAGCCGGTGGGGCAGGCGTCCACACAGCGCGTGCAGCTTCCGCAGCGGTCGGCCTCCCAGGGGGAATCCGGCTGGAGTTCGGCGTCCAGGAGGAGTTCACCCAACAGAAAGGCTGAGCCGCGGCGCGGGTGGATGAGGCAGGAATTCCTGCCAAACCAGCCCAAACCAGCCTGCTGACCCCAGGCGCGTTCTAAAATGGGGCCGGTGTCGGTGTAGGCGCGGTGGGCCAGGGGCAGGCCCAGGCGGTCTTGCAGCCAGGCCGCCAGTTGATTCAGGCGCGGCGGAATCTGATCATGATAATCCTGACCCCAGGCGTAGGCAGCGGTGCGCCCGCGCAGACGGCCGTCCGCGGGGGCAGCGGCGCGGGCGGGGTTGGGGTAGGGCAGGGCAACGGTCAGCACCGTGCGCACACCGGGCAGGGTCAGCGACAGGTCGGCGCGGCGCAGACGGGCGCTTTCGGCGGCCAGGTAGCTCATCTGGGCGTGATGACCCGCCGCCAACCAATCCTCATAGACGGCGGCGTGCTGAGCCAGGGGCTGTGCGGCGGCGATGCCGCAAAGAGAAAAGCCGAGGTGGAATGCCTCGGCTTTTACGTCATCTTCGAAAGACATTGGACCTCATCCACAGCGAAAGAAAGACGCTGGGCGGGGGTTATTTGGCAACGTTGATGGTGATGTAGAAGCGGTAGAAGGCCACACCGTCGTCATTGACCAATTCCCAATAGCTGGTGTAGGCGCCGGGGGTGGATGGCGCGTTGAAATCCACAGTCATTTCCACACTGCCGTTGACGGGGACGTCTTTGGGCAGGAACACCAGGTCGGTGTTGGCGCCTTTCAGGTTGCCGCCCGCGTGGCGGATGTAGAAGGTGGTGTCCCAGGCGCGTTTGCCCACGTTTTTGAGCACCCACACCGCGTCAAAATCGCGTCCGGCGGGCATATTGGTGTAATCCTGCGGGCTGGTGCTGAGGATTTTGGCCTGATCGGTGTAGGAAGAGGTGGCCGTGGCTTTGACACTGCCGCCGCCACCGCCGCTGGTGACCGGGCGGGTGAGAGTGGGCACGGCCGTGGAGGTGGGCGCATCCACCTGCACCGCGGGGGCGGCTTCGGTGGGGGCGGGCAGCGGGGTTTCGGTGGGGGGCGGGGGCAGCGTGGCCGAGGGGGTCAGCGCAGCCTGAAAGGTGACGCGGGCGACCACGGTCTGAGCGGCCTCGGTGCGCACCTGATCCAGATCGGGGCTGGGCTGCTGTTCGGGCGCAGCGGCGGCGGGAGTGCCCGCCAGGCTGCAGCCAGCCAGGAGCAGTAAGCTGGTGAGAAGCACCAGGCTGAAAAGCGCTTTACGAGTTGAAAACATGCGGTATATCCTCCATGATAGGGGCCATCCTGATGAGCCGTATGGGCATTTTCAACTGAGATGACCGAATTGTCAAGGTTAACACAGAACGCCGATCAGGGCGTGGCTGTGGGGCAGGAGCCGGGGTTATCCAGGCAGTATTGGGCTGTGGCAGTCAGGTTCGGTTTGGGGGTGGCCGTGGGGGCGGTGATGATCTTGATGGTCAAATCCAGGGGGAAGAAATTGACCCCGGCAGCATTGGTGAGCACCCAGATGGTTTTTTGTTCGCCCAGGCTGTCGGGGGCAGTCATCGGGACTTCGATGGAGACTTCTTCACCGGGCTTGACCTCTTTGGGGAGGAAAACCTGGGCAGGGCCGCCAAAAGTGACCTGAATGAAGGGGCGCAAAAGGTATTGGGTAGTCCAGGTGGTTTTGCCCACATTCTTAAGCACCCATACGGTCTTAAACGCCTGACCCGCAGGGATGGATGTGCCGTCGCTGGGGGATTGCGACACGAATTGGGCGGCATCGTCCACTTTGATGGTGCTGGTGGGGGCGGGGGCCGGGGGCTGGGTGGGGTTGGAAGGCGGGGCCTGGGTGGGGTTCGAGGGCGGCGGGGCCTGGGTGGGAACAGAAACCGTGGGGAGGGCTGCCGGGGGCTGGGTGGGGGTGGTGCGGGGGCCTTGCGCGGTCAGCGCGGCCTGCACGGTTTGGGCGGCCTGGGTGTAGACAGCCTCGGGGCTGTCTTTACCAGCCTGTGAGCTGCCGGGGAAGTTGCAGGCGGCCAACAGGAACACCAACGCCAGCAGGGCGAAGAGTTTTCGGGAAAAGATGGAGAGAAGGTTCATCATGTGAAACCGTCCTTTTTCGGCTTTTCAACAAAACCCGGGGCTTTGGCTGCCCCGGGCTGTTGTGTAGGAGAAAAGGGGGGTGGGGATTAATCCGCCGGACACTTTTCGTAGTCGAAGTCGTCGCAGATGGTCCCGTCATTATCAGGGTTATCATCGCAGCAGATTTGGAGAGCGACTTTGGTGGGGTCGGGGGTTTCGGTGGGGCCGGGGTTAACCGACTTGATGGTGACATCCACCACGTAGAAATTGACGCCCTGATCGTTGGTGAGCACCCAGATGGAATTGTATTCACCGTTCTTCGAGGGGGCTACCGCATCAATGACCAAATCAGTGCTGTCGCCTGGTTTGACGGTGGCGCGGAACTTGTAGGTGCTTTTCTCACCCAGCTTGGTTCCGGCGTAGTGGCGAAGGGTGTAGTTGGTGTTCCAGGTGGTTGTGCCGGTGTTGCGCACCGTCCAGCGGACGTCAAATTTGGTACCGTGCTCAATGCGCGCGCCGTCGGTGGGGACCTGCGTGACCCATTCGGCTTTGTCACCGGTGGTGGCGGGGGCCGGGTTGGTGGCCGTGGCCAGGCCGGGGAGGGGCGCCAGGGTGAAGGCCACCGTGGGGGTCACATTGACATCCAGGGGCGGCAGGCTGGGCAGAGCCGGAAGCTCAGGGGTCAAGGTGGGGGTTTCGGACGGCGCCACCGTGTTGGTGGGCATGGCTGCCGCTGTTTGGCTGATCTGCACCTGCACGGTCTGTGCGGCTGCGGTGAAGATGGCGTTGGTGTCCACGGTGGGCTCGCCAGCCGCCGCCGGGTTATTGCAGGACGCCAGCAGGAAGGCGGCGATGACGATCAGCGCCCAGGTGGGATTTTTTGATTTGAACATGGGGTTCAACCTCCGTTTATTTTTCTCATTCAATTTTACCAGAACTGTAAGCGCAAATTGTCAACCCTAGCGGGTGAATTGTCAAGGGTTGGTGAACTTGAGCCAGGAGCTGGGTGAGGGGGTGGGCGGCAAGCCGCTGGAAAAGCCGGATTGGCCGCGAAAGGTGAAATAGGTGACGGCGCCGGGGCGAATGGTGATTTGCGTGAGGAGGGGGTCATCCTCTTCGCGGTAGCGCAGCGACACCTGATAGTCTCCGGCGGGCAGGTCGCCGATGACCAGATTCTCGCGGTAGTAGTCATCGCTGATGACGGTATCTTTGCCGTAGCTGTTCACCGTCCATCTTTGGCGGGTTTTAAGGGAGGTGATGACCACGGACTGGTATGTGAGCAGGGAGCCGTTGGTGTTCATCAGGCGGCCCACCAAAACGCCGCAGTCTTGGGGCGGGGCCAGCCACAGCTCGGGGTTGCGGGTGGCAAAGTAGCTGTTATTTTCGATGCGCACCTCAAAGTGCAGATGCGGGCCGGTGGTCAGGCCGGTGGTTCCCACGCGGCCGACCTGGTCGCCGGTGTTGACCCATTGGCCGATGATGGCGTCAATCGAATCCAGGTGGGCGTAGATGGTGTACAGCTTTTTTCCCTGGTAGCCGAAATTGTGCTGAATGGTGACGGCCTGGCCGTAGGGATCGGAGGGGTCGTTGCCGCCCAGGTAGAGGCCGTAACCAGCCCAGACGACCTTGCCCGGCCCCGCGGCCAGCACCGGCGTGCCTTTCAGGTTGGGGATGTCTATACCGGTGTGGACGATGTCGGTGCTGAAAAAGACCCCGCCGTAGCGGTAATCGGCCAGGGGCCAATTGACCACATCCGCGGCGATGGGGCGCACGAAGAAGAAATGGTCGTTGGGGTTCAACGCCCAGGGGACTTCCTGTAAGGGAGCGCGCCAAAGGGAAACCGGTTCAGGGCCGGGGGTGGGGAAGGAGAAGCGCAGCGGGTCATCGGCGGCGTGGGGCAAGGAGGGCAAGGCGGCGGTGGGGGCCAGAGTGGGCTCGCGCGTTTCGGCCGGGGTGGGCGAGGGGGTAGGCTGGCTGGGGTCGAGGGCTGCCTGGGGCTGGCAGGCAGCCAACAAGACCGCCGCCCCCAACAGCCAAACAAAGCCAAGCCAACGTGTGTGTTGCGAGAACTTACCCATATTGATATCTGTTTAAGGGGACGGCGTCCAGGTGGGGTGCAGGGTGGGAGTCAGGGTGGGCGTGTAGGAGGGGGTCAGAGTCCACAGCTCGAAGTTCTTGGGCGTCAGGGTCATGGTGCGGGTGAAGGTGGGGCGGTAGGTGACGGTGACCAGAGCTTCGGGCGGGTAGACCTCGCGCATGGCGGTGTACCAATCCAGGCCGCCGGTGAGCACGTAGAGGTTGAAGCGGGTGGAGGGCAGGTAGGTGCGCCAGTCGTTCAGCGAGGGCTGCCGCTCCCAGGCCATGCGGGCGGCCAGCTCGGTGAAATCCACCCAATAACCGGCGGGCGGGCGGGCAGGGCGGCCTCCGGCCTCATAGGAGCGGGTGTCGCCGGTATAGCGGGCGGTGATGTCCCAGGGGGCCTGAGTGAGGGGCA
>DAIOUB010000005.1:0-25844 GCA_036751735.1 Levilinea sp. | reverse complement strand
TAGGGGGCGGTGATATCGGGTACAGGGACGATGCCAAAGCGCCCGTTGGGGGGCATGGGGTTGACCAACAGGGCCGGATTCCACAAGGGGGCGGCCAGTTGGCGCGATTCGGGGGGGAAGGTTTGGCCGAGCACCCAATCTACCAGAGGGCCTTTCTTCCATTCAAGACCCTCCAGACTGCCGGGCAGCTGGTAAATGGGAAAGATCAGGCTGCGGTCAGTGAGGTTATAGGCCTGGATACCGGTCTTGTTGGGCGAGCGCAGTTCCGTGGCCAGCACGTCCCCATTGGGGCTCCACACGGGGCGGTTCCCAGGCCCCACCGACCAGGGGCGCAGGTCGGGCTGCTGGCTGTTCCACAGGTAGAGCGTGCTGGCCCCTTCTCTTTCCGAGGCGAAGGACAGATATTTGCCGTCCGCGGACCAGGCGGGGCTGTTATTGCGCGCGTCGCTGTCCTGGCTGAGATTGTGGAAGCGGTTGTCGGTTTGATCCAGGCGCGCCAGCCAGATCTCCTCTTCGCCGCTGCGGGTGGAAACAAAGGCGATTTCGCGCCCCTGGGGAGACCACACCGGATGCTCATCCAGGCCGGGATCATCGGTAAGGCGAATGGGGGCCTGGGAGAGATCCACCACCGACTGCACCAGAACTTCCAGGTTGTCGTCCACATAGCTTTCGTAAGCCAGCCATTGGCTGTCCGGCGACCAGGTCGGCGCGCCGTCGTAGGCGGGGGTGTCGGTGACCTGGGTGAGGCTGCCGGTGGTCAGATCGAGGATGTACAGGTTCCAGTAGCCGTTGCGGCGCGAGCGGTAGGCCAGGCGAGTGCCGTCGGGGCTGAGGGCCGGGTCGGCTTCGTCCCATTCGGGCGCGCTCAGGCGGGTGAGGGGGAAATACAGGGGGTGATAGACAAAAAGGTGCTGATACTCGCCGTCGCTCATGGAGAACAGCAGCAGGCCGTGCTGGCGCACGCCTTCGGCATCTGAGGCGACGGGGATATAGGCGGGTGGCGGTGTGGGGGTGCCTGGGGCAGGGCTGGGAGCGGGGCTGGGGCTGTTTTCCAGCGTGGGCTGGCTGGCGGCTGCCGCAGGGCCAAAAGGCAGGCCGGGGAATTCGCCGCGAGTGAGAACCGGCCAACCGATCAGGAACAGCAGTCCCAGGTTGAGCACCACCAACACAATTAAGGTGGGGGTGAAAACCCTGGATAGGAAAGGCGGTCGATTCTTCATTATTTACTGGCTTCTTCTATCGGCTTCCTGCATTGAAAGCGCCTGCATCCGGTTGGGCAAACTACGGTGATTGTAGCATGATTTAAGGCTGCTGCAAGCCTTGTGCCGATCACGGAACGGCTTTCAATTTTGTGATGCAAACAGGCGCTGAGGATCCATCATCTGAAACAGGCCGCTGATGCGCCAGGTGCAGTAGGCGGCCTGCTCCTGGGGGGAGGCGGAGGCGTCGTAATGGGCCATGCTGTCGAAGCGGACGCCGGACGGCCCCACGCGCACTTCCAGATGGAGATGCTCGTTGATGGAATTGCCGGTGTTGCCCACGTGGTTGATGGGCTGGCCGCAGCTCACCGTCTGACCGGGCTGAAGCTCCGGCGGATCCTGCAAATGGGCGTAGAGCAGGTACAGAGAGCGCTGGTCGGGCGAGTAGCTGAGGGGCGGGTCGAGGGGCGGGCAGGTGTGGGGGCTGGTGTAGGGCAGGGTGGGCTGGGCGGTGGGCAGAAGCAGCCGGGCCAGCAGTTCCGCAGGCAGGGTGTTCAGCGGGGTCTCGATGAGGATCATGTTGCCGAAGGGCATGCGGTTTTCAGAGATGCCCGCCACCTGACCGGCCAGGGCGGCATGGACGGGCAGGCCCAACATGCCCACGCGCGATCCGTAGCGGTAGAAGGAATAATCCGCGCCGTGATGGGGGAAGTCGAGGCCGGGGTCGGGCGGGTTGAAGGGGTTCGAGACGATCTCGGTGAGCTGCGGGATGGCGAAGGTATCTAACGGGGAGCAGACCGCCGGAGCCGGGGTAGGGGTGATGGAGGGGGTGGGGGTGGGCGGCGGGGTGGGCGTGAGGGTAGGCGCGGGGGTCATTGAGGGGCTAGGGGCCGGGGGCGGCGTGGGGGCGGCGGCAGGGGCGGCGGGAGAACAGGCGGCCAGGAGCGCTAAGATCCCCCCCAACGCGAAGAGGCAGGCGGCAGTGCGGCGCTTTCCGGACAAACTATTCCTCTCCGTGGGTCTCAAAATCCGCGTCCGCCTGGGCCACTGTGCCGATTTCCGGGTAGGCCACGTCCACGTGCAGGCGGTAAACCCCGCTGGGCGGCACGCCGCGCAGGTGCATGGTGAAGGTCATGCGGTAGGTCATGGCCTCGACGATGCTGGCGGCGGCCACTTCCTCGCCGCTGGGGGTGAAGATGGCGGCGGTGAGGTCGGGGCGCTGCTGGAAGGGGGACAGCTCGATGGTGATGCGCACACGGCGGCCGTCGGGGTAGGGTTCGGCTTTCAGGTGGGTGATGCGCACCTCCTGGGGAGGCAAGGCTCCTTCGGGGATGATATAGGCGTTATCCATACGGCTCACCTCGTTGATGAATTGCTGGGATTATACCGCGAAGGCAGGCTGCTGGCAAAAAAAGCCCCCGTCGGAGGGGCGGGGGCTGAATGGGAGTGCGTGTGTGCGGCTCAGGCGATGCGGCGGGCTTCCATGTAGAAGCGTTTCTCTTTGGCTTCGCCCATCGAGAAGGTCTTGCGGGGCAGGGCGCCGTCCAGGACGACGGTCTTGAACAGGTCGCTCTTGTCCATGCCGGGGACGTAGAAACCGGCGTTATCCGGTTGGCTGCCCAGCTGGGTGACCACATCGGCGCCGTGGACGTAATCAATGCGGGCGGCGCCGCCAGCTTTCAGCCAGGCGTCGAGGAAGAGCTGCAAGGTGCCCACGGGCAGGTTGGTTTCGGGCTGCTGGATGTGCACCAGGGCGTAACCCTGCGAAGTGACCAGACCCACGATCTGGGCATCTCCAGACTGGGAATCGACCGCGGCGGTCATTTCTTCGGCGCTGTCGGCGGTTTCCACGCTCAGGCGGCTGCCGAAATGGCGCTTGAGGGCGGTGATGACCTCTTCACGCACGTCGAAGATCACACGGTGGATGGGCTCAAATTCCAGGCCGGCGTCGTGCACGTTTTCGATCTCCACCAGGGCGTAGCGGGCGGGGTGATCCATGCCGACTTTGAGCTTGATCTGTTCCCAAATGGCCTTGGCGGTGGCCAGCGAATGGTTACCGTCGCCCATGGCGAAGAGGAGCACGCCCAGATCGGCGGAAACGCCGTAGCGGCTGGCAAAGGCGGCCGGGTCGGCCAGTTTTTCCAGGGCAGACACGAGAGCCTGCTCATCCGCCGGGTCGCTGCTGAAATAGCCGGTGAGGTGGCCGGAGCCGAGCATGAGGTCGAAATCGTAGATTTTCTTCATGGCGGCCTTGCGGGCGGCCAGGGCGCCGATGACGGTATCCTGGGGGTCGTCAATCAGCACCAGGATGTGGGGCAGTTCGAGGGGCGCGCCGGAGCGAATTTTGATGCGGGGTGGCAGCCGTTCCAAAATCGTCCCTTCGGTGGCGCGGATGAGGGATTGGGAGCCTTTATTGAAGTCATAACATTCCAAATCCAGGGCCAACATGACCCCCCGGCGGGTTTTTCCGGCAGCCTGGCGCTCCACCAGGATGAGACCTTCGTAGGTCTCAAACAGGCCCTTGTCTACATAGGTTTTCATGGCCTGTTGGGTGGTCTGAATGCGTTCGCCTTCGCCCGGTTTTTCCAGGTAGACTTCGGGGAGGATCAGGCGCAGGGTGGAGGGGGCATCGCCTACCGTGCGCTCGACATCATTCCAATATTCCGGTTGGGAGGTGAACTGGTCACAGGCGATCACCGCCCAACGAGTCAGGTCGGTCCCGGCCTTGGGCAGCAAGACCTGGGGAATTTGGAAGCCAAGCTTCGTGTAATTTTTCATGTGGAATCCTTTTCCGATTTGGATGGGAATAAGGGTATTGTACCAAATGGGATGGGGCAAGAAAACGGCTTTCTAAAAATGAGGAAACCTGTCGTACAGAAGGGGGAAAAATGTCTGACAAAAAACCCCGCAAGGCTGCGGGGCTTTCTTGTTCAGGCAAGGGGAGGATTACAGGCCGGTCATGAAGGCCAGGCCGACCGTCCCAGGGCCGGTGTGCGTCCCGATGACGGGGGACACTTCGGCGCACAGGGCGTCGGAGACTTCGCTGACGGAGAAATTCTGGCGGGCGCGCTCTAAGAGCTGGGCGGCCTCATCGGGGGATTTGGCGTGGATGGCGGCCAAACGCACAGGGCGGCGGCCGTCAATGGAGGTGCTGACGTGTTCCATCATGCGGTCGAGGGCTTTGCTCATGGTGCGCACGCGTTCGATGGCTTCCACGCGCCCGTCGCGCAGGGTGAGGATGGGTTTGAGGTTGAGGGCCGTGCCCACCAGGGCGGCGGCTCCGCCGATGCGTCCGCCGCGGTGCAGGAATTCCAGGGTGCTGGGGACGAAGTACACATTGATGTTGGTGCGAGCGTGCTGAGCCAGCTGGGTGCATTCGGTCAGGGTTGCGCCCTGCTGCGCGGCGCGGGCCACGGCCAGAGCCAGGAAACCCATCGCCATGGAGGTGCTTTCGGAATCCACCAGGCTGATCTTGGCGCCGGGGAAGAACTGCACGGCCTGTTGGGCTGAATCCAGGGTGCCGGAAAGCTTGGCAGAGATGTGCAGGCTGAGGATCTCGTAACCTTCTTCTAAGAGGCGGCTGTAGAGGTCGCGGAAAGCGCCGGGGGTCACCTGGGAGGTGGTGGGCATGGTCTTGGCGGTCTGCAGGCGGGTATAGAACTCGGTGGGGGTGATATCAATACCGTCGGCGTAGTTGTTCTCGCCCCAGATGACGTGCAGGGGTAATGCGTGCAGGGGTAAACCTTGCAGCATGGCTTCGGGGATGTTGGCGGTGCTGTCGGTGACAATGGCAACTTTGGACATACGAAAATTCCTCCGGAGGGGTAATACGGATCTATTGATAAAATTCCTAAGGATATAACCCCGCACACCGGCGGAGGTTGCGCGCAGAGGGGCCGGCCGCGGGAAAGATATGATAAAATTCTGGGCTGGGATCGCGCCCGCCTGGGAAAGCGATTTCTGGAATTGGCCCTTGACCATTCCCGTCATCAGGGCTAAAATCCGACTGCGAACACCCTTGTCCGAGGGCGTTTGATTGTCTATTGGGTTAAGGATTGGTCATTTGTTTGAGAATCTGTCTGGCCGGTTAAACGAAGTCTTCCAAAATCTGCGCCGCCGCGGCAAGCTGACCGAGGCGGATGTGGACGCGGCCCTGCGTGAAGTGCGCATGGCACTGCTGGAAGCGGACGTCAATTATGGGGTCGTCAAAGACTTCACCGCCCGCGTGCGCGAACGTGCAGTGGGCGCTGAGGTCTCGCGTGCGTTAAACCCGGCTCAGCAGGTGATCAAAATTGTGCATGAAGAACTGCTCAACACCCTGGGCCCGGCGGAACGCCTGAATCTGAGCGGCCCGCGCCCGCGGGTGATGATGATGGTGGGCCTGCAAGGCTCGGGTAAAACCACCGCGGCGGCCAAGATCGCCCGGCTGCTGCGCTCGCAGGGCGAGCGCGTGCTGCTGGTGGCGGCGGACCCTTATCGCCCGGCGGCCATCAAGCAGCTGCAAACCCTGGGCGAGCGGGTGGGCGTGCCGGTGTTCACCGAAGACGGCAAATTGCCCCCGGAAGTGGTGCAGCACGCCTTTACGCAGGCCGAAAAAGGCGGCGTGACGGTGATGATTGTGGACACCGCCGGCCGTTCGCAGCTGGATCAGCAGTTGATGGACGAACTGCGCGCCATTGCGCGCAAGGTGACCATCGCTGAGACCCTGCTGGTGGTGGATTCGATGATCGGTCAGGAAGCGGTGCATATTGCCACCGGCTTCCGCGACAGCGTGACCTTGAGCGGCCTGGTGCTGACCAAGATGGACGGCGACGCCCGCGGCGGCGCATCCATTTCCATCCGCAGTGTAACGGGCGTGCCGATCAAGTTTTTGGGCACGGGCGAAGGCATTGAGGCGCTGGAAGCCTATGATCCGGCGCGGTTGGCCGGGCGCATTTTGGGGATGGGGGATGTGCTGGGGCTGATTGAAAAAGCCGAGGCCATGGATCAAAAATCGGCGCAGGAGCAGGCCGAGCGCATGATGTCGGGGCGCTTTACGCTGGAAGATTTTGCCAACCAGCTGCGCCAACTGCGCAAGATGGGCCCGCTGCACCAAATTATGGAGATGCTGCCTGGGAATATGGGCCAGATGGCCCGCCAGGTGGATCCGCGCGATGCGGAACGCCAGCTGAAAGTCACCGAGGCGATTCTCAGCTCGATGACCCAGCAGGAACGCAGCAACCCGGATGTGCTGAACGCCAGCCGCCGCCGGCGCATTGCGCGCGGATCGGGGACGGATGTTCAGGACGTGAACCGGCTGCTGAAGCAGTTCCGCGAGATGCAGCGCGTGTTTAAAACTTTGCAAAAAACAGGCGGACGCGGGATGTCTCGTCTGTTTGGCTAACCGGAGCTGCCCGTCAGCGGCTGCGCGTCCTTCAGCGCACCCTCTACCCGCTGCCGCGGCCTGCGGTTGAAGAAAAAATTGACAACCTATCTGCTGTAAAAAAGAGGAGTAATTCAATGGTTCGGATTCGTTTGCGCCGTGTGGGTTTAAAAAAGCAGCCCAGTTATCGCATTGTCGTGGCCAATGAAGAAAGCCCCCGCGATGGGCGGTTTTTGGAAATTGTGGGATTCTACAACCCGCGCACTGAGCCTATCACGTTAACCGTGGCCGAAGACCGTGTGTACCACTGGCTGAGCGTTGGTGCGCAGCCGAGCGAAGCTGTGGAACGGCTGCTGAAAAACGCCGGCGTCCTGGATCGCTTTGCGCGCTTCAAGAAGGGCGAGGCTGTGGAAACGCTGTTGGCTGAAGCCAAAGCTGCCCAATAGTCCAGCGAAAAGCAATCAACGGCCTGGAGCCGTGGTTTTTCGGCTGTGCATCTACCGGAAGGAGAGACCGTGAAGGAGTTAATCGAGTACATTGCCCTGTCCCTGGTGGAAGACCCGAGCTGCGTGCAGGTTCGCCAGGAGCGAAGCGGTGGAAACAAAGTCCGCTTTGAACTGCGGGTGTGCAAAGAGGACATGGGGCGGGTCATCGGCAAGAACGGCCGGGTGGCGAATGCCATGCGGGTGCTGCTGCGGGTTGCGGCGGCGCGCGAGGGCAAACAAGCGATCCTGGATGTCGTTGAGCCGCGATGACCCCACGCCGAATGGTTTCTTCTGAAGATCATCAACAACCAACAGGCTCGCCCGTTGAGGGCGAGCCTGTGTACTTGGCTGTTGGCCTGCTGCGCAAGCCGCATGGGGTGAAGGGCGAAATATCCATGCAGGTGCTGACGGATTTCCCTGAGCGCCTGCGCAAGGGAAAAGTGATTTTGGTGGGCGAGGATCACCGCCCTTTGAAAATTGATGGGATGCGCTGGCACGGCAGCAGTCTGCTGCTGAAATTTGTCGAATATTCAGATTGCGACGAGGTGGGGGTGCTGCGCAATTTGATGGTGTATGTGAGCGCCAAAGAACTGCCCGCCCTGCCGGAAGGCGAATATTATTACCACCAATTGATCGGCCTGTCGGTGGTGGACGAAGCCGGTCAGACGTTGGGCGAGCTGGCCGAGATCTTAGAAACGCGCGCCAACGATGTGTATGTGGTGAAGGACGAAGACGGCAAGGAACTTTTACTGCCGGTGACGGACGAAGTGATTCTGCGGGTGGACTTGGCCGCGGGTGAGATGGTGGTGCGCCCGCCGGAGTGGTTGTAAGGGGGAGTCAGCCGAATGGACCCCAGGGCCTACTGGGTCGGATTTAATCGGGTCAAAGGCATTGGCGCGGTGCGCTTTCGGGCGCTGCTGGATTTTTTCGGCAGCGCCGAATTGGCGTGGCAGGCGCCTGCTGAAGCCTACCTTCAGGCGGGGCTGAGCGCGAAAGTCGTTGAGAACCTGCTGAACACGCGCCAATCGGTGGATCTGGCGGCGTATTGGGAAAAAATTCAAGCCGCGGGTATCGCGGTTTTGACCTGGGAAGATGCCGAATATCCGCGGCGGCTGCGCGAGGTGGATCAATCGCCGCCAGTGCTCTATCTGCGCGGAGAAATCAGCCTGGCGGATGAGTGGGCGGTGGCGATTGTGGGCACGCGCGGGGTGAGCGCTTACGGGCGGCAGGCAGCGCAAGACCTGGCGGCCTGCCTGGCGCAAAACGGCATCACCGTGGTCAGCGGGTTGGCGCGCGGGGTGGACGGCGAAGCGCACAACGCCGCTCTGGAGGCTGGGGGCCGCACCCTGGCGGTGCTGGGCTGCGGGGTAGACCGCATTTACCCGCCGGAACACCGTAAACTGGCCGAGCGCATCCTACGCAGCGGGGCGGTGCTGAGCGATTACGCCCCGGGAACCGAACCGGAGAGCAGCAACTTTCCCCCGCGCAACCGGATTATCTCGGGTTTGTCGTTGGCGACGGTGGTGATTGAGGCGGGCACAACCAGCGGCGCGCTGATCACGGCGACTTTCGCGGTGGAGCAGGGGCGCGAAGTGTTTGCCGTGCCGGGCAGTATCTATTCCCCGTTGAGCAAGGGGCCGAACCAATTGATCCAACAGGGCGCGCGTCCGCTGCTGCGGCCTGAGGATGTTTTGGACGCCCTGAACTTAAAACAGGTGCAGGAATACCGCGCGGTGCGGATTCAGATGCCAGAAGACCCGGTGGAAAGCGGTTTGCTGCGCACTTTGGATCATGAGCCGCTGCATATTGATGAGATTTCGGCGCGGTCGGGCTTGCCAATCGCCCAAGTATCGGCTACACTCACGCTACTTGAGCTCAAGGGCCTGGTTCGCCAGGTGGGCGGCATGAATTATGTGGCCATCCGCGAGCGCTTATCCACATATCAGGCAGGCAGGGATGAAAGCTAATTTCTACGCGGTGATTATGGCAGGCGGGGGCGGAACCCGCCTGTGGCCGCTTTCTGTGCAGGAACGTCCGAAGCAGATGCTGAGCCTGAACGGCAAACGCACGCTGTTTCAGATGGCGGTGGACCGGCTGGAGGGATTGTTCCCTGCCGAGCGCATTTTGGTGGTGACCGTGGCGGAGCAGGCCAGCAAGCTTCAGGAACAGGTTCCGGAGATTCCGGCGGAAAATTACCTGTTGGAGCCCATGCCGCGCGGCACGGCTTCGGTGGTGGGCTATGCGGCGGCGGTGCTGGCGCAGCGCGACCCCGGGGCGGTGATGGCGGTGCTGACCGCGGATCACTTCATCGAAGAGGTGGAGCATTTTCAGGCGGTGCTGCGCACGGCCAAAAGCGTGGCGGAGCAGGGTTATCTGGTGACTCTGGGCATCCGCCCGACGGCCCCGGCCACGGGCTACGGCTACATTCAGCGCGGGGAGAGCCTGGGCGCCTTTGGCGGGCAAGAAGTCTTCCGCGTGCAGCGCTTCAAGGAAAAGCCGGATGAGGCCACCGCCCGCGGCTTTTTGGAACGCGGCGATCACGATTGGAACTCCGGCATGTTCATCTGGACGGTGGAACAGATTTTGGCGGAGATTGCGCGCTGGATGCCGGCGCTTTCGGAAAAGTTGACCGCCATCCGCGCGGCGTGGGATACCCCCGAACGCGGTGCGGTTTTGGCACAGATTTGGCCGACCATCCAGCCCCAGACGGTGGACTATGGGATCATGGAAAAAGCCGAACGGGTGGCTGTGGTGGCGGGGGCGGATTTGGGCTGGAACGATGTGGGCAGTTGGGATTCACTGTTTGAGGTGCTGGAAGGGGACGAGCACGGCAATTTGGTGGTGAACGCCCAGCACCTGGGCCTGGATACGCACGCTTCGCTGGTGGTGGGGGACGGCAGCGAGCGCCTGTTGGTGACGGTGGGTTTGGAAGATATGATCCTGGTGGACAGCGGCAGCGCATTATTGGTGTGCCCGCGCAGCCAGGCGCAAAAAGTACGAGAAATTGTGAAGCTGTTGAAAGAAAACGGCTATCATCGCTATCTTTAGGAGAGCACTGCGTTGGAAGCTTATTGCGTAAAATGCAAGACCAAACGAGAAGTTCAGGAAGCACAAGCCGAATTTAACGCCACAGGCGCGCCGGTGACCCGCGGGCGCTGCGGCGTGTGTGGGACGACGCTGTACCGCATCGGGCGCACCCCGGCGCATGAGGGCATGGAAGCCCCGCAGCGCAAAGCCGTGCGCAAGCGCAGCGGCAAGCTGGTGATTGTGGAATCGCCGGCTAAGGCGCGCACTGTGGGCCGTTTTTTGGGCAAGGGTTATACCGTGCGCGCCTCGGTGGGGCATGTGCGCGATCTGCTGCGTTCGCAGCTTTCGGTGGATGTGGATCACAACTTTGAGCCGAAATACCGCATTCCCAATGAAAAACGGCCGGTGGTGAAAGAGATCAAGCAGCTGGCGCAGAAAGCCGAAGAAATTTACCTGGCGACCGACCCGGACCGCGAAGGGGAAGCCATTGCCTGGCATTTGATGGAAGCGGCGGAGATTGAGCCGGAAATCACACGGCGGGTGGTGTTCCATGAGATCACCGAACCGGCCATCCAGGAAGCCTTTGAGCACCCGCGTTCGATTGACATGTCCCTGGTGGACGCCCAGCAGGCCCGGCGGGTTTTGGACCGGCTGGTGGGTTACAGCATCAGCCCGATTTTGTGGGAAAAGGTGCGCAGCCGCCTTTCGGCCGGCCGCGTGCAGTCGGTGGCGCTGCGCCTGGTTGTGGAGCGCGAGCGTGAAATTGAGGCCTTTGAAGCCGAGGAATATTGGACGATTAAGGCCGAGCTGAAGCCGCAGGGCGGTAAAACCAGCTTTATGGCGCGCCTGGTGCGTGTGGATGATGAAGAGCCCGCGCTGACCAGCCAGGCGGCGGCTGAGGCGGTGACGGCGGACATGCAGCAGGGGGCTTACAGCATTCAAAAGATCAAACGGTCGGAGCGGCGGCGCAAGCCGATGGCCCCCTTTATGACCAGCAGCCTGCAGCAAGAAGCCTCGCGGCGGCTGGGGTTCACCGCCAAACGCACGATGGCCCTGGCGCAGCAGCTGTATGAAGGCCTGGATGTGGGCGAGGGCGGCACGACCGGTCTGATCACCTACATGCGTACCGATTCGACCCAGGTGTCGGAAGTGGCGCTGAAGGAAGTGCGTGAGCTGATCACGCAGAATTACGGCGGCGATTTCTTGCCTGCCGTGCCGCCTCAATATAAGACGCGGGCTAAAGGTGCGCAGGAAGCCCATGAGGCCATCCGGCCCACCTCGGTGCGGCGGCTGCCGGAGGCGATTAAGGCCAGCTTGACTCACGACCATTTCCGCCTGTACCAACTGATTTGGAAGCGTTTTGTGGCTTCGCAGATGGAAGCGGCGGTGTACGATACCGTTTCGGTGGATGTGGTGGGCAATACCCCGGCTCACGAATATGGGCTGCGCGCCTCTGGCTCTACGGTGCGCTTCCCCGGTTATCTGGTGGTGTATGAAGAGGCGCTGGACGAGGATCTGCGTTCCGATGAAGAGATTGTGCGCATCCCGGCGGGTCTGGAAGAAAACCAGACCCAAAAACTGGTGGCGCTGCTGCCGGAACAGCACTTCACCCAGCCGCCGCCGCGTTTTTCGGAGGCCAGCCTGGTGCAGAACCTGGAAGAACACGGCATTGGCCGCCCTTCCACCTACGCGGCGATCATTTCCACCATTCAGGAACGCGGGTACGTGTACCGCGAGGCCAAGCGCCTGCTGCCGACAGAAACCGGCATGACCGTGAACGATTTGCTGGTGGCGCATTTCCCGGATATTGTGGACACCAATTTCACCGCCAACATGGAAGAGAATCTGGATCAGGTGGCGGAGGGTAAGGCGGTTTGGGCGGATGTGGTGCGCGAATTTTACGACCGCTTCGGCCCCGAAGTGGCCCGGGCGCAGGCGGAGATGCCGGCGGCCAAGGCCGAACTGGAAAAAGTGGGGCGCGCCTGCCCGGATTGCGGTCACGATCTGGTGATTCGCTGGGGGCGGTTTGGCAAATTCATCAGCTGCAGCAATTTCCCGGAATGCCGCCACACCGAAGCCTGGCTGGAGGTGATTGGGGTGAAGTGCCCCAAGGACGGCGGCGAGATTGTGCAGCGCAAGACGCGCAAGGGACGTGTGTTTTACGGCTGCGCCAACTACCCGACCTGCGATTTCACCTCGTGGAAACAGCCCATCGCGCAGCCTTGCCCGAAATGCGGCGGTCTTTTGGTGATTGCCAACAAACGCGAGGTGCAGTGTACAGCCTGCGGTGAGTCGTTCTTAAATGAGCAGCTTGAAGCGGTGGATTCTGAGAAGGCATGAAGTTTGCAACCCTTGAATTGGGAAAAGAATCCAGGAGAAGGCGGTTTTTTGGTTGCGTTGAACTAACTTTTGTTCTAAAATAACCAGTAAGGCAATTCTTAAGGCCGATTCTACCTGGCTGTCATCAATGGAAGCTGCAGGAGATAACTATGGAAAAGATACGTGAGCTGCTTGGTAAGCCCCTGATCACTGCGGTGTTGGGTTTTGTGTTGGGCTTGATCATTGGCCTGCCGATCTTGGGATGGGGTTTGTGGCCGGTGAAGTGGGTGGATGCTTCTGCCGAACACCTGCGGGCCGACCTGCGCGCGGATTATCTGCGCATGGCGGTGCAATCCTTTGGCCAGAGACCGGATGAGGCGCTGGCCCTTCAGCGCTTCAAGGAACTGGGCGATAAGGGCAGCGAGGCCCTGGCCCAGGTGGCGGCGGACCCGACGATGAATTCCAAGGCGGTGCAGGAATTCAGCCGGTTGGTGCAGGTGGATGTGGCCCCGGCGGCCCCGGCAGAGCAGGGCACTCCGGCGGCTGGTGCGCCCGCGGTTCCCGCGGCCCCGGCAGCGGAAAGCGGCGGCCCGAACTTCGCCCTGCTGTTGGGCATCTTCTGTGTGCTCACCCTGGTGATCGGCGCGATTTTGCTGTATTTCCTGGTGCTGCGCAAACGCAGCGGCGGGGGCGTTTTGAACCAGGCCAGCCGCCAGGCGCACGAAGCCAGCCGCACGGCGACCCGCACCGATTTTGAAGCCGAAGGACAAGAAGCGCCCATCGCCCAGTTTATGACCACCTACATGCTCGGCGACGATCTGTATGACGACTCGTTCAGCATCGACTCTCCCTCGGGTGAATTCCTGGGTGAGTGCGGTGTGGGCATCTCCGAGACGGTGGGGGTGGGAGACCCGAAGAAGGTGACGGCGTTTGAGGTGTGGCTGTTTGATAAGAACGATATTCAAACCGTGACCAAGGTGCTGATGAGCCGCCATGCCTTTGAGGATTTGGTTATGAACCAGCGCCTGGCCTCGAAGGGTGAACCGGTTCTGCTGGAGCCAAAGAAGCGCATTCTGCTGGAAACCAAGACCCTGCAGCTGGAAGCCCGCATTGCGGACATGAGCTACGGTCAGGGGCCGGTGGGCGACAGCGCCTTCTTTGACCGGGTGACGCTGGAACTGGCGATCTGGCCGAAGGCTGGATAATTCCTCCGACCGCAAATTGATTATGAAAGCAAAAGCGGCTGCTCTGTGACGGGCAGCCGCTTCTCTTTATGGGGTTGGTTCAGGGTCGGGCAGCGATTTACTCGATGCGCGTGATTTTGAGCTGGATGGAACCGCCAGGGGTTTCAGCGGAGACCACATCCCCAACACGGCGGCCCAAGAGAGCTTTGCCGATGGGGGATTCGTGCGAGATGCGCCCTTTCTTGGGGTCGGCTTCTTTGGGGCCCACCAGGTGGTAGGTTTCTTCAGGGAAGTCATCTTCCTGGATGGTGACATGATCACCGATATTGACCTGGGAGATGTCTTTTTTCATATCATCAATGATGATGGTATGGGAGAGAATCGCATCCAACTCCTGAATGCGGCCTTCCAGGAAGCCTTGTTCTTCTTTGGCGGCGGTGTAGTCGGCGTTCTCCGAGAGGTCCCCCATCTGAATGGCGGCGCGCAGACGGGCCGCCAGGGCTTCGCGGGCGGGGCCTTTGAGATAGACCAACTCTTCCTGCAAACGTTTTGCGCCTTCGGCGGTCAAATAGGATACGTCGGGCATTGCATTACCTCCAAGCAGCTGCTACGGCAGCACCGTAGGATCGAATAATTTCTGATATTCGTTGATTGCATACCGGTCGGTCATCCCCGCGATGTAATCGCACACGGTGCGCTCCAGCCCGATTTCTGGGATGGACTGCTTGACCTGGGGCGGCAGGATGGCCGGTTCGCTGCAGTAGGCCTCAAACAGATGGGTGAGGGTGCGTTCCGCTTTGACGGCCATGCGCATGACGCGGTGATGGCGGTAGAGGTTGGCGAAGAGAAAATCTTTGATTTGACGATTACGGCGGTGGGTCTCTTCGCTGAAACCGATCACATTATAAGGCAGGCGCTGTAATTCGTCCACGGATTGCACACCGCTTTCACGCAGGTTCTGGCTGGTGGTTTGGATCAGATCGGTGACTTCCAGGCCAATGAGGCGGCGGATGATGCGGTGGCGGTCGAGGGCTTGCAGCGGCTCACCTTTCCAGCCGATCTGCTCGGTGACGATGATCCACAAATCAATGCTTTCCAACATGGAAGGAGTGATCATGCCTGAGCGCAGGCCGTCATCCAGGTCGTGGGCGGTGTAGGCCAGCTCATCGGCGGCATTGGCGATTTGGGCTTCCAGATGGCCGCGCAGATCGGGGTTGAAGTCTTTGGCGTCGGAGCGGTCGTATTCGGTTTCGTGCTTCACCAGGCCTTCCAGCACCTCCCAGGTGAGGTTGAGGCCGGGGAAATCGGGGTAGCGCTCTTCCAACTGGGTGACGATGCGGAAGGACTGCTTGTTGTGCTCAAAGCCGCCGTGATCGCGCATGAGGCGCGCCAGGACGCTTTCACCGGAGTGTCCGAAGGGGGGATGCCCCAGGTCGTGTGCCAGGCAGATGGTTTCGGTCACGTCCTCGTTGGCCCCCAGGGCGCGGGCCACCGTGCGGCCAATTTGGGCGACTTCGAGGGTGTGGGTGAGGCGGGTGCGGTAATAGTCGCCCTCATAGTTGATAAACACCTGGGTTTTATATTCCAGGCGGCGGAAGGCGCTGGTGTGCAGAATGCGGTCGCGGTCGCGCTGAAAGGTGGTGCGGTAATCGGGTTCGTCTTCGGGGTGCAGCCGCCCGCGGGATTGGCTGGCGCGCAGGCCGTAGGGGGCCAGAGTTTGATCTTCGATTTGTTCGAGAGCCTGTCGAGACATGATCATGGGGGTTAATCTCCAAGCAAGAGGGTTCCGGGGTTCTGACCGCACAAGGCGCTTTGCAGATTGCCGGGGGTTTCGCCGGAAAAGATGAGGACTTGCAGTCCGGGCTGGCGTTGGATGAGAGCCAGCATGGAGGTGACTTTTTGGGCCATGCCGCCGGTAACATCTACCGCCGCCGAGCCGCCCAGATGGGATGAGAGGGCGGGAAAAGAAGCCGGTGTGAGGGTGGGGAGGAGGCGAGTGCAGGCGGGGAAATCTTCCCAGACGCCGGCCTCGATGCCCGCCAGCAGGATGCGTTGGGGGCGCAGCAGGAGGGTGAGATGTTCAAACACATCTTCTGTGGAGAGGATGGTGCCGCCCAGGGTGTGGTCAAAGGCCACGTCGCCCTGCACCAGAGGCAGCAGATAATGGTCGAGGGCGGCTTGCAGCGGGCCAAGATCCCAATCGCTGACTTTGGCCCCGCTGGCAACGATGGCGGCGGAGGGGGGGAAGGCGATCACGGGCAGATCGGCGGCGCACAACTGCTGGACGACCAGGTCGTTCAGGGCGCGCGCCTCGCGCCACACCTCCGCAAAGCCCAGCCACTGCTCCGGGGTAGAGACCCCCTGGCGGGTGTGGTGGCGTTTGGCGGGCACATGGCCAAAGGAGCCGGAGCCGTGTCCCAGCACCAGGCGCAGATTCGGGCAGGCCTGGCGGGCGGCGGCGATTTCCTGGGCCAGGCGGCGCAGAACCTGGGGGCGGGGGGTGGAGGTGCTGTGCTTGTCGGTGATCAGCGACCCTCCCAGTTTCAGGAAGATCAGGGGGGCGGGTTCATTCATGGACGGCCTCGACGGTGGTGATGAACACATTTTTGGCCCCAGCCTGGGTGAGGGCGGCGGCAATTTCTGGGGCGCGCTCTGGTTGGGACAGGGCGATGAGGTTTCCGCCGCGGCCTGCGCCGGAGAGCTTGGCCCCCAGCGCCCCGGCCTGCCGGGCGGCCTGGGTGAGGGTGTCCAGAATCGGGCTGGACACGCCCATTTGCTGCAACAGGGTGTGGTTATGATCCAGCAGTTGGCCCAGGGTCACAGGATCGCCGGTTTCCAGGGCGGCACGGGCGCGGTTGACCAGGCTGGCAATTTGATTGAAGTAATCCTGATAGGTTTCGGGATTTTCCTGCCAGGCGCGGCGCACAGCAGCCACCACGTCGGCGGTGCGGCTGGGCTGCCCGCTGTTGGCCAGCACCAGGGTGAAGGGCTGGGCGATGCGCAGGAATTGCAGGGGATGGCCGCGCTGAAAAAAGACCGGGCGGGCATAGGTGATGACGGTGTTGTCAATGCCGGAGGGGGTTCCGTGATGGACTTTCTCCACCTGATAGGCCAGCTCGTTGAGGTGCTCTAACGGCAGTGGACGGCTTACAAAGGCATACACCGCGCGCAGCACCGCCACCGATACCGCCGCGCCGGAGCCCAAGCCAGAAGCCACCGGGATGGTGGAAGTGATCTTCATGCGAAAGGCGGGCAGCGGGCCGCGGCGCAGGTCGTTCTCGATGAGGTTGAGCAGCACAGACAATGGATGGGTGGGGGGCAGATCGGAGCGCGATGCTGATAGGTGAATATCGGGAGCGTCAATCCACACCGATCCGGGTGGGGCCTGGATCCAGGGCTGAATGCGCACGGAGGTCTTGGCCTGGGTGATGGGCACAGCGATGGCCGGGCTGGAATAGACCACGGCGTGCTCGCCGCAGAGAATCGCCTTGGCAGGGGCAGAAGCGATCAGGGCAGGCATGGGCGCAGTTAGAACCAGTAGAAAATGATGAGCACGGTGAGGGCGAAGAGGGCGATGGTGGCCTGCAGCGGGCGGTCGGTGAGCAGCAGCTCTTCGGGGGCGCCGCCCTCTTCTTTGACGTAGATCAGGTACAGATAGCGAAAGATGCCGTACATCACAAAGGGGATGGTGAGCATCATGGTGTGGTTGTCGGGCAGATTGGGGGCCGAGAAGGTGTACAGTGAATAGGCGATGAGGGTGGTGCTGGAGACGATGGTGATGAGCTGATCCAAAAACGGCAGAGTATAGCCGTCCAGCACGCGGCGGTGAGAACCGGCGGTTTCGGCCAGGGTGGTCAGCTCGGCGCGGCGCTTGCCAAAGCCCAGGTAGAGGGCAAAGAGGGTGGTGACCACGTACAGCCAGGGGGAAAAACGCTGCACCTGGATGACGCTGACACCGGCCGCCACGCGCAGCACAAAACCGGCGGCGATGGTGAGCACGTCAATGAGGGGCATGTGCTTGAGCCAGTTGGAATAGGCGATGTTGATGAGAAAATAGGCCAGGGAGATGATCCCCAAGCCGGGGGAAAGCCAAAACGCCAGGGGGAAGGTGAGCAGCAGGATGACCACAGCCGCCGCGATCGCCGTGGGGATGGGCAGTTTGCCGGAGGGGATGGGGCGCAGGCGTTTTTTGGGGTGCTGGCGGTCGGCCTCTACGTCAATGATGTCGTTGAGGATGTACACCGTGCCGGAGAGCAGGCAGAAAACGAGAAACGCGCCGAGGGAACGCAGGATGGCGGCGGGGTTGAAGAGTTGTTGGTCAAAGACCACCGCGGCCAGGACAAAAGCGTTCTTGGTCCATTGGCGGGGACGCATGGTTTTCATCAGCGCTTTGAGCATACGGAAAATTTTAGCATAAGTTGGCAGAAAAGAGCGGAATAGCGGCGGGGGTAAGGTACAATTGTGGGGATGGAAAAACAACGCCTGGACCTCTTATTGACTGAACGCGGCCTGGCCGAAAGCCGCAGCCAGGCACAGCGCCTGGTGATGGCCGGGCAGGTGCGCGTGGATGGGCAGGTGGTGCTGAAAGCGGCGGTGAAAGTTCCGGAGAGCGCCGAGCTGACGGTGGAACGCGGGCCAAAGTACGTCTCACGCGGGGGGGAGAAGCTGGAACCGGCGATCGAAGGCTTTGGGCTGACCAATCTGAGCGGGTGGGTGTGCGCGGATGTGGGGGCCTCGACGGGAGGCTTTACCGACTGTCTGCTGCATTACGAGGCTGAAAAAGTGTACGCCATTGACGTGGGCTACGGCATTTTGCATTGGAAGCTGCGCACCGACCCGCGCGTGGTTTCGATGGAGCGCACCAACGCGCGGCATGTGGAAAAACTGCCCGAGGCGGTGCGTCTGGTGGTGATGGACGCGTCGTTTATCTCGCTGCGGATTCTGCTGCCGGTGGTGCGCGGCTGGTTTGACCGCCCGGCGGGAGGGCAGGTGGTGGCTTTGATCAAGCCGCAGTTCGAAGCCGGACGGGCGGACGCGGCCAAGGGGGAAGGGGTGATCCGCGACCCGGCGGTGCACCGCAGTGTGCTGCGCGAGGTGCTGGGGGCGGCGGTGCGTGAGGGCTTCGGCGTGGAGGGGCTGATCTGCTCGCCGCTGCACGGGCCCAAGGGCAACACCGAATTTTTGGCGCTGCTGCGCTGGCCGGCTGGCGCGGAGAGCGCGGAGCTTGAGGCGCGCATCGCGGCGGTTGTTCCGGACGAAGCCGCGGAGGATCCCGCGTAGATTTCGATCCCCCAGGGTGATTTCCCATGCAGTAAAACCAGGTAAACGCACCGGCGGCCCCAAGAACACTTGAGGCCGCCGGTTTTTTATGCCTGAGGGGAGATCAGGGGTTTTGATCGTAGAGCGGGGTGGCGTTGCGCGGGGACTGCACCTCGACCGCGTCCAAATTGACGGCATTGAGCACGTCCAGCACGGCGGCCGGGCTGAAATCGGCGCGTTTGGTGAAAATCCACACCGGCGGGTGGTCATAGACGCTGAAAGCTTCTTCGGCGGCGAAGAAATTGTAATTGAAGAGGGGCAAGGTGGGTTCGCGTCCCCAGGCCAGGGTGCCGCCTACGTCCGACACCTGCAAGGGGCCGAATTTCCAGGGGGCGGTGAAGAGGGCGGTCTTTTCAAACCCCAGACGGCCGTCAAACAGGGCGCGGTAATACTCCAGGGTCATGGGGTAGGTGACGGGGATGCGAGCCGAAGACCAGATGGCGCGCTGGGAGGGCAGGATGAGCACATCGGCCTGGGTGAGGGTTTCCACATACATGGCCTTCTTGTTGGCGTCGTCATACCAGCGGGCTTCCACGCTCAGGCCGCGGTAATACTGGCCGAAGGGGTCTCGGTTTTCAAAGGGCACGGGCAGGCCTTCATCCCAGCTTTCGTTGGCCAAAACGGTGCGGTACAGGCGCACGGCGCTGGAGCCCTCGACGCTGACGTGCAGGTAATAGGGCACGCCGTTTTGCAGGGCGAGGGGCGGGTCAAACTGGGCAGCATAGGTGCCCACGGGCTGATCTTTGGCCTCGGCCGGCAGGCGCAAGACGGCCTGCCCCAAAATGTCGGTGTTGTTGGCGTCGCTGCTGATGGAAAGGGTCAGCGGCGTTTCCGCGGCGGCCATGCCTTCCACGGCGGGGCGGGACAGGCGGATGCTTTCCAGCCTGCCGGGGTCAGGCAGGACGAAGGGTTGAGAGAAAGGCGCGTTGGAGGTAATCAGCAGGCCGTCGGGTGCGCCCAGCGGCTCGGTGAAGGGGCCGCTGTCGGCGGAGAGATTCAGCATAAAGGGGGCGGGGATGTTGTGGAAAATCCAGGTGGTGGCGCGCAGGCGGGTGTGCGGCTGGCGGTAGACGGCCGCGGTGAAGGCGTTGGCCCACAGCAGGGTGCCGACCAGCACCAGGGCGGTGAGCGCCCCGGCCAGCCCCTTACGCAGGGGGTGGGCCGCCGCCCGCCGCCAAATCGTCAGCAGCAGCCAGGCGGCCAGCAGGGCCAGGATGGGGTAGATGGGCAGGAAGTAGCGGATGGATTTGACCCAGCGCGTGCCCATGAAGAGGAAATATCCACCCGCCCACACCACTGGCAGCAGGTGCAGGCGCCATTCGGCGCGTTTGAAGGCGCGCCAGACGGCATACAGCAGCCCCGACCAGGCGGTTAACCCCAGGAAAGGCCCCATGCCCCACACGACCATATTCATCAGCGGGAAGAGGATGGCCGGACGGTTGGCCCACTGTTCGGCGGGCGGGCCGCCGCCCTGACCGCTGGATTCGGCCTGGGCTACTTTCATGCTGTCCAGCCAATCCTGGTTGAGGTGCAGGGTGAGGATGGTGGTATCGCCGCTGGCGGCGCGGAAGGTCATGGGCTGGCACAGGCGAAAGGTGAGCAGCGATACCAACCCGGCCACAGCCAGCCCCACAGCCGCGGCAATCAGGATGCGGCGCAGGTCACTTTGGGAGCGAAGCTTGAGATCGGCGATGTTGATGAGGGCGGCGAGGATGATGATGCCTGCCAGGGGCAGCAAATTAATGCGCGAGGCCATCGCCATGCCAAAGCTGAGGCCGAAGAGAGCAAACCACCCCAGGGCCGCCCAGGACAGGCGGTAGGGGGCGGTTTCGGGTTGGGCGGGGCGCACGGCCGCCGGGGTTTGGGCGGCGCGCACGGCGGCATACACGGCCAGGGTGGTGAAGAGGGCGGCGAAGTTATCGGAGGTCATGAAGTGCGACTGCTGAATCTGCATGACCGCCAGGGCGCTGAGCGCACCCGCCAGCAGACCGGCGCGCCGGCCGTAGAGACGCGTGCCGATGAGGATGAGGATCAGGATGGAGAGCGTATCGGCGGCCGCGGAGAGGGAGCGCCCCATCTGGCGAATTTCATCATAGCCGGTGCTGCCGGTTTGTTCACCAAACCAGCGCAGCAGGATGATGGGCCACTGGCCCCAGCGCATGCGGTTATCGGGGCCGTTGGACACCAGGGTTCCATCTACTTCGTACTTGGCGTAGGGGCTGATGGGCGACAGGCGCGTGTTGAAATACTCGTCCAACGTGGGAGGGATGCTGAGCTGGGTGAGGGTGTTGGTGAGGCCGTATTCATCCGGGTGCAGGCTGGTTCCCTGGCTCCAGTTGGTCCAGGAGAAGCGGAAGAGGACGCCGACCAGGATGAGCAGGGCCAGCAGCAGGTCAAACAGAAAACCCCACGGAAAACGGAAGGCGCGGGCGGAGGGACGGGAGGGGGTAGATACGGTCATCAGAGGTGTATGGGCCTTGAATGATTCAGGATGCTCCCATTTTAACCTATGCTGGGGCCTGTGGGGGAGGAAAGGGGGGCAGGATATGGGCAAGAAGGGGCAGCAAAAGCCGTGCGGGCGGCAAAAAATCGGTTATACTTTGGGGGATTTATGATGGAACATATTCGAAACTTCTGCATTATTGCGCACGTTGATCACGGTAAGTCCACCCTGGCTGACCGGCTGCTTCAACTTACCGGTACGATTTCAGAACGCGACATGATGAATCAGGTTCTGGATACGATGGATCTGGAACGGGAGAAGGGGGTCACGATTAAGGCTTCGGCGGTGCGCATGGTGTACACCGCCCAAGACGGTCTGGATTACGAACTGAATCTGATTGACACCCCCGGCCATGTAGACTTTAACTACGAGGTCAGCCGGGCGCTGGCGGCTTGCGAAGGAGCCTTGCTGATTGTGGATGCGACCCAGGGGATTGAGGCGCAGACGCTGGCCAACCTTTACCTGGCGCTGGAATCGGATCTGGTGATTGTGCCGGTGATCAACAAGATTGATCTGCCTTCGGCACGCCCGGATGAAGTGGCCCAGGAGCTGGAAAACCTGATGGGTTATCCAGCGGAAGAGATCGTGCGCATTTCGGCCAAAGAAGGCATCAATGTGGCGCAGGTGCTGGAGTTGGTGGTGCGCCAGGTGCCGCCGCCCAAAGGCAACGCTGCCGAGCCGCTGCGCGCTTTGATCTTTGATTCGCATTACGACTCGTACAAGGGCGTGATCGCCTATGTGCGCGTGAACGAGGGCGAAATTCGCAGCGGGGATTCGGTGAAACTGATGGTGACGGGGGCCGTGGTGAAGCCGGTGGAAATCGGCGTGTTTTCGCCGGGGATGCGCCCTGTGGATGTGCTGCGCGCTGGCGACGTGGGCTATGTGGCCACCGGGCTGAAGACCGTGGCGGAATGTCGGGTGGGCGACACCTTCACCAACCCGCAGCGGCCGGCGGCGGCTGCGCTGCCGGGCTACCGCAAGGCCAAGCCGATGGTCTTTGCGGGCATTTACCCCACGGAAGGCGAAGATTACCCCGATCTGCGCGACGCCCTGGACAAACTGCAATTAAATGACGCTTCGCTGGTGTTTGAACCCGAGACCTCACAGGCGCTGAATTTTGGTTTCCGCTGCGGCTTTTTGGGCCTGTTCCACATGGAGATCATCCAGGAACGGCTGGAACGCGAATACGACCTGGATATTGTGGTCACAGCGCCGTCGGTGGAATACGAAGTCATCATGACCGATAATGAGGTGCTGCGGGTGGATTCCCCGGCGCAGCTGCCGGACGAAAGCTTGATTGGCGAAATCCGCGAGCCGTGGATGGCGCTGCAAATCTTTTCGCCGACGGATTATTTCGGCACGATCATGGATTTGATCAGCAAGCGCCGCGGCGTGTTTGTGAGCCAGGAACACCCCGCGCCCAACCGGGTGCAGTTGAATTTTGAGATTCCTCTGTCGGAATTGATTGTGGATTTCTTCGACGCGCTGAAATCCCGCTCGCGGGGCTACGCCTCGATGGATTATCAGTTCCTGGAATACCGCCCCGGCAACCTGGTGAAACTGGAAGTTCTGGTGGGCGGCGAGGCCGTGGATGCGCTGGCGGCGATTGTGCACAAGGAGAACGCTTACCATAAGGGGCAGGCGCTGGTGAGCAAGCTGAAAGAGCTGATCCCGCGGCAGCTGTTCGATGTGGCCATTCAGGCTTCTTCCGGTGGGCGGATCATCTCGCGCGCCAACGTGAAGGCGGTGCGCAAAGACGTGCTGGCCAAATGCTACGGCGGCGACATCAGTCGGAAGAAAAAGCTGCTGGAAAAGCAAAAACGCGGCAAGCGCCGCATGAAGATGGTGGGCAGTGTGGAAATTCCGCAGGACGCCTTCATGGCGGTGCTGAGGCTGGAGGAGGAGTGAGCGGCGGCGCGCGGGGTGTATGGATGCGCGTGCGGCGCTGGCTGCCAGGGGTGATCATCAGCCTGGTGGCTTTGGTGATCGTCTTCCGGCTGGCCCGCTGGGAAGAGCTGCGCACGGCGTTTCAGAACGTTCAGCCGCTGCCGGTGGCTGCCGCGGTGGCTTTGACGGTCATCTCGCTGTGGACACGCGCCAACGGCTGGCGGGTGCTTTTGGATCACCGCCCGACCGTTTCACAAAGCTTTTTCATCATCAACGAAGGCTATTTACTGAACAACCTGTTCCCGCTGCGCATGGGCGAGGTGGGGCGGGCGGTGTTCATGGGCCAGGCCAGCGGCCTGGGGCCGCTGCATGTGCTTTCGACGATTGTGATTGAACGCGCCTTTGACCTGGCGATTGCGGCGGGGATGCTGCTGAGCACGCTGCCGCTGGCCCTGGGCGCAGAGTGGGCGCGCCCCTTTGCCCTGGTGACCCTGGGGCTGGTGATTGTGGGGTTGGCCGGGCTGTATGGCATGGCGCGCTTTAACGAGCGCGTGCAGGCCTTCATCCTGAAATTGGGTCAGCGCTGGGCCTTTGTGGAACGCTGGATTGTGCCGCGGGTGGCGGCGCTGCTGGAAGGGCTGCGGGTGTTAACCCGCCCCAGCCAGTTTTTGGCCGCCCTGTTTTGGATGGTGCTTTCCTGGGTGCTGTGGGTGGCCGTGCATTATGTGATGCTGTTCACGCTGGTGCCGCAGGTGCCTTTGTGGTGGCCGATGTTCATTGACAGCGTTCTGGCTTTGGGGGTGGCGGTGCCTTCGGCCCCGGCAGCCCTGGGCGTGTTTGAGGCGGCGGTGGTGGGCGCGCTGGCGGTGTTGGGCGTGGATAATTCCTCCGCGCTGGCGTATGCCATCTTGATGCACTTTATCAATTTTGCGGTCACGGGCATTTTTGGATTTATCGGATTGTTAAAAGAAGGGCGTTCTTTGGGTTCGCTGAGCGCGCAGCTGCGCGCCCAGGAACCGCGGGCGTAATTTTTTCGTTTAATCTACTGAAGGATGGATGGAGCAAGAGCGATGTCCAAGCGTTATCTTGTCACGGGAGGAGCCGGGTTCATCGGCTCAAATTATGTTAACCGCCTGTTGGCGCGCGGTGAAGATGTGGTGGTGTACGATAATTTGTCGCGCAGCGGCGCCCAGCGCAATTTGGAATGGCTGCGGGGCAAGCACGGCAAAGATGCTTTTCAATTGATCGCGGCGGATGTGCGCGATGCGCAGGTCTTGCAGCAGGCGGCGGCGGATCGGGATGTAATTGTTCATCTGGCGGCGCAGGTGGCTGTGACCACCTCGGTGACCCACCCGCGCGAGGATTTTGAAATTAACGCCCTGGGCACCTTCAACATGCTGGAGGCGGCGCGCGCCTCGGGCAAGTTCCCGGCGGTGGTGTATGCCTCCACCAACAAAGTGTACGGCGGGATGGAAGAGGTGACGGTGGTGGAAGAAGAAACCCGCTACCGCTACGCGGATTTCCCCTTCGGCATTTCCGAGGCGCAGCCGCTGGATTTCCATTCGCCCTACGGCTGTTCGAAGGGCTGCGGCGACCAATACGTGCGCGACTATCACCGCATTTACGACCTGCCCACGGTGGTCATGCGCCAGAGCTGCATTTACGGCCCGCGCCAGTTTGGCGTGGAGGATCAGGGCTGGTTGGCCTGGTTCGTGATCGCGGCGCTGACGGGCAAGCCGATCAGCATTTACGGCGACGGCAAGCAGGTGCGGGATGTGCTCTATGTGGAAGATTTGCTGGACGCTTACGACGCGGCCTTGAGCCACCTGAACCGCAGCGCGGGGCAGGTGTTTAACGTGGGCGGCGGCGCGGACAACGTCATTTCGGTGTGGAAAGAATTTCAGCCCATGCTGGAACAGGCCGTGGGGCACGCCGTTCCGGTGGCGCTGGGCGATTGGCGCCCCGGCGACCAGCGCATTTACGTTTCGGACATTCGCAAGGCCGAGCATGTGTTGGGCTGGCAGCCGCGCTACGGGGTGCGGGCCGGGCTGCGCGAATTGTTTGAGTGGGTCAAAGCCAACCGGGAGATGTTCGCGTAGCCATGCGTATTCTGATCGTATTGACCTATTACCGGCCGCACACCAGCGGCCTGACGATTTACGCTGAACGGCTGGCCAAGGCCTGGGCGCGGCGCGGTCATCAGGTGACCGTGCTGACCTCGCGCTATGATCCGTCTTTGGCGGCTGAGGAAGTGGTGGATGGGGTGCGCATTGTGCGCGCGCCGGTGTGGTTCCGCATCAGCAAGGGCGTGATCATGCCCACTTTCGGCTGGATTGCCAGCCGTCTGGTGAATGAAAATGATGTGGTGCAGCTGCACCTGCCGCAGTTTGACGCGGCCGGGGTGGCGCTGCGCGGGCGGCTGCTGAAGAAGCCCACGGTGATCACCTATCACTGTGATTTGATTATGCCGCCGGGGGCTTTGGCTTGGCTGGCCAATCAGGCTGTGCATGTGATGAACCGGCTGGCGGCGCTGTTTACCCACCGTTTTGTGACCTACAC
>DAIOUB010000004.1:4368-54504 GCA_036751735.1 Levilinea sp. | reverse complement strand
AGGGGCGCACACGCGAATTCTTCCAATGGAATATTGACCTGATCGGGGTCAGCTCGCCTGAGGCAGACGCGGAACTGGTGGCGATCTGCGCGGAATTTTTCCGTGCGGTGGGGCTTAAGCCCAGCCAGGTGCAGATTATGGTCAACAACCGCAAGCTGATGGACCAATCGCTGGCGGAATTGGGGGTGGGGACGGAGCTTCGCCCGCGGGTTTTCCGTCTGGTGGACCGGCGCGATAAGATGAGCGCGGCGGACTGGGACGGATACGCCCTGGAGATGGGACTGACCGCAGAACAGTTGGTAGGTTTGAAGACGCTCTTGGCCGACGGCGAGCTTTGGCGCAAGTCGGAGGATTTTTTGCGGTTCTTTGCGGTGTTAGATGCCCTGGGCGTGCGCGAATATGTCCGCTTTGACGCTCAAATTATCCGCGGATTGGATTATTACACCGGCACGGTGTTTGAGGCGCGCGACGTGGACGGCGGCCGGGCGGTTTTGGGCGGGGGGCATTACGATAATCTGGTGTCGGATGTGGGCGGAGACCCGCTGCCGGGGGTGGGTTTTGCAATGGGGGATGTGATGATCGGCGTGGTGCTGGAGAAATACGGGCTGCTGCCGCACAGCGGTGCGTTGGAGGGGGCGGCGCTGGTGACGGTGTTTGACGCGGAGCGCTTGCTGGATTCGTTCCGATTGGCGGGCGAGCTGCGGAAGGCGGGGCTGCGCGTGGTGTGTTATCCCGAGCCGGTCAAGCTGCCCAAGCAGCTGAAGTTTGCCGATAAGATGGGCATCCGCTTCGCGCTGATCATCGGCCCGGATGAGGCCGCGCAGGGGCAGGTGACGATTAAAGATTTGGCCAACCGCACCCAGGAGACCACGGCGCAGGAAAAAGCGGCGGAGAAAATTGCCGAAATGCTTGCGAAGCCCGCGGCTGTGTGATAAAATCGCTCTTGTTGTGGTGGCTGTAGCTCAATGGCAGAGCATCGCACTGTGGATGCGAGGGTTGTGGGTTCGACCCCCATCAGCCACCCCTTTATACCCAACTGGCGAGCGGTTTTCGCCCAACTGCGCTCATGTTCACCATGAGCGTTTTCTGTTAAACCGCTGCGGGTGTGGGGCATGGTTTGGCTTGTTTTTATCTTTTAGCAAGGGTATCATTAGCCTATGGTTATAGATCCAAATCTTTCGTCTGTCACACCGGTTCCCCTGGATTCAACTGCGGGGGTACCGCAGCCCAGGGTGCACATTCTGGTGGTGGATGACAACCTGCTGGACGTGCGCGTTTGCCAACACATTCTGCAGCGGGCGGGGTTTGAGATTCACAGCGTGACCGACCCGCACATTGCCCTGGAACTGATGGAGCAGATGCCGTTTGATCTGCTCCTGGCAGATATTTACATGCCGGAGATGGACGGTTTTGAGCTGATTTCAGAAGCCAAGAAGCGCCAATCTGAACTGGCTGTGCTGGTGATGACGGGGTCGAGCATGGTGGAGGATGCCATCCGCGCGCTGGAGCGGGGGGTGGATGGGCTGATCCTGAAACCCTTTGAGGAGGGACACCAGTTGGTTTCGGCGGTACAGCACGCCATTGTGGAAAGCCGCCAGCGAAAAGACGCAGCCCGGCTGCAAGTGCTGCGGCCTTTGTTTTCGGCCACAGAGGCGTTGAACTCCGAAACGCATTTGGAAACCTTGAGCCGTTTGATTTTGGATTTTATTCACGACCTGCTGCAGGCCACCCGGGCGGGGGTTTTTTTGCGCCAGGCGGGGCAGCCCAAATTTGAGCGGATTTCTGATTTTGGGCCGCACTTTCTGCGCTGGGATGGGCGCGGTTTTGGGGATAAGCTGATGGACCGTGTGGGGATCCCCAGCAGTGACTTGCGCTTTCAGATGGGCTTTGTGGATGGGGACGTGGCCATGCTGCTGGAGGAACACCGGCTGCAGTCGGTGATGATCTCTTCGGTGGCGCGCGGGGAAGATGTCTTTTTGTTCTTTGCAGGCCGCGAGATGGGCCTGAAACCCTTTGCGGACGCGGATGAAGAACTTTTTGGCATTTTAGCGCGCCAGGCAGCCATTGCGCTGGAAAACTCACAGCTCAACACGGAGCTGCGCACCACCATTGTGCGTTTGGAGGATTCAAACCGGGCGCTGATCCAATCGGAAAAGATGGCGGCGGTTGGACGGCTGATGGCTTCGGTGGCGCATGAGATCAATAACCCGCTGCAGGCTGTTCGCAACTGTCTGCATTTGGCCACACACGCAGATTTATCGCCTGAAGAGCAGGCACAGTATTCCGAGCTGGCCAAATCGGAATTTGACCGGCTGGCGGGGATTGTGGCGACGATGATGGATTACTACCGGCCAGCGAACCGAGAAAAAGAGGCGGTCGTTTTGGATCGGCTGGTGGGTAAGGTGCTGGATTTGCTGGATCACCATTTGAAAACCGAGAACGTGACCGTGGTTTTAGACAGCCCCGCAGACCTGCCCGCGGTGTGCATCATGCGCAATCAGATTCAGCAGGTGATCTTTAATTTGATCGTCAACGCGGTGGAAGCGCTGCATGAGTGTGCCGGGGAACGCAAAATCTGGGTGGAGATCCTCCCTGGCGAAGAATGGGTGAAATTGGCGGTGGAGGATTCGGGAGATGGGTTGACGGCAGAAATGAAAACCCATATTTTTGAGCCGTTCTTCAGCACGAAAGAGACTGGCACCGGGTTAGGTTTGTCAATTTGTTATAAAATAGTACAGGATCATCACGGGAGCCTGAGCATTGTGTCTCCTCGCCACGGAACAGGCGCCCGCTTTGAAATCTCCTTGCCCCGAGAGGAGGCTTAGGCCGATGGCTGAGAAGCGAATTTTGATCGTGGATGATGACGACGTCATCCGGATGACCTTTTCGAAAATCTTGAAATTGGAAGGGTATCTGGTTTCAGATGTAAACTCAGGCGAAGCTGCGCTGACGGTTTTGGAGCAGGAAGAGTTTGCGCTGTTGATCGTGGATTTAAAGATGGGGGGCATGGGGGGGATGGAATTGATCCAGCGGGTGCTGGAAAAATATCCGCGGATGAAGATCATCGTCATCACCGCTCACGGAACGGTGAAAACGGCGGTGGAGGCGCTGCGCCAGCGCCTGCACGACTACATGCTCAAACCGGTGACGATGGAAGAAATATTGGTCAGCGTGCAGCGGGCTTTTGAAGAGAGCGCTCAGGAAATTGAGATGGCCGAAGCCCGGCTGGAATATGGGCGGCGGGACGATTCAAACTGGAAGCTGTGTGAGAGTGTGACCGTCAATACCAAACTTCAGCGGATATATTGGGGGGAGGAAAGCCGTAATTTGACCCCCAGCGAAAGCCGGTTTTTGGGGGCACTTTTAGAGAGCAAAGGCGCGGTGCTGAGCTATGTGGATTTGGTTTACAAAGTGCACGGCTACCATGTGGAAGAAGAGGAAGCCGCGGTGATTTTGCGCCCGATGGTCAGCCGGCTGCGGCAGAAATTGGATGAGACGCCCTGCCAAGGCGCGGTGATACAGACCGTGCGCGGCGCGGGGTATTTGATCAGCCCGGTGGTGTAGCCCCTCAGGGATGGGGCTGCCAGGGGAAATCGGTTTTACCCAGGGGGGAGGGGTTCAGCCAGGCCAGCAGGCCGCTGCTGCGCTTTTTCTCAGGAGGGTGGCGGTCGAAACCGACCAGCAGTAAACTGATCACCAGGATGAATCCGCCCAGCCACTGCAATGGGGTCAGGCGTTCTCCTAACCAGACCATCGCTAAAATCACAGTGACCAACAGCTCTCCCAAACCGAGGAGGGCTGTTTGTATGCCCCCCAGATGCTTGACCCCCAGGAAAAGGGTGAAGCGGGAGAAAAAGGTGACAAAGGCCATGCCGATGAGCGGCCACCAGGGGGTGCCTGCGGCGGGAAGGCTGCGGTCAAAGAGCAGGTAGGCGATTAACACCGTGAGGCCCATGGCCATGAGGGTGTAGAGGGTGACGGATTGGGCGGGGGCTTCAAAGAGGATGCGCTGCGTGATGCGGATATGAAGGGCGTAGAGGACGGCGGACCCAATCATCATCCCGGCGCCGATTAGATCCACGCCGGCGCTGCTGTTGGAAATGAGCAGGTAAACCCCCGGCAAGGCCACCACCAGGCGCAGGGCGGTGATGCGGCTGATGGGCTGCAAGTCCACCAGCATCCAGAAGGCCATGAACAGCGGGTAGAAAGAATAGAGCAGGTGGCCCAGGGAGGCATCCAGACGGGAGAGGGCGGAGTAATAGAGGATGGAGCCGATGCCGTTGACAAAGCCTGCCAGGGCGCAGCCGATGAGCCCGACGGGGTACATATAGAGGTAGCTGCGTTTGAAAACCGCCATGAGGATGAGCAGGGCTACAGCCGCCAGGGTGGTGCGGATGGCTGTGACCGCCAGAGGCGAGAAGCCATACAGGATGGCCTGTTTCCCAAAAATGGGGGCACAACCCGAAAAAATGGCCGAGGCTAAGGCGGCTTGGATGCCTATCTTGCGAAGAGAGGCGCTCATCCACTTCCTTTATTGGCGCCGGAGGTCCACGTCCGGGGCGGTGGGTTACGTCGGTTAGTTGAGGAGTGTGCGAACCTCATCCAAAAGCTCGTCACTCATAAAATCGCCTTTTTGCATTAAGGATTGGATGCGCCCTTTTAACCGTTCTTTTTCTGCTGGGGTTAATTCTTTGGCGGTAACCACAATCACTGGAATTTCAGCAGTCTCTGGCTGTGATTTGAGGGTGTCTAAGACGGAAAAACCGTCCACTTCTGGCATCATCAGATCTAAGATGACCAAGTTGGGCAGTTCTCGGCGGATCATTTCGATGGCTTCGCGGCCGTTGCTGGCTTCGAAGAGGGTGTAGGCGCCTTGCGACTGCAAAATGCGTTTGACCAGGGTGCGGACTTCGGGCATGTCATCCACGATGGCGATGCGGGGGAAGCGGTCGCTGGCTACGTGGGAGAGGGCGGCCAAAAGACCCTCTTCCTGCTTTTGCGCGGGGGCCGTTTGGGTGGGGAAGACCAGGTTGCGCGCCCAGTTATCGCCCAGGATGTTGTTTTCCACCGGCATGGTGTGGCCGGTGCAGTTGATGACCACGGTTTCGGTGGGCTTGATCTGACCGCTGCGAATGAGCTTGATTAGCCCGGCGATGGCTACCGCGGCGGCAGGCTCGACGGACATGCCTTCCATTTTGGCCAGGAGGTGGATGGCGCGGAAGGCTTCTTCATCGGTGACGGATTCCATCGCGCCACCAGAGGCGGCCAGCATTTTTTGACGCAGCAAGGTGTAGGAGCGCCCCGGATCGCCGGTGGCCAGGGTTTCGATGAGGGTCTGCGGGTTCTTGACCGGCAGCGCCTGATCGCGATCTTGCTTCCAGGCGTGCACCATCGGCGCGCAGCCCTCGGCCTGGATGATGGCCACCGCGGGGACTTTATCGGTCCAACCCATCTCAACCATTTCCTGAAAGCCTTTGATCACTCCAATGGGGCCCATGCCGCCGCTGACGGCCTGGATGTACCAATCAGGCGCTTTGAAGGCCGGGACTTCATCCACAACCATTGGGTCAGGCTGTCCGAGCTGTTCGGCAATTTCAAAAGCGATGGTTTTCATGGACTCGACGCAGGGGATCGAGCGTGCGCCGGAATCCTGGTAAAAATCGTGCTGCTGCGCGAATTCCGAGGCCACTTTTTTGGTCTGGTCGTACGAACCGGTGACCTTGACCACCTGGGTGCCGTAGATGGCGACTTCGCGCATTTTGGAGGCGGGCACGAGGCTGGTGAGGAACGCCCAGCACTTAATCCCGGTGCGCGCTGCGTAGGCCGAATAAGCGATGGCCACGTTGCCGGTGGAGGCGACCACCAGATCGGCGATGCCGGCTTCTTTGAGAGCTGCGATGGTGACGGCGGCCTGGCGGTCTTTGAAGGAGGTTGTGGGACCCTGGCGCTCATCCTTGATGTAGATGTTATTGTTGCCCAGCATCATGCCCAGGTTGTGGGCGTGAATCAGGGGCGTGCCCCCTTCGCCCAGGTACAGGTTGGGGTCGGGGGATTGAACCGGCAGCAGCTCGCGGTAGCGCCACAGGTCAAACGGACGGCGCGCCAACTTTTTGGGCAAGTCAGCGGCAATTTGGGACAGATCATAGCGCACCTCTCGCCAGGCTGACCCGCACATGGGGCAGGTGGGCTGAGTCGGGTGATAGTTCGACCGGTAACCGCAATCCAGACATTCAATATCAAACGGTAAAGTCGTCATGGATGAAGTGACCTGTTGAGGGGTCACGCCTCCTTATCGTGATTTGTGCTGCGGAGTTTATGCAGCGCACCTTCGAGATGATCCAGCAGTTCACTTTCGCGCAGGTAGCCCTTGGTGAGCAGCTGCTGGCCGAATTCTGCCAGTTGGGCGTGCTGTTCGGCGGTGAGGTCCACGCCGGAGATGACCAGGACGGGCAGGCTGCGCAGATCGGGGTCAGAGCGCAGCTTACTGAGCAGGGTGAAGCCGTCCATATCGGGCATGAACAGATCCATGATCACGGCATCGGGGCGGTTCTGTTGAATAGTCTCCCAGCCAGATGCGCCGCTGTCGGCGGTGGTCAGCTGGAATTTACCCGAATCTTCCAACATTTTTTGCACGAGGCGTTGATCATCGGGGTCGTCATCAATGATGAGGATGTTGTGTATGGTTTCGTCGCGGTTGAGGCGGCTGATGGCAGCGATGAGGTCTTCGTGCAAGAAGGGCTTGGTGAGGTAATCGGAGGCGCCGAGGCTGAAACCTTTTTCCTCTTGTTCCAGGATGCTGCAAATGATGACCGGAATCTGGCGAGTTTCGGGATCATTTTTGAGGTCGTGCAGTACCGACCAGCCGTCTTTTTCGGGCATCATGATATCCAGGGTGATGGCCAGCGGTTTGATCTTGCGGGCTTCTTCGACGGCCTGTTTGGGATCGGTGAGGGGGACAACCGAATAGCCGTGGGGCGAGAGGTAGCGCTGGTACAGGCTGATCACCTGGGCGTCGTCATCAATGGATAAGATGACGGCTTTTTCGTCGCTGTCGGTTTCCGGCGCAGGAATGGGGATTTCTTTGACAGGGATGGGGAGGGTGAAGAAGAAGGTGGAGCCAACCCCGATTTCGCTGCGGAGCAAACCGATGCGGCCGCCGTGCATTTCGATGAAGGAACGGCAGATGGAGAGGCCCAGGCCGGTACCTCCGGTTTTGCGCGTGGGGGAGTCGTCCACCTGGGAGAAGGGCTGGAAGAGCTTGACGGTGTCTTCTTCGGCAATACCTGTGCCGGTATCGATGACGGCGACCATCACTTCGGGGCGGTCTTCGGGGCTGGTGACAGTGCTGAGCTCAACCGTGATGGTGCCCTCTTCGGTGAACTTGGAGGCGTTGGAGATGAGGTTCAGCAGCACCTGGCGCACGCGGGTGGGATCGGCGTAGATGAGGGGCAAATTGACGGGCAGGTTGTGCTGCAACTTGATGGGTTTGTCTTTGACCAGACCGATGGCGGTGGAGAGGACGGAATTGACCAGGTCGTTGAGATCCACATCGGCGAAGGACAGTTCCATCTTGCCTGCCTCAATCTTGGAGAGGTCGAGGATGTCGTTGATGAGGTTGAGGAGGTGCTGACCGGAGTTGTAGATGGCGGTGAGGTCCTGGGTCTGAATGTCGTTGATGGGACCGTCAATGCCTTTGAGGATGACGCGCGAGAAGCCGATGATGGAATTGAGCGGGGTGCGCAGCTCGTGGCTCATGTTGGCCAGGAACTGGCTCTTGAGACGATCCACTTCCTGCATTTCGAGGATGGCTTTCTGCGTCAATTCGTAGGCCTGGGCGTTGTCGATGGCGACGGCGATCTGGTCGGCCAAAATCTGGAGCACGGCGACGTCGTTAGGGGCGAAGGCGTTTTGATGGTTGGATTGAATATCCAGGGCACCCATGACGCGGTCGCCAATGCGCAGGGGCAGGCCGATTTCAGATCGGGTGTTGGGCAGCAGCGGGTTGGGAACGTGGATGAGGCTGTTGAAGACATCGTTGACGATGACCGGTTCACCGCTGGCCATGACGTTGCCGATGATGGAGCGCGAACCGACCGCGTGGCGGTGGCCGGAAGTCTTCATTTGAACCCCAGCCTCGCCGGTGGCCTCGCGAACGACGGCGTAATTGTTGGTTTCATCCAGGAGGAAGATGGAGGCGTGTTCGTAGCCGAAGCGCTGGCAGACCAGGTTCACGATGCGCGCCAGGAGGGCATCCAGGGCGAGGGTGGAGGTGGTGTCGCGGGCGATTTCGGCAGCGGCCTGCAATTCCAGAGCGCGGCGCTGAGCTTCTTGGAGCAGGCGCTGTTTTTCGAGGGCGACGGCGATACCGGCGCCAGCCACCTGGAGCACCTGAATATCATCTTTACTGAAGGCAGTGGGTTGGTGGGAGGAGATGGTGAGCAAACCCACCAAACGGCCGGCGGAACGCAGCGGTACGGTAATGCCCGAGTTAATTTCCAGCCGCAAAAAGGTGCGGCGAGAGACGTCATCCACCAGGGAAGTGTTGGCCATGTCGTCAATCACCAGCGCGTCATGGGTCAACTTACGTAGGATGGGCAGGGATTGATGTGAGATGCGCATACCTGTGCGCTGATATTTTTGCTGCCGGTCATGGAACCCGACCAGGAAGATCTCAATCGGTTCACCCTCTTCATTGTTAAAGACTTCTGCCAAAGAAACCCGTTCGGCGTTCTCGGGGAGGACGGTTTCGGCGATGAGGGTGATCAACTCTTCCGTAGAGGCGGCCTGAGAAATGCCAGAGGCAATTTTGTAAAGCTGTTCGGATTCGGACAGGGCTTCCTGAGTCTGCTGGAAGAGGCGCGCGTTTTCCACCGAGGTGGCCATCTGGTCAACCAGAGGCGGGTAGGAGCGGATTTCCAGGCCGGAGAAGTGGTGGCGTTCTTCGGACAGCATGAGGATGGCGCCGAGCTGGTGTTTACCCGCCCACAGGGGGAGCATGGCCAGGGAACGGACGTTATCACCTTTCAACTCCTCGCGGAGGGTGTCATCCATTGGCTGGTGGTTGATATCGTCCATGAAGGCGGCGTTGGAGGTTCGCAGGAATTTGCCGTAGACGGCGAGGTCGTATTCGGCGCCGTTCTCTGGCGGGGGTGCGCCGCGGTTGCTATACCAGGAGGCGGCCACGCGAATATGCTGGACACTGCCGGCGGAGTCTTCTTCAAAGAGGGCCAATACCACACGGTTGATGACAGGGGTATGCAGGGCCATCGAGATGGCGGCGACCATTTCCTGCATGTCATTGGCCAGGGCCAGGCGGTGGCTGGCTTTGTAGAGGTGTTCGGTTTCATCCAGGGAGACCTGGAGCTGTTCCAACAGGTCTTCGCGGACGATGGTGTTGGCGAGGGCGTCGGTGGAGACGCGCAGCACGGAGATTTCCTCGTTGAGCCAGCGGCGCGGGCGGTCCACCTGATCGAAGCCGATGAAGGAGGGGATGGCGGTTTTGCCGGGGACGGCCAGGAGCAGGGTGGATTGAATCTGCTGACTGGAGAGGTATTCCAACTCAGGGTGCGGGCACTCGGCCTGGGTGGTGCTGAGCATACTCTTTTCGCGCAAGACGGCAGCCCAATGCGAGAAGAGGGCGGTGGGGAGATGCTGGCTGGCGCCGCGTTCGTAATAGGTGGGCGTATCGGGGTTGATCCATTCGGCCACAGCGCGCCAGTGCATGCCGCTGGGGTCTTCCTGGATCTGAGCGTAATAGACGCGGCTGCATTGGGCAGCCTGACCGAGGGCTTCGAGCACTTCGGGCAAGGAGCGCGTGCCGGATTCGGACAGGTAGGCGACGGCGCGGGTGACGTTGGCCTGGTAGCGTTCGCGGTTTTCAATGGCTTCCAGGGCACCGCGGATTTCTGTGAAGAGATTGGCATTCTCCAGCGCGGTGGTGGCCTGTGAGGCGATGGTGGAGAGCAGTTCCAGGTCGCTGTCGGCGAAGGCGTTTTCGGTCTCAAAGTTCTGGATGAGAATGCCGCCTACGGCGCGCTCGGCAGCCAACATGGGGATGGCCGCCAGAGAAGCCGGAACGAGGGCCGGCAGGGGGATATGCTGTTCGTTGAGGAAGGCAGCCACGCTGCTTTGCAGCACCAACGGGCGGCGGGTGGTGAAGGTGTGTTCAAAGACACGGGCGGCCATCGGGGCGGGCGCTTCCTCTTTGTGCTGACCATCCACAGAATGCACTGCGTAGGAAAGCTGGCGGGTTTGGGGGTCAGATATGGCGATGATCAGGTTGCCGGCGCTGGCCAACTGGTCAATGGTGGAATGCAGAGTCTGGACGATGGCATCTTGATCGGTGAGGCTTGAAAGCTCTTGACCGACGCGGTTGAGGGCGGCCAGGTCGCGGTTGCGGCGGAGGGTTTCTTGCTCGGCTTTCACCTTCTGGGCCAATTCCTGCTGGACGACGGCATACAACTGGGCATTTTCGATGGCGAGGCCGAGCTGATTGGCCACCTCCTGCACCAGGGCGCGCTCATCTTCAGTCCAGGCGCGTTTGCGATCCTGCTCGTCCACAATCTCCAGCAGGCCGCGGTTCTGTTCACCGAGGCGGAAGGGCACAGCCAGGGCGGCGGGGGCGTTGGCGGCGGCGTTTTGGGTGATGGGCTGGAATTCCTGTAGGCTGCGCATCCCGGCGGGGGTGAGCGGCGTGGAGGGGGTCTCCAGCGTCAGCGGGCGAACCGGATAAGCCGGCGCAGCGGGGGCCGGGGTGGGTTCAAAAATGGGCTGGGCGGCGGGCTGCACACGCGGTGAGGCTGGGCGCGCGGGTTTCTTGCGGGCGGCCGGAGCTTTTTCGGGCGAAGCCGGGGGAATGGGGGGTGTTGCGGCGGGTGCGGCAGGCGCGGGGAGCGCGCTGTTGGTGATGCGCCAGCCCAAAAGGCCGCCGTCCGTATCTTTTAGGGGTTCCAGGCGGATGCTGACCTCAACCCAACTGCCCTGGGTGTGCTGCCATTTGCCCTGAATCTCGGCCTGGGTGCTGCCGTTATTGAGGGTGTGGCGCAGCGAATCGGCGGTATGGGGGTGAGCCAGCTCGGTAAGATGGCGGCCGACGATTTGATCGGGAGCGAAGCCGAGGAAGTCCGTCACCTGGGGAGTGCAGCTGGTCAGGCGGCCCTGCGGGTCGCATTGGAACTGCCAGCCCGTTTCACCAGCGGAGATTTCGCCGGGTTGGGGGATGGCGGTTTCTTCCAGATTGGTGAAGAAATCGTCAAGCCGGCTGTAGATTTGCTTTTTCGACATAGGCAATAATCTCCTGGGCCAGGGCGCGGTATTGGGCGGCGGCGCGGCTCTTGGGGGCGTGGAAAATGATGGGCGCACCCGTGATGGGGCTTTCGCGCAGTTTGGTATCCACTTCGATCACGGTTTCAAGGACGCCGTTGTTAAAATTGGAGCGAAGCTGTTCGCTGAGCAAACGGTGAATGCGGTTGCGGCGGTCGAAGAGGGTTAAGAGCAGGCGGTAGGTCAAATGGGAATTATATTCGCTGCGGATGCGGCGGACCCAATTCATCAAATTCTTGAGGGCATAAATCGAAAAGAACTCGGCCTGGGTGGGGATGAGCAGCAGGTTAGAGGCGACCAGCGCGTTGAGCGTGACAGCCCCCAAGGCGGGCGGGCAGTCCATCAGGACAAAGTCATAAGGGAGCGCGGCTTGCTGGACGGCGTCACGCAGGAGGTACTCATAGCGTTCGCGGACCGGCAGATAACGCTCGGATTGGCTGGTTTCGCTGGAACCGGGAATTAAGTCCAGGTTGGAGACGCTGCTGTGCAGGATGGCCTGATGCAGGGGCAGGCCGTGCATGAGGATGGAGGCCGCCGAGTGGGTCACGCGGGTCGGTTCCACGCCCAGGGCCAGGGTGAGATTGGCCTGGGGATCCAGATCAACCACCAGGACTTTTCGGCCGGCTTCTGCCAGACAGGCTCCCAGCGACACGGTGGTGGTGGTTTTGGCGACGCCACCTTTTTCATTTGAGAAGGCGATGGTGTACATTCAGCATCTCCCGGTATTAATCCACGCCATCCGGCTGGTGCCCATTGCCTGAATGGCCGTTGCCGCTGTTGGGCGCTTGGCTTGGGGTCGAGGGGGCAGATTGAAGGATGACCTGCGTATGACTGGCGTTGAGGGTTTGCTGCAATTCTTGGGCAGCAATCTGGATCATGGTTTGGATATCGTTGGTGGAACGGATCTTGCTGGTGATTTCGAGCACCTTACGTTCGCGTTCGGCGCGGCGCATGGTCTGTTCGAACAGGCGCGCGTTTTCCAGAGTCTGGGCAATTTGGTCGGCGACGGATTGGACGGTGGTGATGTCTTCCTCAGTCCATTCGCGCTGGGCGTTGGACTGTTCCTGAAGATGGATGACGCCGATGGGTTCACCGCGCAGAGAGATGGGGATGGTGAGAGTGGATTCCTCTTGGGCCTGTACCTGGGTTTCGCCGGTACTGAGGGCTTTTTCGATGGTGGGGGTCAGGACCACAGGCCGGGGTTCGACGCCTTTTTGCGTATAGGCATAAGAATTGATGCGGCGCTGCATGCCTTCGCGCGTCCACTCCATGCGCAGATAGTTGCGGTGGAGGGCCTGGGATTCTTCCAGGGCGCGGTTGGTTTCTTCATACAACTGGTTGTTCAAGATGGCGATGGCCACCTGGTCGGCCAAAACGGAGAAGAGTTCGATATCTTCTGCAGAGAAGGCGTTCGCTTCGGTGGACTGCACGTCCATCGCGCCGATGATTTGATCGCCCACTTTGAGGGGCAGGGCCATTTCGGAGCGGGTGAGGGGCAGGTCGGGGTTGTTGAAGAACACGGCGTCTTGACCAACGTCGGTGGCGATGCGGGGCACGCCGTAACCGGTGGTGTAACCGACGATACCGACGGCGCCGACACGCAGTTTGTGCTGGCGGGCCAACATGCGCTGGCCACCTTCAGAGTTGGCGGCGCGCAGGACGGCAAATTCGCCTTGCTCATCAATCAGGAATACGCCGACGTGATAGAAGTTGAAGCGCTCGCTGATCAGCTCGGTCACCTGGGTGAGCAGGCGTTCCAATTCGCGGGTGGAGGTGATACCGCGGGCCACTTCGGAAACGGTTTGGAGCTGCTGAGAGCGAAGCACCAGAGTTTCATTCTGGGCAGCCAATTCCTGGGTACGGGCTTTCACGCGGTCTTCCAATTCATTAATCAGCGTGCGCACCTGGGAGGTCATCTGGTTGAAAGCCAAGGCCAGGGCGCCGGTCTCATCGCCCGATTCCACAACGGCTTCCGCTTCCAGGTCGCCGCCGGCGATGCGCTCAGCGGTGGCGGTCAGGTTGATAATGGGGCTGGAGAGGATGCGTGAGATCTGGCTGGCGACGATGCTGACCATACCCGCGATGAGGGTGGCCACCAGCAGCGAGACCCGGTTCTGTTCTTCGAACAATTGCGCCAACAGGTCGAGACGCTGGATATAGACCAGATACCATTTGGTGCTGCTTAAACGCACGGCAGTTCCGGCAGTCACGATCTGCCCGGTGGTGCCTGGATCTGAGAAGGTGAAGTACGGGTTGGGAGCGCTGCTGCGCAGGGCTTTGGCCATCTCCGGGATGTAGGGGGTGACGGTTTCGTCGTCACCGAGGGCGTTGGCGGGCGTGCGCCGGGTGGACTGCAGGATGAGCATATTGGCGGCGCTGATGGGCTCGATGGGACGGTAGATGAGGCCGGGGTTGCTGACATCCGCCACGCGGACGAAGTTTTCATCCAGCAGGATGGGGTAGGAGCGGCGGCCAAAGAGGCCTTTGTAGTTTTCCAGCGAGCGTTGGAAGGCAATGGCCATGTAGCGAACGCGCAGGACACCGATAACCTCTCGTTCGCGGTTAAAGATGGGTGCACTGAAGACGATATACGGATTATCGTCATCGTCAAAAAAGATCGGGGAAACGTAAGGCCGGCCGCTGATGAGGGGCGAGATGAAAAACTCCTGGGAGCTTTCGTTTTGCACCTGCTGGAATTTATTGGTGTCGTAAATATTTCGGCCGTTTTGATCCAGGATGGCGTAGGAGTTCAGGTAGGATTGCTGGCGGGAGCGGGTGAGGATGGAGAGGGCATTTTCAAGCTCTGCTTGTATCTCTGTGCCCGTGCGGTCGATGGGATCGGCTTCGACGAAGCTGGTGACAACCGGCAGCGATGCATCCAGGCTGGCGTTATAGAGATTGGTTTTGATGAAGTCTTCAATGACATTGCTCGCCTGAACAGCAGCCAACACCAAGCCTTCGTTATTTTGGGTGCGCAAGGCGCGCTGGGTATAGTTGGACTGGATGACCGCCAGCAAGGCCACCGGAACCAGGGTGATGGCCAGGAAAGCGCTGGTGGTTTTGATACGTAAAGTGGCGGAGACCAGTTCCATGGCCATGAGGACGATGTAGATCATGACCTGGATGCCCAGGATGGTGGGCACGAAGACTTTGAGCTCCTGAATTTCCACCTGGGTGAGGGGCGTTAGAATGTTGATCAGGGCGATGAGGACGGCGCTGAAGATGCCAAAATTGGTCAGGAGGTCGCTTTGTTCGCGGCGGAGGGTGGCAAAGCCCAGAACGGTGGTGAAAATGAGGGCGATGATAGCGATCGGCACGCCCAGATCGGCAACGCGGAAGGCGAACAAGATCAGGCTCAGCTGCACGGCCACGGCCAGCAGGATGGCACGGCGAGAGACAGAGCGGATGAAGAAATTGGTGGCGACCACGCCGCTGACGATGACCACTGCGCCAAAGGTAAAGCCGAGGGTGTAGTAAATGGGTTGAATGGCGCTGGTGGTACCGGCCAGTTGAAAAGCGCGCGAAAGGAAAAGGGCTGCCCCGGCCAGGTAGATGAGGCCGATGATGATTGAGATGGTCATCAAATTCAGCGCACGCCCGGCAGCGTTCTGCAAACCGACCATTGGGTTTTTGGGCTGATCGGGGTTATTCGCTTGCGCAGTCATCATAAGAACTCTCCAAAATTACGGTCATTGGGCAGCACTCTATTGTTCATCGGAGCGGAGCTGGACGACGACTTCAGAAACGCCCAGGCGGCGGCCCAGTTCAGCCGCCGTGGTGCGCAGGATACCGTCCACATCGGTGGAGGCGCGCACGCGGTTGGAAATTTCGGACACGAGCCGTTCGCGGTCCACGCGGATTTGAACCGTTTCGACCAGGCGGGCATTTTCCAGAGCCAGCGCCAACCGGTTGGAGGTGACTTCCAACAGCTCCAATAATTCTTTGGAGACGGTTTCAGCCTGGACGCGGATATCGAGCACGCCGATGACTTCCTGGCGCAGTTTAATTGGCACGGCGATGACCGAGACGGGGTTTTGGTCGGGTTGTTCAGCAGGGATGGTTTTGACCACCAACTGATTCTGCTGACGGGCCTCGTGAACTTCGAGGGTTTCCAAAACACCCGCTTCTAAGGCCTGCTGGTTGTAGCGGAAGGAATAATGGCGGCGAGAGGCGCGCACATAAGACTGCCAGCCCTGGCGGGTGGTTTGACGGTAGCTTTTTTCCATTTCTTCGATGGATGCTTGCAGTTTCTGCACCAGGCGCGCTTTATCAATGGCGATGGCCAACTGGTCTGCGATGGTTTGGAACATGCGGGTGTCGTCGGCGGTGAAGGCGTTGGGTTGGGTGCTTTGAACATCCAGCGCGCCCATGATTTCGCTGCCCATGCGCATGGGGATGGCCATTTCTGCACGGGTTTCGGGGAGGATGGGGTTCTTGAAGTGGAAGGAGTCCTGCTGCACATCCATAGTGATGCGCGGCTCGCCGCGGTTGACCACGAAACCGACGATACCGACCTCACCCACTTTCAGGCGGTGGTTGCGCGCCAGCATGATGCGCCCGGCTTCGCCTGTGGCGGAGCGCAGGACGGCGTATTCCTTCTTTTCGTCGAGGAGGAAAATACCGGCATGGTAGAAGCCGAAGGTGTCGCGGATCATATCCGCGGATTTATCCAGCAGGTCGTCCAGGTCTGTAGAGGTGGCGATTTCGTGGGCCAGGCGGGAGGCTGCGAACAATTCGGTCTCGCGGCGGCGGATTTGATGGGTGCGCTCATCCACGCGCTGATCCAGGGTGTCGCGCTCTGTGGCCAGATCTTCGGCCAGGCGGGTTTGCTGCTTGATGGCGCGGTCGAGGTTGCTGGACAGCAGGTTCAGCCCGACGATCATCAGCGCGGCCACCAATAGGAAGAGCAGCGATGAGGTGTTCCAGTCCGAAATGCGGGCGGCATTGGCCTGAATTTGGATCGAGGGAGCTGGGATATTGCCGTTCACCATGAGGACGCCGATAATAAAATGGCCGAGACTGGCAAACAAGGTGGTGAGGATGCCGCCGGTAATTCCCAGGGTGAGCGCGCCCAGTACGGGGACGGGGATCAGCAGAAGCCGGCCAACACCGCTCATACCGAACTGAGACAGGGTGGTGAAGGCCACCGCGGACAGCACCATCAAAAATAAGATGGCGCGCAGGTAATAATTCAGGCTGCGCCAAAAAGCCAGGATGATCAGCGTGCCGTAGCACAATGTGTAAACGATGACCGCAGTCCAAACCTGGCGCGGAAAGACCACAGACATGGCGCCGAAATAGGCAACGGTGGCAACAACAATCATCCCCAGTAAGATGCTCTGCAAAACGCGCTCACGGAAGACCATGAGGGTGTTCTGGGGATCAATTCCGGCGGGCGTTTGGGCCGGGTTGGTGCTTTGGAGGAAGCCCATGCTCATTGGTTGGCCTCCTGGTTATGGCCGTTATGCTTGGGTGGGTTTTGCGTCGAAATTAAGTCCATGCCGCTGGGGGCGAGGTATACCGAGGCTTCTGCCACGGTTGGCAGCTGGCCGATTTCTTGGACGGCGGTTTTGAGAATCTCTTCGATATTGAGTGCTCGGGTGAAGAGGGTGGTGAACTCGTTGATCTTTTCCTCCTGAGCGGCTTTGCGCTGGGTTTCGGCCAGCAGACGAGCGCTTTCCAGGGTGAGGGCGGTTTGAGCCAGGATGGTTTCGACCATTTCGCGATCTTCAGGGGAAAGGTTTTCCAGAGATGTTTCCAGGGTCAATTCACCAATGGGCTGGTCGCGGAGGAGGATGGGGAACTGGTGGGGGTGAACCGCGCCGGAGCGAGCCGCCAGGCTGGGGTTTTCGTAGCTGTACTGCATCTGACCGGTGCTGACGAGCACATCCGACCAGGCCTGTTCCAGATACTGGCGGTTCAGGGAGCGAATTTCTTCCAGGTCAAGCTGGCTTTGTTGGAAGAGGCGCGTATTTTCGATGGCGATGGCCAGGGAGTCCGCGATACCTTGGAGGATGACGATATCGCCTTCATCGAAGGCATTGGATTCTTTGGATTGGATGGAAAGAGCGCCCAGGGTTTTATAACGACCCACAATGGGAATAGCAACTTCGGAATGGGTTTCGGGCAAGTGCGGATTGTTGAAGCGGACGGCTTCTACACCCACGTCCAGGGCGATACGGGCCTGGCGGTTGGCGGTTGCCCAGCCGATCATGGAGTTGCCGCCGACCTGCAGACGGTGGCCTTCGGCAACCATTCTTTGACCGGCATCACCGCTGCCGGCGCGCAGGACTGCGTACTGACCGGCTTCATCCACGATGAAGATACCGACATAATAGAGACCTGTGCGCTGTTGGGTGATTTCGGCAACCTGCTGGAAAAGGGTCTGGCTATCCAAAATGGAGCTGATGACGCGGGAGATTTCGGCGGCCGCGCGGATTTGAACCAGACGGCGCTCCAATTCGGAGGTGCGTTCCTTTACGCGCTGCTCCAGGCCGGCGCGTTCCGCTTCTACCTGGTCAGCCATTTTGATGCGCGAGTCCATCGCCCGCTGCATGTTGCCCAGCAGCATCCCCAGGGAGACGACGATCATCATTGACATGACGGTGAAAAATGCGCCGATGGACAGCCAATCGGCGGTGATTTTGGAGTCATAGTAGCGTGTGGCGATTTGCAGCAGGTCGCTGGATCCTGTGTGTGAAGCGGCTGCCAAAAACACCGTGAACAGGGAGATCACAAAGAAGGCAAAGCTGGTTTTAGGCCCGGCGAGGGTAGCCGACAGCGCGATGAGGGCGAGCAGTACAAGGAGGCCGATGCCGGAAAGGCCGTTGGCCGTCAAACTGTAAAGGCCCAGGGCGTACACCAGAACCATGAACAAGCCGGAGCGCAATACGTAGGATTGGCGGCGGGTGAGGGCGAGGATGATCGAGCTGGCCTGGTAGATCACCGAGAAGATGAACAGCCCAGAATTGGCCACGGTGACACCGGACAGCAGCGCTGTGGAGGTGGTGATGGTGGATACACCCAAGCCGACCAGCAAAATGGTCTGGAAGATGCGCTCACGGATGATCCAACTTTCGGATTTGCCCCGCAGCGGCAGGGGAACCCGGTTAGGGAGGAAGGGTCGGAAGAAGCTCATGACTGGGCCTCCTTGCCGTTCTTCTTACCGTTGGACGGCGGCGGTTCGGCAGGGGATTCGGTGAGGGTTCCGGCGGTGATGGCAATTTGCGAGCGGCGCGCACCCAGGGCGCGGGCCACTTCGGAGGCGGTGGTTTCCAGAATGTTTTGGATATCCACCGCACGGCGGATGCGGGTAGTGGTTTCGTAAATCACGCGCTGACGTTCGACCTGCTGGCGGGATTCTTCAATCAAGTGCGAGTTGTAGAGGATGGTGCCGAGGTTGGCGCCCAGGGTGTTGAAGATTTCCTGATCGGTTTCATCATAAGCGGCAATTTGGGGATTTTCGATGTTGAGCACCCCCATGAGGCTGCCGCGGTAGATGATGGGAACGGCCAGTTCGGAACGCGTGGTTTCGTCAATCACCAGATAGTTGTCCTCAGAGCGAACGTCGTGCACCAAGCGGGGAGCGTGGGTTTGCCCCACATGGCCGATGACGCCTTCTCCCAGGCGAATATTGGGCGGGAGGGGGGCGGCCTCTTTGTAACCGGCTGTGGCGCGCAATTCCAGGGTGGAGCGGGCATCATTGTATAAGTAAATGGCGATGCGGTCATCGGGGTTATTGGTTTGAAGGCTGCGGGCGGTGGCCACCAGGGCTTCCTGTACGGAGGTGGTGGTGGCGGATTCGGCAGTGATTTTGTGCAGCAGGCGGTGGCGGGCCAGGGTGTCTTGGGCCTGGTCGTAGAGCTGGGCGTTGATCACGGCGATGGCGAGCTGATCGGCCATAATTTCCAGAATGCTGATGTCTTCGGGAAGGAAGGCGTCCACCTGGGTGGATTGCACGTCAATGGCGCCGATGATGCGCCCGGCGGATTTGAGGGGGATGACCAGTTCGGCGCTGGTTTCGGGGAGGAGCGGGTTGGGGAAGTAGTTGGGGTCGACATGCACGTTGTTGATCACCATCGGTTCGCCCTTCTGGGTGGACTGACCGACGATGGAGCGGGAACCTACCGCCAGGCGGTGTTTGGCCTCTTTCAGACGTTCACCCGCCAAACCAGTGGATTCCTGCAGGACGGCATATTCGCCCAAAGGATCCAGGAGGAAGATGGAGGCGTGGTAGAAACCGAAACGGTCGCGGATGAGGTTGACCGATTTCTGCATGAGGTCGCCTGTGGAGAGGGTGCTGGAGGTGTCGCGGGCAACCTCGGCAGCGATACGCAGCTGGCGGGCGTTCTTTTGGGCCAGTTCCTGGGCCTGCTTCATATCGGTGATGTCGTGAGTGATGCCCAGCAGGCCGGTGGCATCGCCGTTTTCGGTCAGCATGGGGATGCGGTTCACCATGCGCCAGCGCGGGCTCTTGCCAGAACTGTGTTCCTGCTCCACCTTGCCTAGCTGGGGTTCATTCAGGCGAATGATATCCATTTCTTCCTGGTAAATCTTGGAACCGATATCCTGTCCGAGAAGATCGAAATCGGTCAGGCCGACCAGGGATTCGGGCTTGTCGTAACCGAAGCGATTGGCAAAGGAATCGCTGACGCGGATAAATTGTCCTGCGGCGTCTTTGAAGAAGATGAGGTCTGGCAGGTTTTTGAGCAGGGTATTGAGCAGGAAGCGTTCCTGATCGTAGTCGTGCAGGGCTTTACTCATCTGATCGAGCAGGTCTGCGTTGCGCATGGCCGTGGCCATTTGGGGGGCCAGGGTGTTGAAGAGGCGCAGATGATCTTCGGTGAAGCGTTCTTCGGTCTCCATATCTTGAACGACCAGGGCGCCGACTGCCTGGTTGGCGACGGTGAGGGGGATGCCTAACCAGGATTTGGGGGCTTTGCCGATGAGCTTGGCGCCCAGGGACTGGGCCTGGCGTTCGGTATCGCGGTTGAGCAGAACCGGCTGCATGTTCTTGATGACCACGGAGGTGATGCCTTCACCCAGGGGGAAGGGAGGGATGCTGGTCACTTCGGCATTGTCATACAGGTATGGGATCTCGATGGTCTGCTGCTCGGCATGGTAGGTGGCGACGTAGAAGCTGACGTCGCTGCCGACAATGCCTTGAACAGCGGTGTGCATCTGCTCGAAGAGGCGAGAGCGGTCAATTTCATTGGAGAGGCCGCGGGAAGCGTCCGAAAGGATTTGCAGCTCGTTGACCTTGGTTTCCAGGCTGCTGAGGATGCCAAAGCGGCCCAGGGTGGTGGAGGTGACTTCGATGAGGTTGGCGAAAGGCTGCAAGGCGGTTTCAGAAATTTGGCGCGCCTCGCGGGTGCTGAGCACGATCACTTTGGAAAGAACCCCGTTGACATGGATGGGGAAGATGGCGGCGGCCACGCAGCCGCGGCGGGCGAAGAACGAGATCAGGCTTTGCAGCTCGGTGCGTTGGCTGAGATCGTCCAAAATGACCATAGAGCGGTTGGTGAGGTGTGAGGCGAGGTGCTGAAGCGGCAGGGTGATGCCCTGGGCGGTGGAGCGCGCCATGCGGTCTTTGGGGTCGTGGATGTGAATGATGCGCAGGTGGTCTTCTTCTACCGAATAGACGCCGGAGACGTAGGGGATTTCCTGCAGAATAGAGATCAGCAGTTGGGTGGCCTCTTCGGGACCCTGCGCCTGGGTAATCTGACGGCTGGTGCGGTAGAGCAAGGAGGTCTCTTCCAGGTTGATCTGGGCGGATTCGAGCAGGCGAATGTTTTGGAGACCGGAGGCAATCTGGTTGGCGAGGGTCTGGAGGACGGGAACGACATCCGGGTCGAAGGCTTCGGGCTGGTCGGACTGCACTTCGAGCACGCCCAGCACCTGATTGCCGATGCTGATGGGCAGAGCGGCTTCGGAGCGGGCCAACTCCTGCAGAACCTGCTGAGGGTAACTTTCGCTGGACACATCCTGGATGACGCGGGCCTGATTATTGGCAGCCACCCAACCGACCAGAGAGTCGGTTCCGAGGCGCAGGCGCAGGCCGGAGTATTTGTTATAAGGCTCGGAGCGGCATTCTTCCGCTTCCAAAGAGGCCACCGTGCCGGTGTCGTCCATGAGGAAGATGGAAGCGTAGAGATAATCGAAGCGTTCAATGACCAGGTTCACCGTGCGGGCGACGATTTCATCGCGGACAAAGGATGAGGTGGCCATTTGGGCCACTTCGGAAGCCATACGCACCTGTTGGGTGCGCTGCTCCACTTTTTGTTCCAGCGAGCGGTAGAGGTCGCTGAGCTGCTCGACCATGCCGTTGAAGGAGTGGGCCAACAGGCCAATTTCGTCACGGCGGGTGACGCGTGCGCGTTGGTCCCAGTTGCCCGCGGAGAAGCTGCGGGCGCGGCTCACCAGGTCGAGAATGGGACGCACGATTTGGGAGGAAACGATGGAGGCGATGATGCCCGCGACCAGCAGGGTCAACCCAAAGAGGATAATGTTGGTGGGGGTGAGCAGGTTGGTTTGGGCGTAGACAACGCGTTCCGGAACTTCGAGCGTGAGGGCGAGCTGAAGCTCTGGAATCCACTTCGTGTAGGCAAAAACGGGGATGCCGCCGAGGGAAATGTAACTGCCCAGGCGGCCGTCGCGGTTTTGCCCCAGAAGGTTGTTGACTTCCTGTTCGTAGGAAGGTGAAATTTGCAGCTGGATGAGCTCTTCGCCAGTGGGGTTGATGCCCAGCATGGAGCGGTTTTCGGTGATCATGTAGGCATTGGCGGAGGGGAAGAAGGAGCCAGCGGAGATGAGCACGCCTTTGGGCTGGTTGGAGAGCGAGGAGCAAACGACCGTAGCCAGGGGGTTTTTCTGATCGTCGAAAACGGTGAGGGTGCTGAAGATGACCAGGCGGTTAAAATAGAGCGGGGCGGGGTTGTAGAGGGCGAGGGTGTCGTTCCGACCCACCAGCCCCATCAAGTCGGCGGCGGTGGCGACGTTCTGATTCTTCCAGGCGTCGTTGGTGGAGGCGACGAGAGAGCCGTCGGGGAGCAGGACGAAGAGTTGGTCCACGTTGGCGTAGGTGTCGCCGAGGGTGGAGTTTTGGTAGCGCAGCAGTTGGAAGAGGACTGGGAACTGCTTGGATTCATTGGTGGGGTCTTCGGCCAGTTCGCGCAGATTGGCGACAAAAGATTCGCGGGCGGCCAGTTCGGTGACCACATTTTGGCTGGTGGCGGCCACCTGGGCCAACTGGGTGGCCTGGTTTTTGACGATGGATTCGAGCTGGGTGCTGGTTTGATTGCGCACCAGTTCGCGAGAGCGCAGCACGGTGGCTGTGCCGGTGATGAGCAGCGGGATGATGGAGAGGAGAACGAGCAGGAAAATTACATTGCGGGCGAGACTGCCCCGAAATTGCTTGTCCGTGGTGGATGGAGCGGGTTTAGGTTTTTTTTCCAGCAGTCTCTGCAAAAAGGCCATACCAAGCTCTCCTTAGCCCATTTCCCAAACGGGTTCGCCGGATAAGATGCGTTTAATCTGATCCGGAAAGCGGTCCGGATCGAGGGGTTTGCCAATAAAGCCGTCAAACCCGGCTTTGCGGGCTTTGTTAATCTGCTCAATGCTGGCTTCGGCGGTGACAGCGATGACGGGCACATCTTTGAAGCGGCCAGATTGACGAATTTTGGCGTGTGCGCCGTAGCCGTCTTCGTACGGTAGGCGGATGTCCATGAGGATCAGATCCACGCGGGGGAGGGTGTCGGCATATTCCACAACCTCGTAGCCGGAGGTCTTCCACTCACAGTGGATCCCGAGGAAGCCTAAGAGGCGTGCAATCAGGACAAAGTTGGATACATTGTCCTCAACGACGAGAACCGTGATCTCTTTGAGATTGATGGGTTTTCGGTTTTGCCGCAGAGCGTCGGAAGAAGTTTCGTTTTCAGACATTGGTTGTTTGTACCCTTATCTCGGTTCCAGCCTACTTAACACCGTGCAAGAATCGTTCTACCTGTTCGGTGAACTTATCCACATTAATGGGTTTTTCGATATAGCCGTCGCAGCCCGCCTGCATGGTTTTTTCACGGTCGCCGCGCATGACGTTGGCAGTGATGGCGATGATGGGCACGGCGGCCAGCTTGGGAATTTCCTTCAGCTGGGCGGTCAACGTGTAGCCGTCAATATCTGGCATGTTCATATCCATGAGGATCAAATCCGGCTCGATGGAAGGGATGATTGCCAGGGCTTTGTGAGCGTTTTCTGCTTCGACAATCTCGTACCCTTCAACCGTCAGCAGCCGCCGCACCAGCATGCGGTTTTCAAAATTATCTTCGACATAGAGAATGGTGATAGGTTTGGGCATGAGTATAATCCTTCTAATTTGCATTTTAACATAATCGCCCCATAATCATTCCTGATATGGGCCAAAATAACAAATCTGTAAAGCGCAAATTAAAAAAACAGACTGCCGCCTTCTTATGGAAAGGGCAATCCGTTCTGGTGAGGTACTTGAGCGGGTGATGGGATTCGAACCCACGATATCTTGCTTGGGAAGCAAGCGTTCTACCACTGAACTACACCCGCGTGAACGAGGTTATTATACCAGATTGTGCGCATAAGCGAAAAGGGAAAGGGGCGCAGTTTGGTTAAAAATTTAAGGTTTTTGGCGGTTGGGCTGGGTTTTCCCCGCGCTTAAAAAAGCCTTGGGGGATGTGTTAGAATTTAAGACCTAAACTGGATGAATTCAAGAAGGAACCTATGTTCGTATTTCTTTCAAAATTTTTGCCGCCTTTCGTGTACCCGGTGGGGCTGGTCACCTTGCTGGTGGCGGCGGCTTTGTTCCTGCGAAAACACCCCGGCTGGCAGCGGGCGGTGCTGATTGGCGCGCTGGCGGTGCTGTTTTTGGGCGGCAACCGTTGGGTGTCTTACAGCCTGACGAAGAATTTAGAGTGGAAACATTTGCCGCCTGCGGAAATGCCCAAAGCGGAGGTGATTGTGCTGTTGGGCGGGGGTACTGAACCGCCCGAAGCCCCCAGGCCGATGGTGGAGCTGAACGGGGCCGGAGACCGCATTGTGTATGCGGCGTATCTGTACCAGCAAGGCAAGGCGGATCGGATCCTGATCAGCGGGGGAACCACCTGGATGACGGGACAGATCAGCAACCCGGCGGCGGATATGGGCGCACTGCTGGACCTTTTGGGCGTGCCGGAGGAGCGGCTTTTGCTGCAAGGACGCTCGCAGAATACCTATGAAGACGCGCTGTATTCCTGCGAAATGCTGAAAGAGATGGGCGTGCAGCGTATTCTTTTGGTGACCTCGGCGTCGCACATGCCGCGGGCGCTGGCGCTGTTTGAAAAGCAGGGTATGCAGGTGACCCCGGCGCCTGTGGATTTTAAGGTGACTCAGAAAGGGTGGGACGACCTGCGCAGCGGATCGCTTGCCAATCGTTTGATTTATCTTATGCCGAATGCCAGCGATTTGGGCTTGACGACGAACTCGCTGAAGGAATATATCGGCATGTGGGTTTACCGGCTAAGGGGATGGCTTTAGGGAGCTGCGCGGCGCGCGGCGAAATGGAGGCTGAGGATGGAATTAATGGATCGTGAGGCGGCATCGGTGGATGTGGGCATGCAGCTGCGCAAGCTGCGGGAAGAGCGCAAAATTTCCATGCGCGAATTGGCCCGCTTGAGCGGGCTTTCGGCCAACGCTTTAAGCATGATCGAGCGGGGTCTGACTTCTCCTTCGGTGAGCACGCTGAATAAGCTGGCGGGGGCCTTGGAAGTGCCCATCACCGCCTTTTTCCGGATTGAATCGCAGCGCCAGCCGGTGGTGTACCGCAAGGCGTCGCAGCGTTCACGGCTGCCGTTCCTGCGCGGGCTGTGGGAAGGGTTGGGCAGTGAGAACTTTACGGGCCGAATGGAAGCCTTTGCGCTGACTCTGGAAACGGGCGGGAGCAGCGGCTCGTTTGGTATTCTGCACGGGGGCCACGAATTTGTGTTCTGCTTGCGGGGGGCGGTGGAATATGAGGTGGGGCCGGATGTGTACACGCTTTCGGCGGGCGATAGTTTGATTTTTTCCGCACAGATGACCCACCGCTGGCGCAACAATGGGCCGAATGTGGCCACGCTGATTATTGTGATCAGCGGCTACGATGAGACCGAGCGGCCGGTGGAATTTCACACGGTGCCCACACACAGCGAATCGGGTGAAGAAGAGGCTGAATAGGTCTGCCAGACACGCGAACAGGCTGTCCGGGTGGTTTCGGACAGCCTGTTTTTTGTCGGCAGGCTCTGGGGGCTAGAACAAACGCTTGAGCAGGCGCTCGCCTTCGAGCAGATACATCAGGGGCGGTACTTCCATCATGGTGTACGCGCCGGGCTGCAGGCGGGTGACGGCGCGGGCGGCCGAGACCATCACCTGGGCAGTGGAGGCGGGGTTGTGGAAGGTGGTTTCAAAGCTGAGGAGCTGGTTGTCAATGCCTGAGGCGCCGCCTTTACGGTGAATCTGAATGGCATGGCCCATATCAATCAGCGGGTTGACATCTTCCACCTGGAAGACGCGCACATCATCATGGTTAAAGTAGGGGTCGGCCAGCACACGGCCTTTGACCTCTTCAAATTCGAAGCCGGGGGCAATTTCCAAATAAAGATCGCGCTTATGGCAGCCAGGGTCGCCGGGGCGGGTGATGGAGAGGGCGTTGCGCACGCCCGCGTAAGATTTGGCGGCAACGGTGTGGCCCATGCTCATGCCGGGGCCGTAGGTGACGTATGTCAGGCCGGTAGGCGCCCACATCTCGAAGATGGAACGGATGATGGTGCTGACGCCGGGGTCTACGCCCGCGCCCATGATGGCGGCGGAGCCGTTTTCGCGGGCGATGGGGCCGAGGGTCTCGCGCAGATTCATGAAGGGGTCGCCGTGCATGTCGAAGGCGTCCACAGTGCGGATGCCGGCGGCGAGCAGTTTGGGGGCGGTTTCGATGACGGTGCGGGAGGGAACGCCGAGGATGACGACATCCGGTTTTTCGGGCAAATCTTCAACGGATTCCACCACAGGGATGCCGCTGAACATGCAGCGGATTTCATCCAGCCGGCAGCCCATTTCGATGATGCCGGTCAGCTCCATATCAGGGGCAAGCTGGACAGCACGGGCCGAATACTGCCCTACATGGCCGCAGCCCATTACGGTAACTTTGATTTTTGATTCCACGGTAGTGGCTCCTCAGGATTGGGTTTGGGGTTTTTCAAATATGAAAGCCACGGTATCGCCGGGATGGACGCCGGATTCGAGACCCGTTTTCAGCGGGGCCGGGGCTTTGATGACAATGTTGAAATGGTTGGGGAAATGAGTGAGATCGTAACCCGCGAGCACGCCGATGGTCTCACCGTTGAGGGTCACACGGTCGCCGACCCACAGAATGCCGCCTTGCTGGATTTCAAAGAAGCCCAGGTAGGCAATCTGGTTGACGGTTTTGCCGGGGCCGGCATCTTCGGCGGTGAGGATCAGCTCATGGATTTCATTCTTTAGCAAGGCGCGCGAAGGAAAGGCGGCCAGTTCCAACCCGCGGCGCTCAGAGCGGGCGTGGAGGGTGCAGTTGATGACACCGGTGACGGGGGTTTTTTCGGCACAGGGTGTGCCGGAGGTGCTGAATAACTGATTGGCATAGGGATCGGGCATGAGAACTCCTTAGGAAGGCACGCAAGCAGGATTCAGGATGTCTAAGAGGTCGGGGATGGGCGGCTGGCGCAGGTTGAGCACGGGGACGGCCGTCACCTGGGCGCGGACGGCGGCCAATAAGGCCTCGGCGTCCAGGAATTTTTCGCTGTAGCTCCAGGTGGCGGCATGGTAGGAAGGGTAGAAGGGGTTGAGAGTGAGGCAGCGCAGCGGCAGGGTTTCGAAATACCGCGGGGGGAGGTGCATATCTGCCCAAACCGTCTCCCATAGGCGGGGGTCGCCGGAGGCGAGCAGCTTGAGAGGGCTGCCAAACACCCACTGCGCCTGACACAAGGCAGGCTTGCGGGTGAGGAGTTCCAACAGGCGGGCTGGGTGGCAGGCGTCGGGGATGAGGATGCTGTGCGGTGGGGAAGCTTCCGCGGCGGCCTCCAGCGTTTGAAAGGCGGCCTGGCTCAATAAGGAGCCGCTGTCCAGTTTGATCTCCGGCGCACCGTTGGGGAGGGATAGGGTGACGGCTGTAATGGGGGGCAGGGGAGAGCGGGGAAATTGGAACATGGCGCACAGGGCGCGGGCATGTTCGGCCAGGGTGGGGATATCTTCGGTGAAGGCTGCGCCGGTGGAGAGTACCAGTCCGCCGGTGCAGATCATGGGGGCCAGACGGTTGAGGGCGCCGTCTACCAGCACCCAATCCACCCCGATGCGGTGGAAATCCGCCAGCACTTGCTCCAGATCGGTGCGGCGGTTAGGGCCTGCCAAAACCACCAGACCGGGGGAGGTGATTTCCACGAAAACGATGCGGCCCAAGACGGTGAAAATGGAGGATGTGTGGTGGACGCGGTAGCCCGCTGTGCCGGTTTTGAGACATTTTTCGGCGGTGGCCACCCAATCACCGGGCTGAAGCACATAGCGCGGCTTGGGCAGGCCGGTGACGTTATCTTTGATCTCGCCGTCGTAGCCGATGCTGGTAAGGGCCAGCCGCAGACCTCGCGCGTGGCAGCGCTCCACCATGTGAAGGGCGGTGGTGGTTTTGCCGGTGTTTTTCGCGGTGCCCGCAAAGCTGATGGTCTGCACGGCTGGCCTTTCGAGCGTACGGATTATTTGGAGCGGACGGTGCCGCGGCCTGTGCGGCCGGGGTACAGGCCGTCTTCTTGATCGCCGAGCAATCCTTCATAAATGGAGGCGACGAAGTCACCGCGCTGGGCGATTTTTTCCAGGACGGCGGTGATGCCCAGGTGGAGCTGGGCTTGCATGCGCTGGGCAGCGGGGGTGGGCTGGAAGTGGGCGCTGCCGAGGAAGCGCAGACTCTCGCGCACAGCCCGCAGGGTGTCTACACGGGCGGGGACGGAGATGGGGCCTTTGGAATAGGCCTCATCGGAGGAGGCGAAAGTCATGGCTGACACGCCCATGCTGGCTGCCAGGGCGGCATGATTGGCGGTGGTGACGGCAGACTGCACACGGTCGGGGGTGTGAGTCATGAAGCCGACGGGCTCTCCCGGCCAGACGGGGGTATCCACAATCTCCTGCCAGACCGCCAGCTTGGCCACGTTCATATCCACCATGTTGTCGTCCATGTGGCCGTAGATGGTCATATGCGGCGAGTAGCACAGCAGGGGCTTAGGGATAGGGCGCGCGCCCAGCTTGAGGCCGAGCATCATCATGATGAGCAGGCCGGCGAAGGTTTTGTGGGGCGGCACGCCGCTGAGTTCGTCGTTGCCGGGGATGTCAAAGGGCAGGCCGTATTGGGCGGCCAGCCGCAGGGCGAAAACCCCATCCACGGTGAGGCGTTCGGGATCGGTACCGCCGGCCGTGCCGCCGTAGGGGATGTTGATTTTCAGCAAGTCAGCTCCGGCGGCGTGGGCCAGCACCTGGGTTTCGGGGGTGTTGAGGCCGCGGTGGCCGCGCACGTTCCACAAGGTGGGGGCTTCCATGTGCTGCCGGATGAAACTCAGGTTCTCCAAGGTGAGGATGGTGCCGTCATGTTCATGGGTAAGGTGGCCTTGCAGCAGGCCTTCACGCTGCGCGCCCCAGGAGGGGTCGAAATGCAGAACGCCGTCGGCGCCCCAGGCTTCGGTGGTTTTGATGTGCACCACGTCCATCACCGGGCAGCCGGTTCCGTATTGGGCGAAGAAGAGGGGCTTGTCGCCCACATGGCGGAGGGATTGGAATTCAAAATGTCCACCGGCCAGACGTTCGGGCAGGCGGTCAATTTCGGCTTGATCCAGAGGGCGAACACCGGAGGGCAGTTTGCCCTCCTGATAGGCGGCCTGGATTTCAGCATCGCAAAAGGAGAGATATTTTTCCAGAAGGCGCTGACGGACGGGGGATTGGGGAGAGGCGCGGTGGGCTACCCCGGCCTCCAGCATTTCGGTGCGGATGAGGGCGCGCTGGATGCCGTCGGTGGTTTTGCCTTCGACCCAACCTAAGATCTGGTCGGTAATGGTGTCCAGCAGGGCTTCAATTTTGCGGTCTTTCCAGGCGTAGGTGTGCCCAGCGACGACATCGGGCTTCGGACGCTGCGCCTGAGCGCTGTGATCTTCTTCCAGAACGCCCTGGCGGCCTTCGATAAAGGCGATGACTTCTTTAATATTCAAAGCGCCGACAAAAGTACCGTCAAAGCCCAGCTCGGCGCCGGTTTCTTTGGTGATGGCCATGCCGCCCACGCCCAGGCGGGTGGTTTCGCGCAGGCCGGAGGCTTCGGCCAGGTCCACCAGTTGGCCGAGGGTTTCGGCCACTTTATAGCCGAGGGTGCGGCTGACCAGAATGGCGGCGGGATGAACGGCGAGCGCTTTTTCCACCACTTCTTCCACGGTGGTGCCGGGGGGCATGGTGAGGGCCTGATAGCCGGCTTCGTCCAGCCTGCGTTTGAGCAGCTTGACGGCGTTGTCGTGCACGGGATCGAGGGGGGCGAGCAGAACGGTTTTCATGCCTGACCTCCAGCTTCTTCTTCCAGCCAGCGGTAATGGTCGCCGGGGCGGTGCACATAGGTACGGATGCGCACGCGCGCGCCCCAACCGCGGTGCTCCAGGAAGACGATGTCGGGGTGCGGCAGATTCATTTCAGCGGCGAGCGCTTCGGCCAATTCCTTGGCTTCTTCTTCACTTTTGCAATACAGATAAGTCTCAATATCCAAGGCGTCCACAACCTGATCCAGGGCTTTGGGCATGAGGCGCTCCTTTCTTGGGGTGGGGGGTGCGAGGGGTGTACGGCGGTTGTGTTGGGTAGTGTGAGAGACGCCCCCGGAGGGGCGTCTCTGTAGACAGGGGGACCGAACCAGAAATTAGTCGAGGAGACCCGCGTAGCGGCTGATGATCTCGATGGCTTTGAACATGGCGCGAATGGACATGCGGGTGGGTTTTTCCATCAGGCGGCCTTCATCGTCCAGGTTGCCAATGCCGTTGGACACAAAGATATTCGCGTCGTAGGCGATGGTGGGGACCATGCCCATCTGGGACATGGCGTTTTGGAGGACGTGGGAACCGGCGTACATGTCTTCGATGGAGAAGACGGGGATACCGGCTTCGTTGTGTTTCCAGGTGTCGAAGTAGTTCAATTCGACCGCCAGGGAATTCTTGGACATGCAGATGTTCCAGCCGGGCTTGAGGGAGGCGGGCAGGTGTTCGAACTCTTCCAGGCAGATGCGGTAGAGGTCCTGAGTGGCCTGCAGGGCGATTTCGGGAGTTTCCTTGAGGATCTGCATGGCGGCGATGGCTCCAGCGAGGGCTTCTTTGCCGGGGTCAAAACCGACGTAGGCAGCCTTGCCGTGCGAAGAGAGCGTGCCGTAGCGAGCGCCGTGGACGCCCAGCGCGCGGCGCATGAGCACCATAGGTTCTTCTTTACCGATGATCAGACCGCAGGTGGGGGCGCCGGAGGCCTTGTCCATCGAGTAGATGATGACATCGCAGCCGATCTTGCGGATGTCGGTGCCGATGAAGGGCACGCCCCAGGCATTGTCCACAATGAAGGGGATGTCATACTTGAGGGCCAGGTCGCCGAGGCCCTTCTGCAGGAGGGGGGTGCCTTCAGCATCCTGGTCTCCGTAGCCGTAGCCGGGGGTGTCGTAACCGACGCAGCACAGACCGGCGAGGGTGTCGATGTGGCGCGTGGCGATGGTGTCGAAGAGTTCTACGGTCTTGCCGCCGTCCACATTGCTGAGGTGGATGATGGGGTTGTTCTTGATGCCGTGGCAGGGATATTCCGCGCCGACGGGGCGAACATAGACGGTATCCAGATTGAAGGCGCGTTTGCCCTGCACACCGTACTCGCCCGCGGCTTCACCGCGCTCGGCGTTGACCTCTTTGTACTTGGGCGGGAAGGGGCGGCCGTAGGCGGCCTGATGGTGGGTGTGGCGTTCGTAGGGGGCCAGGTAGCGGGCGCGGTAGGGCTCACCACGGCCCAGGGTGGGGGGCATGCACAAAACGTCGAAAGCGGTGTTGAGGCCGGCTTCGCAGGTGTTAACCAGAACGGCGTCGTATTCGTCACCGTAATAGGCTTTAACCACATCGCGCAGACGCTCATCCAGCACGGCGCTGGGGAGCACCTTGCGGGCGACGTCGTTCATGGCGTCTTCCACTTTGCGGCCGAGCAGACCGTGGCAGCCCGAAACCGCGCCGGTGAGACCTACATTGCCCTTCCATTCGCCGGTGATGCCGACTTCTTCGGCGGCCTGGCGGCATTCAGCATAGATACCGGCCTGGTTGGCCTGCAGATGCTTGTACATTTGATAGCGGAATTGAAATTTCTTAGCCATATGATACCTTTCTCCTTGGGTGTCCGTGGGTTTACGGTTCTTGCTGAAGTTTGATGCGTTCGACCAATTCCTGGAAATCCTGAGGAGCGAGATCGGCCGAAACGCTGAGGATGTGCTGGCGGGCGGCGCTTTCGGCGGCGTCCAGATTGTGGGTGACGATGGCGTGCAGGATCTCGTTATGTTCGCTGACCGATTTTTCCAAGCGGCCGCTTTGGAAGTTGGAGAGGGTGCGGTAGCGGACGAGGTGATCCTCTAAATTGCCCAAAATCTGCATCAGGCGCTCGTTGCCAGAACGGTCAATGAGCAGGTCGTGGAACTGGCGGTTAAGGCGCGAGGCTTCGACGATGTTGCCGGCCCGGGCGGCCTGGGCATGCTTCTCGATCAGTTCGCTGGCAGTTTGAACATCCTGGGCGGAGCAGTTCTTGGCGGCCAAGCGGATGGCGAGGCCTTCGAGAACGGCGCGAATTTCAAAGATTTCGATCACGGATTGGTGGGAAATTTCCGCGATGTAATAGCCTTTGTAGGGGATTTTGACGATGAAGCCTTCTTTTTCCAGGCGCGAAAGGGCGTCTCGAACCGGGGTTTTGCTGATATTGAGCTGCCGGGCGAGGTCATTTTCCACCAGGCTTTCACCCGGTTTAAATTGAAAGGAAAGGATGGCTTGTTTGATCGCTTCATAGGCCATCTTTTCCAGGGAGGTGGGTGAGGCAACGGGGGAAAGTGGGTTATTGTTCATGTCATCCTTCCGTTATATCATATATCGTATATGATATGCACCTATTGTAAGACCGGTTCAAAGGTTTGTCAAGCCACTTTGCAGAAAGTACCTCAAAAAATACCAAAATTAGGCAAATTTGCTGGCGGGGCTGAGACACCCCGCCAGCTTTCGAACACTACGCTGCCGGAGGAGCAGACGCGTTTTGCAGCACTTCTTCTTTATTCTGACGGACGCCCAAATAGGCGGCCTGGACGGATGGGTCGCGCAGCAGCTCTTGCCCCGTGCCTTCGCGGACGATGTGGCCGACTTCCAGCACATAGGCGCGGTTGGCGATCTTGAGCGATTGCAGGGCATTTTGCTCCACCAGCAGGATGGTGGTTCCCTGGCGGGCGATTTGCTGGATCGATTCAAACATCTGGTTGACCAGCACGGGGGCCAGACCCAAAGAGGGTTCATCCAGGAGCAGCAGTTTGGGGCGCGACATCAGCCCGCGGGCGATGGCCACCATCTGCTGCTGGCCGCCGGAGAGGGTTCCGGCGTATTGGCCGAGGCGCTCTTTGAGGATGGGGAAGAGGGAGAACACATAGGCCTCATCCTCGGCAATTTTGGCCCGGTCGTGGCGCAGGTAGGCGCCCAGGCTCAAATTCTCGCGCACGGTGAGATTGGGGAAGAGGCGGCGGCGCTCTGGCACCAGGGCCATGCCGCCTTGGACCGCCTGGTGGGGCACGGCGTTCATGGTCTTCCCGCCAAAGGTGATCTTACCCGATTTGGGGCGCAGCAGGCCGATGAGGGTCCACATGAGGGTGCTTTTTCCGGCGCCGTTAGCCCCGATGACGGAGACGATTTCGCCTTGATCCACCTGGAAGGAGACATCCCGCAGGGCGTGGACGGCCTCACCGTAAAAGACGTTCAGGTTCTCAACAGAGAGGAGCATATTCTTCCACCTCCACCTTGTCGCCCAAATACGCTTCGAGGACGGCAGGGTTGCATTGAATTTCTTGCGGGGTGCCTTCTGCAATCTTGCTGCCGAAGTTGATGACCACGATACGTTCGCAAATGTTCATGACCACATCCATGTGGTGCTCGATGAGGATGATGGTGAGATTGCGCAGCTTGTGAATGCGGGCGATGAGGTCCACCAGTTCCAGTGATTCTTTGGGGTTCATGCCCGCGGCGGGCTCATCCAGCAGCAGGAGGCGCGGGTTGAGGGCCAGGGCGCGGGCGATTTCCAGCTTTCGCTGAAGGCCGTAGGGCAGGGTTTTGGCCACGCGGTCGGCGTACTCTTCCAGATCCACCAGTTTGAGCAGCTCCAGGGCCTGTTCGCGCTGGCGCTGTTCCATCGGGTTGACTGACCAGGGCCATTGGATGAAGGCTTCCAGCAGGGAGTAATTGCTGGCGGTATGCAGGGCGGTCTGGACGTTTTCCAGCACGGTCATGGAGCCGAAGAGCCGGATGTTTTGGAAAGTGCGCGAGATGCCCGAGAGGACGATGGCGGTGGGGGGCAGGCCGACCAGGTTCTTCTTTTCGAAGAGAATGTCGCCGCTGTCGATGGGGTAGACGCCGGAGATGAGGTTGAAGACGGTGGTTTTTCCGGAGCCGTTGGGGCCGATGAGGCCGAGGATTTCACCCGGGCGCACTTCAAAACTAAGATCGTTGACGGCAACGACGCCGCCGAATTTCTTGGAGAGATGGTCAATTTTCAAGACCGGCTGGGAGTGATCCAGGCGAACGACGGCCAGACGTTCTTTGAGAGCGTTGAGCTGAACCTCGAGGCGGCGGGTGGGGGTGAAGGCTTTTTGGAAGGCAGCCACGTAGCGAGCGTAGAACGCACTCATTGACTTGCTGAATTTGGCTGAGAACGGTTTGAGCGCCGAGGAAAGCCAGCGGCCTGCGTAGGACACGATGAAAGAGATGGCCACGGCAGCAGCCAGCGCCGCCAGGACAGACGGGAAGCGCCCCCAGTAGCTGGCATATTCGTTGTAGATGCTGGCGGCCACGGTGAGGCCGACGGTGATGCCGATGATGGTGAAGAGCTTAGGAGCGTTGTTGAGGTTGATTTCTTCGTAACCAAAGAGGCCTTTGGGGCGGAAGTTGATGATGACCACCAGCAGCGCTCCGTACATCACCAGGCGCCAGAGGGCCAAGCCGCGGAACAGTTCAGGGATGACGATGAAGAGGGCCACCGCCACGAAGGGACCGGTGAGGCTGCCCATGCCACCGCAGACCACGCCCGCTGTGATGAGGCTGGAGAGGTCCATGTTGAAGATGGCGGGCTGGATGAAGGTGATGTAATGGGCGAGGAGGCCGCCTGAGAGGCCCGCGAAACCAGCGCTGATGGCCAGGGAGAGCATCTGGTTGGGCAGCAGACGGATGCCGATCATTTCGGCGGCGACGGGATCCTGACCGATGGCGATGATCTTGCGGCCGTAATTGCTGTGGAGGAAGTTGCGGCACAGCCAGATGGTGAGGATCATGAACAGAAAAGTGTTGAAGGGGTCAGCCAGTTTGGTGATGCCGGGGAGACCGCGCGCGCCCTGGGTGATTTCCAAGTTCTCCAGAAGGACTTTGACGGCCTCGCCGAAGCCGAGGGTGGCAATGGCGAAGTAGTCGGAGCGCAGTTTCACCCGCAAGGTGGGGTAGCCGATAATGACAGACACCAGGACGGAGAGGATCACCCCGGCGATGAGGGCAGGGAGCAGCGGCACCTTGAAGAAATAGGTCAGAATGGCCGCCGTGTAGCCACCGATGGCCATGAAGGCCGCATGACCCAGGGAGAACAGGCCGGTGTAGCCGGTGAAGATGGCCAGACCCATGGTGGCGATGATGTAGATGGCTGCGTTGGTAAAAATTGCTTGCGCGTAAGCCATAGCAGGTCTCTCCTAGAGTTTCTCTTCGACGTGCCGGCCAAACAAGCCGGTGGGCCGGACGATGAGCAGGAGGGCCAAAAGACCGAAGCTGAAAACGTCGCGGTAGGTGGACAGGGGGACGCCGCCGATGGTGCTGACCGAGATGAGGGCTTCTACCAGGCCCAACAAGATGCCGCCCACGATGGCCCCGGGCAGGCTGCCGAGGCCGCCGATAACCGCGCCGATGTAGGCTTTGTTGGTGATCCAACCCATGCTGGGGTAGACCATGTACTTGACGCCCATGAAGACCCCGGCCATGCCGCCCAGCGCTCCGGCCAAGAGGAAGAGCACGGCCACGAGCATGTCGAGATTGACGCCGAGGACGGAGACCATTTCGGCGTCATGGGAGGCGGCGCGGATGGCTGTGCCCACGCGGGTGAAGTTGAGGATAAAGGTGAGCAGGGCGATGGCCAGAATGGAAAAGCCAAAGGCGAAAAGATCCATCTTGGAGATGACGGCGGTGCCCAACTGAATGCTGTCTTGAGCGAAGACCGGCGGAAGGGCGTAGAGGTTGGCGCCGATGGTGGCGTAGAGGACGTTTTGCAGAGCAATTGCCATACCCATCGCGCTGATCATGAAATAAAGGGAGGGGGCGCGACGGTGCCGCAGGGAGCTGTAAGCGATCCGTTCCACTAAGAAAGCGATGATCCCGGCGCCGAGCATGGAGATGAGCAGGGCGGGCAGGAAGGGCAACTGAAAGATATTGACCATGACAGCCCAGGCGACATAGGCGCCGAGGGTGATCACCGCACCATGGGCGAAGTTCGAGAAATTCAACACCGAAAAAACCAGGGAGTACCCTACCGCCATTAAGGCGTAAATACTCCCGATGGATAAACCTGTGATAATGGTTTGAAAAATCAATGCAGCCTCCGAAGGTAGAGGGGTTTGGGCCGCCAGCGGGGCCCCTGGGATAAATCTCTGAAAGTTCCGGCGGCCATTGGTGAGCCGCCGGAACTTCATGAGGAGAGAGAAGGCTAATCGGTGGTGACGAAGGTCTTCACGTAGGTGAATTTGCCGTCCTTGCACTGCTGGATGACGGCGGGCTTATTGAGGGGGTTATGGTTGCTGGGGTCAATGGTGAGGATGCCGGTGAGAACCTGCAGATCCTTGGTGGCGGCGAGGGCGTCGCGCAGGGCGGTGCCGTCGGTGGAACCAGCGCGCTTGATGGCGTCGGCCAGCCACAGCATGGCGTCATAGGACATGAGCGGGTTGGGCAGCACGGGGTCGGCACCGTATTTGGCGCGGTAGTCTTTGAGGAAGTCCTGGATGGTGGGGTCTTCCATGGCGGCCAGGTTGACGAAGTAGGCGCCTTCAATGGCGGGGCCGGCCAGATCGAAGATGTCGGGGCTGCCCCAGCCGTCGCCGCCGATGAGGGTGGCGGTGATGCCCAGGTCGCGGGCCTGTTTGGCGGCCAAAGCGGCTTCCTTCTGCATGGTGGGGATGAAGATCACGTCAGGGTTGCCTTCTTTGATCTTGCCCAACTGGGCGCGGAAGTCCAACTCGCCGGAGCGGAAGGCTTCGCTGGCGGTGATGGTGCCGCCGCCTTTTTCGAAGGCTTCCACGAAGTATTTGCTCAGGAACTGGGAGTATTCGTCGCCGATGTCATACAGGGTGGCGGCTTTCTTGGCGCCCAGGTCTTTGAGGGCAAACTGGCCAGCAACGGTACCCTGGAAGGGGTCAATGAAGCACACGCGGAAGGTGAAGGGCACAACCGTGCCGTCATCGGCCACGGTGACTTTGGGGTTGGTGGCGGTGGTGGCGATGAGGGGGACTTTGGCGGAGTTGTTGACTTCGCGGACGGCGTTGGCCACACCCGACTGGCCGGGGCCGATGATGGCGACGACCTTGTCCTGTTCGACCATGCGCTTGACAACGTTCACGGCTTCGAGCTTGTCGGCGCGGCTGTCGTAGGCGATGATTTCGATCTTCTTGCCGTCAATACCGCCAGCAGCGTTGATTTTTTCCACAGCCAGCATGAGGGCGTTATTTTCCGACTGCCCCCACGTAGCGCTGGGGCCGGTGAGCGCAACCAGATTGCCAATCTTGATGGTTTCTGGTTCGGCGGGCTTGCAGGCCGACAGCAAGCTGCTGAGCAGTACCGCAACGAGAATCAGGGTAATGAGAATGCGGCTTTTCATGTGTGCGTATTTCTCCTTAGGGATTTGAGTTGGGTGAGCGACTACGAAAGCAATAGAGAAGGGATGGATAGAGTATGGGTATCAAGGATGGCGGCCATGAACAGACAGCACAACCTCTGAGAATGGACTGGCCTGCACCTCCTGGTTACTGAAAATCTGTACAATTGTAAAAAGGGTTGGAAACGGTGGATGTGTTGCCAAGTAAGGCACATGATCCTATAATATGATATATCATACACCATACTTGATATACCGTATTATAAGAATTAATGAGAGGTTGTCAAGCATGAATTTCCAACCAAAATTCAACCTAGAGGATCGCACATGAACACTCCTGGCACGGCTGTACAGCCTTACCCGACCTGGCTAGAGATCAACCTTTCGGCTGTGGCGCATAACACACGGCGGCTGCTGGAGCGCACGGGGGTAGACTTGATGGCGGTGGTGAAGGCCAATGCCTACGGCATGGGGGCAGGGCCGATTGGCCGCGAGATGCTGGCGGCGGGGGCCAAGGCGCTGGCTGTGGCGCGGTTTTGTGAGGCGGCGGCGCTGCGGCAGGAGGGCATTGATGCGCCCATCCTGGTGTTCGGCATGACGACTCTGCCGGAGGTGGAGGCCGCCATTGGGCAGGAGGTGCGCATGACCCTGCACAGCCGTGAAAACGCGGAGCGCATCAGCCAGCGGGCTAAAGCCCTGGGGAAAACCGCCAAAGTGCACCTGAAGGTGGACACGGGCATGGGGCGGCTGGGGGTACTGGCTGAGGAGGCGGGGGATTTTGCGGCTTTTGCGGTGGGTCTGGGGGGCATCGAGATCGAAGGGATTTACACCCATTTTGCCATGATTGACGATGAACCGGATGACCCGATGGCGCCGGTGCAGATGGAACGCTTCCGGCAAGCGGTAGAGGGCGTGCGCGGGGTGGGGGTGAACCCGCGCTGGCTGCATACGGCCAACTCAGCCGCGGCGATGGGATACCCGCCATCGTGGATGAACATGACGCGGGCGGGTTCGGTGCTGGTGGGGATTCGCCCATTCTATTTCGAGCCGTTCCCCGCGGAGATGCGGCGAGTTTTGAGCTGGAAGGCGCAGTTGGCTTCGTGCCGGCTGCTGCCTGACGGCTGGGGGCTGAGTTACGGGCAGGTGTACCGCACGCAGGGCGCGGAATGGATCGGCGTACTGCCGGTGGGTTACGCGGACGGTTTCCGGCGGGTGTACGACAACGAGGTGCTGATGAATGGCCGGCGTGTGCCGGTGGTGGGACGGGTTTGCGCGGACGCCTGCATGGTGAAGCTGGATCAGGCTTACCCGGAGGGAACCGAGGTGGTGCTTTTGGGACAGCAAGGCCAGGAAGCCATTCAGATTGAAGATCTTTCGGCGCGCTGGAAAACCTCGCAGGCGGATGTGACCGCGGTGATCAACGCACGCATCCCGCGGGTGTACGTGCGGGATTAGGGAAGTAAGCCTGGATTCATAGACCCACCGGCGCTATATTCAGCCGCCGGTGGGTTTTTTGTTATACAGAGGGTAGGGTTGATTTATGACTTGTTGGTGCGAGGGTCAAAGGCATCGCGCACGCCGTCACCGAAGAAGTTGAAGCCCAAGACCACACTGAGGATGGCCAGACCGGGGAAGGTGGTCATCCACCAGTTGTAGAATTTGTAGCGGCCGGTGGAGATCATGGCGCCCCATTCGGCGGTGGGCGGTACAGCCCCCAAACCGATGAAGCTGAGGGCGGCGATGTTGAGAATGGCGCTGCCAGCATCCAACGAGGCCTTGACCAGGATGGGGCCAAAGGTGTTGGGGAGGATGTGGCGGAAGAGAATGCGCGATTGACTGGCGCCCAGGAGGACAGCTGCGGCGACATATTCATTGTTGCGCACGCTGAGCACCTGACCGCGCATGAGGCGGGCGTACTCCGGCCACCAGACCAAAATCATGGCGATGAGGGCGTTGGTGAGGCTGGGGCCGAGGACGGCGGCAATGGCCAGAGCCAGCACGATGGACGGGAAGGACATGGTGATGTCGGCCAGGCGCATGATAAGCAGGTCGTAGACGCCGCCAAAATAGCCAGCGGTGGCGCCGATGAAACAGCCGAAGAGCATGGCGAAGACGATCACGATCAGACCGATGGGCAGCGAGATGCGCGCACCGTAAACGACTCGGCTGAAGACATCGCGTCCCAGCTCATCCGTGCCAAACCAGTATTGACTGGATGGGGGCTGCATGCGGTCACCGATATTTTGTTCCAGAGGGCCTTTGGGGGCGATGACGGGGGCCAGGAAGGCGACCAGGATCCAGAATATGATGATGCCCACGCCAAACATGGCCATTGGGTTGCGCAGGAGAGATTTCACCCTGCGTTTCCAGGGGGCGTCGGATTTTTGGATCTTTAAACTGGCGATGTTGTCGGATTGAGCCATGATTAAGCCTCCCGGATGCGGGGGTCAATGACCGCGTAAAGGACATCCACGATGAGGTTCATAAACATGTAGAGGATCGCGATGACCAATGTGGTGCCCATCAGGGCGGGATAATCCAGATTGACCGAGGCTTCAACGGCATACCGGCCGATGCCCGGCCAGGCGAAAATGGTTTCGGTCATGATGGCGCCGGTCATGAGGCCTGCGAAGGCCAGGCCCATGATGGTGACCATGGGAATCAGGGCGTTTTGCAGGGCGTGTTTGACCACCACCGCAGATTCCCGCAGACCTTTGGCGCGGGCGGTGCGGATGTAATCCTGCTGGAGGACCTCAATCAGCGAGGAGCGGGTGATGCGCGCCATGAGGGCCAGGGTAAACCAACCCAGGATGATGGCGGGCAGGATGAGGTGGCTGAGGGAGCTCCAAAAGGCGGGCATATCCCCGACAAGGAGCGAGTCGAACAGGAACAGGCCGGTGGCATGGGTGGGCGGGCCGATGCGGGCGTCCACCCGGCCAGGGCCGGGCAGCACGCCGAGCTTGTAATAGAACAGGAACAGCATGAGCAGACCCGACCAGAAAGGCGGCATGGAAGCGCCGATGAGGGCAAAAACGCGGCTGAAATGGTCAATGAATTTGCCGGCGCGCAGGGCCGCGAAGATGCCCAGGGGGAGACCCAGTAAGATGGCAAAGATAAAGGAAGCCATGCCCAATTCAATGGTGGCAGGCAGGAAGGTGATGATGTCCTTGGTGACCGGATTCTTGGTCTTGAAGGAAATCCCCATATCGCCCTGCACCAGATTTTTCAAGTAAATGAAGTACTGCTCGGGGAGTGACTTGTCTAGACCCCACTTCTCGGTGGCAGCTTTCACCGAAGCGGGGTTGTCCATTGATTTTTCAGTCAGGATAACCGCCAGCGGATTGACGGGCACGATGCGAGTGACGACGAACAGCGCGATGGTGATGCCGATGATCATGGGGATCATGAGCAGCAGGCGGCGTACGATGTAGGATATCAGGTTCATCCAGCTCTCCTCGATGAAAGGGAGGGAAGAAGTTGGGGGGGCGGGACCCCATCCCGCCCCCCACGCGATGCTACGGCAGCATTATTCTACAGGAGCCAGTTCCCAGAAGTCCACCAGCCAAACCGGGTGGAATTTGTAACCGGTGAGGGTGTTGCGGTGGGCATGGATGCCCACGCCTTGCCAGAGCATGATATAGGGCATGTCGTCGATGAGGATGTCCTGCAGTTCGACGATGGCTTTCTCACGGGCGGCGCGGTCCATGTTGGTGCGGACAGTCATGGCCAATTCGGTGGCTTTCTCGTTCTTGTACCACATGCGGAAGGCAACCGAGCGATCGCCCAGGGCGAAATAGTCGGTCCACATGGTGGGATCGAGGTAGTCCGGAGTCCAACCGCCTTGAGCCATGGGCAGTTTCTGAGCGCGCATCTCGGAGAGATAAACGCTCTGTTCCATCGGATTGAGGTTGAGGGTGATGCCGACCTCGGCCAGGTCATTCTTGACCTTCGCGGCCACGATTTCACGGGTAGCGTTGGAAGCGTAGTAGTAGTCCAGGGTGATGCCGTCGGCATGACCAGCTTCGGCCAGGAGGGCTTTCGATTTTTCAACATCGCGGCCCCAGGTCTTGGCGGGGTCTACACCCAGGATGCCCAGGGGGATGATGCTGGGGGCGCGCACGCCGTACCCGTTCATGACGGATTGGATCAGGCCGTCGTAATCAATACCGTAAGCCACCGCCTGGCGGATGCGCTTGTCGCACAGCAGGGCGGAGGATTCGGGGCTGATTTCCGTCTTGCAGTTGGAGGTCATGGCCAGGTAGTTCATGTCCAGGGTCTGGTCGGTGGTGATGACCAGGTTGGAGTCGGCCTGGGCCACTTCCATCAGATCGGAATCGAGCTGGCCGATGAGGTCGGCGTCGCCGGTCTGAAGCATTTGGAGCTGGGTGGTGGGGTCTTCAACGTGCTTGATGATGACCTTGCCGAACTTGGGGGCGCCCTTGAAGTAGGTCATGTTGGCGACCAGCTCAATTTCGGACTTGGGCGACCAGCGCACGAGGGTGAAGGGGCCGGAGCCAGCGGAGTTCTGATCGAGCCATTCCTTGGCGGTGTCGGTGGTGGCGGCGTCTTTCGCGTCCGTACCGCCGTGTTCCTTCACCAGCTTGGAGTCCATGATGCCCAGGGAGGGGTTGGCAGCGATGGAGAGGAAGGCCGGGTTGGGTTCGGCGCAGGTCACCTTGACGGTGAGCTCATCCACAGCTTCGACAGCGGTGACGCCGTCCAGGTTCCAGGCGGGCGCGCCGGCGATGTTGATCATGCGGTTCCAGGAGAAGGCGACATCTTCCGCAGTGATGGGGTTGCCGGAGGCGAAGGTCAGGCCGGGTTTGAGTTTGAAGGTGAATTCGGTGAAGTCCGCGTTGTTTTCCCAGGACTCGGCCAGGCGGCCGACCATGTTGGTGAGGTCATCGGGGCGGAAATCCACCAGGGTGTCGTAGGTGTTGATGTGGATGGTGAGGTTGGTGGTTTCACCGGCATAGCCAGGATCCAGGGTGACGACGTCATCCAGGCGCATGGCCATGACCAGTACGGGAAGATCCTCAGCCGTGACGGGCTTGGGCTCTTCGGTGGGGGCTGGCTGGGCAGGCTGCTCAGCAGCGGGGGCCTGGGTGGCGGCCGGGGCTTCGGGCGCAGCGGGGGTTTCCGCAGCGGGCGGTTGGCAGCCGACCACACTCATGGCAAAACATACGACCAAAAGCAGGTACAACAGGGTGCGGGGCACTTTCATGGATCCTCCTCAAGGGTCGAAAAACAGTGGGTGACAGAAAACACACCAGCCTCAGGCTGTGTGAATTCTACGGACAGAGCTTGCAGGGGCAAGCTGTGGATATGTGCAGAGGGAGACCTGTTATTAAACTGAGCGTTAGGTTACTGAGGATTGAGATTCCAGCCAAGGCAGGCCTGGATTGGGAGAGCATGGTTATCGTGATTGTAACAGGTTACATATCCGATATATCGTATATCATTGTAATCAACGAGGTGCTGAATTACAAGGGGTTTGCCTGGACAAATGTCATAAAACCGATATGACAAATGTCAGGTATCAAATTCCGCAAAGCTTATCTTAGCTTTGCGGAATCGGAAAGGATCTAAGAGAAATGGGGGTTAATTCGCCAAAATACTAAAGGTTCAGCCAGCGCACCGCAGCAGCGGGCAGATCGGCCATCGTGCCGATCTTGAGTTTGCACTCCGGCAAGGATTGAATGAACAATTTGCCGTAGCGCTTCGTGAGGATGCGGCGGTCGAGGATGGCAACGATGCCGCGGTCGGATTGGGTGCGGATGAGGCGGCCAAAGCCCTGGCGGAAGCGCAGGATGGCTTCGGGCAGGCTGTATTCGGAGAAGGGGTCTTCAAACGTTTCGGAACGGGCGGCCACGATGGGGTCAGAGGGGACGTCGAAGGGCAGCTTGACGATCACCAGGATGGAGAGGGCTGCGCCGGGGATATCCACGCCTTCCCAGAAGGCGCGCGTGCCGAGCAGGATGGCGCGGTCGGCCTCGCGGAAGGTTTCAAGCAGGGTGTTGGCCGAGGCGCCTTCGCCTTGCTCATACACCTGAATGCCGGCTTCAGCCAGGTGAGGGCCGATGGACTGGGAGGTGCGCTTGAGCTGAGCATAGGAGGTGAAGAGCGCCAGCATTTTGCCGCCGGTGGCTTTGGCCAGGCGGGTGAGGGTTTGCTCGACCGAGCGCTGATAGTTGTTGGCGTCGGCGGGTTCGGCGATGTCGTTGACCAGGTAGAGCAGGGCTGAACTCTGGTAGTCAAAAGGCGAACCCAGAGTAAGCTCGTCAGCATCCGCGGCGTACAGGCGCTCGCGGAGGTAGTCAAAGTCACCGCTGGCGGTGAGGGTGGCAGAGGTGAGGATGACGCTGCTTTTCTTGTTCCACAGGTATTCCTGCATGAGGGGGCCGATGTGGAGAGGGGCGATTTGCAGGGCGAGCTGGTTGTTATTGGGAGAAATTTCTACCCAGTAGATGAAGTCCGATGAGGGGCTGCTGACCAGGGCGTTGAGGCTCATCTCCACTTCGGAAAAGCGGCGGTTGAGGTTGGAGAGGCTGCCTTGCAGGTCTTCCAGCTCTTCATCCAGCAGCTCGGCGTGATCCGCCAGGCTCTTGCTGAAGGTGGAAAGGAGGGTGAGCAGCAAGGTGAGGGTCTCGTGGGTGACATCCCACTGCACTTCCACATCCCCCCAGGCGGGTTGGGCGCGGGTGGCGGGCAGGATGCGCTCCTGCTGGCCGTAGGGGCTGACGGGCCGGCCGTCGCGCTGGTCGGTGAGGAAGGAATCGAGGGCAGCAAAGAACTCGCGGAAGTCGTGATCGAGGCGGAAGGCCAGATCGGTGGCGCGGCGGGCGGACTGCTCAAAAGCGGCCAGATCGGACGGGCGCAGGATATGCGAAAGCCCGCCCAACAGGCGGCCCAGCAAGCCGCTGCTGGTGCTGCCCAGTTCGCGCAGCACGCGGGCCAGATCCCCCTGGGTGACGCGGAAACTGAGGGCGTTGGTGGTGGCGGCTTCCACGTGGTGGGCTTCGTCCACGATAAGGAAATCGTATTCCGGCAGGACGCGGTTGCCCGTGGCCACATCGGAGAGCAGCAGGGCATGGTTGACAATCAGGAGGTGCGCGTTTTGAGCGGCCAGACGAGCCTGGAAGAAGGGGCAGGCGCCGCCGGTGCGGCTGAGGCAGACTTCGGTCTTGCAGGCGTCATCATCGGCTGAGAACCGGCTCCAGATATCGCGTTCGATGGGGCCGTTGAGGTTGATTTCGCTGCGGTCGCCGCTGCCGTTTTCATTCAGCCAGACCAGGATTTTGCCCAGCACGCGCATTTCCTCGGGCGTTTCGGGACCGCGGTGGCGGAAATGGTCCAGACGGCGGGGGCAAAGGTAGTTGCCGCGGCCTTTGATGACCGTGGCGCGCAGGTCTATCCCCAAAGCGGCGCGCACATCGGGGATATCTTTTTTAATCAACTGTTCCTGCAGGTTGATGGTGTTGGTGGAGATGACCACACGCAGGTTGTTTTGGAGGGCAAAAAGGGCGGCGGGGACGACGTAGGCGAAGGATTTACCGGTGCCGGTTCCCGCTTCGACCATGAGATGCTGACCATAGGAAAGGGCATGGGCCACTGAACGAAGCATCCCCACCTGTTGGGGGCGGTGTTCGTATTGTTCGAAATAGCGCGCAAAAGGGCCGCCGTATTCGAGCAGAGCAGCGACTTCCTCTTCATCGAGCGGCTCAGGAGGATTGACGGGCTGGAGTGGTGCCGCGGGGGGTTCAGCGGCGGCGAAGAGCGGGCCTTGTGGGCCGGAATCTTCATGACGCGCGGCGGAAACCCCGGCGCGAGCGAGGGTGCGCAACAGTTGGCGGAAGAAAAACTGCCCGCCCCAGTCGATGGGCTCACCAGCGCGCACCAGCTCTGCGACCAGGTCGAGGGGCAGCTCTTGGGCTTTTTCGCTGAGGCGGGTAAAAACAGCGTGGGTGACGCGCGTGTCGGCCAGGGCGCGGTGGGCATGTTCCAGAAGGGGGATGCCCAGCAGTTGGGCCAGGGCGCTGAGGTTATAACGGCTGGCGGTGGGCAGCATAACGGCGGCCAGCTCGTAGGTATCAATGGACGGATTGTCGAGGAGCAGATTTTGACGTTGGAGAAAAGAGAGATCGAAACGGATATTGTGACCCACGACGGGGCTGTCGCCCACAAAATCGGCGATTTCCTGCAGGATTGCCTTCAAGGGTGGGGCGTTGCGCACCATCTCGTTGGTGATGCCGGTCAGCATGGTGATAGGGGTCGGGATGGACCGACCGGGGTTCACCAGGCTGGACCACTCGGCTTCGACACGGTGTCCGTTAAAGCGCACGAGGCCGACTTCGGTGATGGCATCCGATTGAGGGTCGAGACCGGTGGTTTCGATATCGAGGGCGACGTAAGAAGGCATGGGTGGGATTATACCATTGCCGGGGCGGGGAGGGGAAAACGCATAAAAACTGCGCATAGGCATTGCGCTGGGTGCGTGCGCGGATTGATGCGCCCTGCGGGCAGCGGGATAGGATGGGAAGGTGGCCATGTGACATGTCACATGATTTTGATTGACAGATGGGAGTAATCGGATCATAATAGAAGAAAGAAGCACTCATTACTGGTGGTTTTTGACGGTTGAGGCTGTGTGTCTGGGCCTGCTTGTCAAAAACCTTTCATAGCACACGTTTGTGTTATGGGGCCTGAAGGGTTAATTTTTTTACCTATCCGCTAAAGGAGGAAAAAATGAAGCTTCAAGCACCGAAACAAATCACTTTCTGGATCGCCGTCATTCTCGCTGTTCTGGGCCTGTTGGGCCAACTGGTGGTCATCCCGGTTGTCTCCGGTGTGGCTTTTTGGTTGGTACTGGCCGCGTTTGTGCTGCTGCTTCTCGGCGTTTTGTTCGACGGAATTTAGCAGCGTTTGGAGGCTGACCCGGTTCCTGGAGGCTCCCCAGTTCTGCCGGATCCACGCCGCCGCTTCACCACCCATACGGGATTCAGCCAGGCATCTTTTCTGGCGGGGCTCCCAAATATCACCGGGCTGCGCAGTGCGCGGCCCGGTTCGTTATCCTGCGCAGATGGGGCAGAACGGCGAGCGCTGGCCGACGCGCAGCCTTTCAGGGATGAGGGTTGACGGGGGCAGCGGGTGATTCTATACTGAAGGAAACCCCAACGACATGGCGAGAGGCAAACATGCATCTGGATCACCCGGCCTGGGATATTCACCTGGACACGAAGAAAGGCATTCTGGAATTTCGGGAAAAAGAGGCCGCCGCCGCGAGTATTGAGACGGCGCGCATCCATTTTTGGGTCAGTGATGCACGCGGGGAAGATTTCATGCTGCCCGATCAGCCCTGGCGGGTGCGTGAAACGCGCGTTCTGCAGGATGTGGACGCTGCGGGGCGGGCTGTGAAAACCTGGATTCTGACCTTTGAACCGAATGAGGCCGGGCTGACGGCGGAGCTGCATTTTCGCGGCGGCCCGCAGCAAGCGTTGTTTGCCTGCAAAGGTGCCATCACCCACGGGGGCGGGCGGCGGGTGCGGGTGGGAAAACTGAACCTGCTGGCGGCCGAGGGACTGCGCCTGGGTGAAGGTTCAAAGCCGCAGGACTGGCGCTGCTTTGTCAACGGCTGGCAGTCGTGGGGGGCAGCGGGGGCCTACGGGCCGGATCAGCGCCAACCCGCCACCTGGTTGGATTGGCTGGAAGGGCCGCTTTGGTACAACGCTAACACGCCCCGCCCGCGGCAGGCGGGACGCTTTGCCAGCGATTTCTTCAGCGTGGCAGCCGACTGCAAAACGGGGCTGGGAGTGGTGAGCGGATTTTTGAGCCAACGCGAGCAGTTCGGGGTGGTTGAGGTGGATTTGCGGGGTAAACAGCCCAATCTGCGCGTGTGGGCAGACGGCGACGGGGTCTGGCTGGGTGAAGGTCAACGACTGGAGACCGATTGGGCGGTGATCGGGCCGGTGAACGTGCACGACCCGGACTGCCTGGGAGATTACTTTGATGCGGCGGGGGTGGAAAACGGCGTGCGGCTGCGAGAACAGATGCCGGCGGGCTGGTGCTCCTGGTATCATTTTTTTGATCAGGTGACGGAAGAGCAAATTCGCGGCAATTTGCGGGCGATTGTGCAGATGGAGCGCGAATTGCCGCTGGAACTGGTGCAGATTGACGACGGCTTTCAGGCGGTGGTGGGCGATTGGCTGCAATTTCGCTCCACGTTTCCACAGGGGGTGGCCGGATTGGCGGAAGAGATCCGCGCTGCTGGAAAGATGCCGGGCCTGTGGCTGGCGCCGTTCATCGTGCACCCGCGTTCCCAAACGGCGCGCGAGCACCCCGATTGGCTGGTGAAAGGCCGGTGGGGGCTGCCGGCTTCGGCCGGGTATAACTGGGGAGCGATCACGGCGGGACTGGATCTGACCCACCCAGCAGCGTTGGACTACGCCTACACGGTGATTGAGACGGCGGCGCACCGCTGGGGCTACCCGTACTTGAAGCTGGACTTCCTGTACGCCGGGGCCATCCGCGGGCGGCGAAAAGACGACAGTTTGACGCGGGCGCAGGTGCTGCGGCGGGGGATGGAAGCGCTGCGGCGGGCGGCAGGACCGGAGACGCTGCTGCTGGGCTGCGGGGCTCCTTTGGGATCAGCTTTGGGCCTGGTGGACGCCATGCGCATTGGCGCGGATACCGCCCCGACCTGGACGCCGCGCTTCGCAGGTTGGAAGCGGCCGTTTGAACAGATCACCCCCATGCCAGCGGCGCGAAATGCCATTCAAAATATCCTCACGCGAGCAGGGATGCACCGGCGGTGGTGGTGGAACGACCCGGACTGCCTGCTGATCCGGCCGGACAGCGAATTGACGTTAGATGAGGTGCGCACCTTTGCCACACTCGCAGCGCTGACCGGCGGGCTGCTGCTGCTTTCGGATGATTTACCTGCGGTGCCGGAGGAGCGGCGGCAGATCGCGGCGGCGCTGCTGCCGGCGATTGGCCAGCGCGCGCTGGTGTTGGACGGCCTGGAGAAAACCACGCCGGAAACCCTGCGGTTGGATTTGCAGGGGGCGGCCGGGGAATGGCAATTGATCGCCTGGTATAACAGCGCGGATACCGCGCGGCGCTTTCAGTTGGACGGAGCGCAGTTCCAGTTGGCCGCGCAGGACGCGTGGGTGCGGGAATTTTGGAGCGGGCGAGCGCACTTCCTGCCGGCGGGAAGCACCTGGGATTTTGGCGAGGTAGCCCCGCACGGGATCTTTGCTGCGGCAGTGCGCCGGGCCGAGCCGGGACGGGTTCAATATCTGGGCGGTGACCTTCACCTGTCGCAAGGGCTAGAAGTGCGGCGCTGGCTGGAAAGCGCTGATGGTGTGGAGATGACGGTGGATGTTGGGCGGCAGGCGGCAGGAAAGGTGGTATGCGCGGTGCCGCCAGGGGTGTGGGCGGTGTGGGTGGGCGCCGAGCAGGCCGCTGTGCAGCCGGAGAGAGGCTGTCTGGAAATCCCAGCAGGTGGGATGGGGCCGGTGGAAATCCGGCTGCGGAGGACAGAAAGTTGAACAAATTGACTCGCTGGGCATTTACTGGTTTGGTGCTGGGGCTGTTATTAGTGGGGCTGATGGGCGGGTCAACGCCGGTGCAGGGGGCTGAGCCCCACCGGCTGTTCTTCCCTCTGGTGCATAAAACTGTGCCACAGGTAGAAGAAGGCCCACCGCGCTTCGGCACCAGCGTGTACATGACCACCAACAACCCGAATGCGTACTACAACCTGGGCTGCGCGCAGGGGACTCGCGATAAAAACCTGGCGGGGACGCAGGACAGCCTGGTGGTGCTGGCTTTTGGCCGGCCGGTGAAGATCGGCACAGTGTACGGAGCCAGCCTCTTTGACGTGGCGCCGACCACCACGGCGGTGCTGGAAACGCTGATCCCCATGTACGCGATGGGATATGTCGACTGCGCAGGGACGGACACGCAAAGCACGGTGACGCTGGGTTTGGGAACCAGCAATTACGGCGACATGGTGCGCTACAGCAGCGGGATCGCCTGGAATAACTTTGTGGATCATGTCAACCGCTGGCTGAAGGACAACAACTATTATCACCGCGTGGCAGCCGTGGGCGCGATTGACATTGAATTGGGATGGAACCCGTCGGATGTGACCCGCAACTGGGTGAACGGTTACGATGACGGCAATCTGTATCCGTATCTGGACTTTGGGGATGCCAACAGCTGCCCGACACGGGTTTTTCCGCATTGGGACTGCAAGGACGCCTGGACGAAAGAAGACCTGTGGTATGTGTCCTACGGCGTGGGGGCGGCTTTCCCGCTGCCCTTGATCTATGCAACGGATACGGGAAACGCGCAGCAGTGGGCCTTGATGAGCCTGTGGGCGGCGCAGAATAAGGGCGCGCCCATGCAGATTCAGGGGGTGATGACCCAATGGCAGGCCTGCCAGCAGTACCCCAGCGGGTGCGGACCGGGGCTCGATAACCGCCCTGAGCAGGGCTGGCAGCAGCTGTATGATGAATTGGCCCGTGACGCGCGCACTCGGCAGGAACTGCGCTGGTCAACAGACATCTTGTGGTGGCGGTCATCGCTGACCATTCAAGCAGATGTGCTGCCGAAGCGGCCCAGCGGAGCGGCAGAGCAGGCCGCGGC
>DAIOUB010000004.1:0-4268 GCA_036751735.1 Levilinea sp. | reverse complement strand
TCCTGCGTTACGATGCGGAGCGCGTGCTGGTGGATCTGCGCAAGGACGTGGGCCTGCCCGGCAGCGGGCCGTACATACTGGAGCGCCTGGAGGGGGATGAGCTGGTGATCCGCGCGGCGGACGGGTCCGAGATGCGGCTGAATTTGCTTCAGGAAGACGCAGCTCTTCCGTAACGAAGTGAATACTGGTGAAATGAAACGGCCTCTGTGGTGGATTGCAGAGGCCGTTTTTGGGCGTGGGGAGGGCGATTAGCTTTGCGGGGCGTTGGCTTCCGTCACCGCGGCGGTTTTGGCAGCCTTGCGGCGGCGAGCATAGCGGACGATGCCGCGGATGATGAAGAACAGGGGGACAATGGTGACCAGGCTGGAGGGCAGACAGAAGATGACCATCCAGATGAGGGCATTGCCCAGGAATTTGCCGAAGTTGATGAGGGCCTGCATGGCGTCGCGGGCAACCCCCACCGGCTGCCAACCGCCGATGGTGAGGGGGGCCACGGAAGCCCTGGATTTGATATCCACGCTGATGGCGGACAGGCGGGAGGACTCATCGTAGAATTTGATCTGTCCTTTGACAACCTCAACTTCTTCGGAGATGCGGGTCAGTTCTTGATGCACGGCCAACACATCTTCGGTTTTGGTGGCCTCATCCAGAATGTTCTGCAGGCGCGCCTGAGCCAATTCCAGATTCTTCAGGCGCGAATTGAGATCGGTGTACTCGCGGGTGACATCCTGACCGGAGACGTTATCGGTGGTGACATCCAGATTGCCGTCGGCGACCAGGGCTTTGATGCGGTCGCGGGCTTCGGTGAGGCGCTCGGCGGGAACGCGGACGGTCACGGAGGCGGCGGGGACTTTTTCGCCGTCATCGGTGGTGTATTGGTACAGATTGGAATTGACGATGAAGCCGCCCATTTCTTGGGTCATTTTGGCGATCTCGTCCACGGCCAGAGCGGGATCTTCGACCACGATGGACATGTTGGCGTTCATGATGACGATGCGTTCCACCGCGGCGCCCTCCACATTAACGGAGTTGGTGGATTCACCTTCATACGCTCTGGCTTCTTCCATCTGAGGAGCCGCAGCGGGGGCCGAGGGTGGGGCAAAGCCCATGCCTGGTTCGGCCATGTCGGCGGCCGGGGCGCTTGCAGCCGGTGAGCAGGCAGCCAGCAGCAGCGCGGTCAAAATAAGCGGGATGAGCACTTTTCGGAACATGGGATTCTCCTCCTTAAGAGAACAGCCAATGGGTTAACCCATAGACGACGAATCCGGGCGGAAGGTTCCAGGCGGGCGTCACCACCCGGCGGAGAGACGCACGGCGTGTCGGTCGGGAAGGCCGGCGTGTTGGATGCGCGATTGAACGCTGAGAACATCGTAAGTGACGCGGTGAATTTCCCAGGTGTTGGTTTGGGTATCAAAGAGAGCAAAAGAAGCGCGCGGGTCGCGGTCTCTGGGCTGGCCGACGGAGCCAGGGTTGAGGATGGCCCGCGACCGCAGGGTAAGGGGGAAGTTGGGAGGAATGCGCCGCCATTCGATCTCGCGGCGGCTGTCGTTTTCAATGAAGACCGAGGGAATATGAGTGTGGCCAGTGAAGCACAGCTGGGTATCGAAGTGGCGAAAGTTCAGGGCGGCGGTGAATTTATCCAGAAGGTATTCCCACACGGGGTTGCGCGGGCTGCCGTGCGCCAGGGTGATTTGACCCAGGACCATTTTTTCATGTAATGTGGTGAGAAATTGGAAGCTGCGGGCGGTGAGGGTGCTCTGCATCCAGGCGGCGGAAATGCGGGCTTCTTTGTTGAAGGTTTCCAGATCAATTTGGCCCAGGGCGGCGGCGTCGTGATTGCCGAGCAGGCAGGTGAGGTTGGGCAGGGACGCCATGACCTCAATGCATTCGTTGGGGTCTGGGCCGTAGCCCACCAGATCGCCCAGGCACCAGACGGCGTCGTAGTCTCCCGCGGCAGTGAGAACTGCCTGGAGGGCGGTGAGGTTTGCATGGATGTCGGACATGACGAGGACGCGCATGGGGCCTTTAGGGGGTGGAAAAGGTCATGTTCCAGATGCCGGGGGCATCCTGGGTGAGGGTGGAGGTTACCCCCGCCAGGACAATCCAGGTATTCCCCGGTTTGAGAGCCAGCGGCTGCCCCTGGGGGGTCCAGAATTGCATGGGGCGGTCGGCGGAAGGGGCGCGCCAGATGCCTTCGTAGGCAGTCCCGTTGCGAAAGAGCACCGCACGGCGCCCATCCTGGTTATACCATATTGTAATATCGAGCAGCGTGGGCGCAATCGTTTCATAGGGGGCAAATGCTACGATGACGTTATCGAAAGCCAACTGAAGGCCCGCGGCGCGGTCGGTGAGGGGCAGCATACTGATGGAGTTGTCTTCGCCCACGGATTCCTGCCAGCGCAGATAGCGTTGGACGGTGGGATCGTATTTCCACAGGCCCTTGTTGAAGGCGTTAAACGTGACGGAGGCCTGAGCGCCTTCCAAACCACCGCTGGGCGGCTGGGGGTCAAAGGCCATGCCGTCCAGGTTGGGGCGCGTCGGAGTAAGCTTGCGCTCCTCGGCGGCATAGCGAGAAAGCAGGGCGGTATCCGCGAAGACGCTGAAGACCGTGTGCGGGCCGACATCGCACAGGGCGGGGCAGGTGGCGGGGGCGGCGTTCACGGCGCGCTGCCCGAGGTGACGGTCGAGGAGGGGGAAGACGCGCTCCGGGTCGGCGCCGGCATAAGCCAGAAGGCCCTGGTACATGCGCACCAGTTGGGCGTCCACCCGGCGGGCGGAACGGATGGGGCCGACCTTGGCGGCGTCCTGTCCGTAATACACGGCGGTGAAGCGGTCTGTGCCCTCGCCGATGTAATCATTGAAGACCAGATCGGCTTTCGCGAGGCCGGATTGGGGACGGCTTTCGCGCGGGAAATTGGCAATTTTGACAAACACGGGCGGGCGAGAAAGCAGCGCGGGATCCGAAACGGGCAGGCCGGTGAGGGGGTTGACCGCCGGAGGGAAATTTGTGGGGCCGAATGCCTGGGGCAGAGGGGTAAGGCTGGGGGCGGGGCTGGCGGTGGGCGGCGATGTGAGGGAAGGCGCGGGCGAGGGCGTGTGGGTGGGGGCGGCGGTGGGTGCGGCTGGCGCGGGGGGGGCGGTGAGCGTGGGCACGGACGCCGGGGAGGCGCAGGCCGCGAGCGTAAGACTCAGGCTAACCAAACACCACCACAGGCGAAGAATTTTCATAGGGATGTTGGCCTTAGGGCAGGTGGAAACGCAGTTCCCAATGCCCAGGGTCCGGCTGGCTGACATCCGTGTTGAGACCCACGATGTGAATCCAGGAGGTGCCCGGTTTGAGGATCATGGGCAGGCCGTATTGGTTGAAGAACTGAATGGGCTGGCCGCGGTCGACCGTGCGCCAGGAGCCTTCCACGAGAATACCGTCGCGGAAGAAGAGGGCTTTGCGCCCCAGTTGATTGCCCCAGATGTCCACATCGTGCAGGGTGGGGGCGAATTCGGTGTATTCGGCGAAGAGGACGATCACATTGGCAAAGACCAGGGGCTGATCGTTGAGCTGGTCGGTAAGGGGGATGAGGTCATCGGGGTTGAGGCGGCGCTCTTCCCAGCGCGCATACAGGCCGGTTTCGGGGTCATAGCGCCACTCGCCGCGCGAGGCGCTGTATGCCACGGCGATTTTTTGACCCGCGCCAGTGGATTCGGGAATCTCGTTTTGAAAGATCATGCCGTTGAGGGGCGGGCGCGTGTTGCTGATACCGTGCTTGTTGGCGTAGTTGCTGAGGGAGGCGGTGTTGGCGTAAATCCAGGGGGAGGAGTGGGTATCGCGCCCGCAGAAGGTGGGGCAATTGGCTTCCAGGTTGGAGATGGCGCGGTCGCCCAGGGTTTCTTCCAGGACTTCATCCACCTGGGGGTCGGCGGAACCGTAAGCCAAAAGACCCTGATACATACTGACCAGCTGTCCATCAATCAGGCGGCCGGAACGCAGGGAACCGGCGCGATCTGCATCCCGCCCATAAAAAACGGCCAAAAAGCGGTTGGCGCCTTCGCCAATGTAGTATTCGAAGACCAGATCGGCAAAGGAGAGGCCGGCCTGAGGACGCACCGAAGGCGGGGCGTTGGAGACTTTGACCATCACCGGGCGGCGCTCCAGGCGGGTGAGGTCTTCTACGGTGAGGCCGGTGAGGGGATTAATGCCCTCCGGAAAGCCAAACACGCCCATGACGGCCGGGGTGGTGGTGATGGTGGGGGTGAACTGGGGCGGGGGCGGC
>DAIOUB010000003.1:55002-57668 GCA_036751735.1 Levilinea sp. | reverse complement strand
CTAATCAACCGTCCAAAGGCTGTGACGGAGGAAAGTACGCGGGTGGAAACCGACAGGGAAGACGGGGCACAGACTGAGACCCCATCCCGGCGAAATCCCGCCGAAGTTCCCTCCTGAGCCTCTCAGGGGAACGCCGCCCATCAGGCGGCCAGTAGTCTGAGACGCAGCGCGCCGCGTTATCGAGCGCAGCCAATCGCCCGCCGGATGCGGGCCGTTGGGGAAAGTGGGCCGCCACGGCGCGGCCAATTCGGGTGGTACCGCGGAGAAAATCCGTCCCGTTTTCCTGGGACGGTTTTTTTATTCTTGAGCACCGCGCACGCGGAAGCTCTGATTTTTTGGAGGTGAGAATGACCGACCTACCTATCCTCTTGCAGAACCTGACTTCGATTCAGGAACAGGCTCTCGCAGAACTGGAAAGCGTGCAGGACGAAGCCGGTTTGCAGGCCTGGCGCACCGTGCATTTGGGCCGCAGCTCGGCGGTGATGCGCGTGTTCAGCGACCTGGGCAAGCTCTCCAAAGAGGAGCGCCCACAGGTGGGCCAGAACGCCAACCAGGTGAAGCTGGCCCTGGAAGGCGCCTTTAACCTACGCAGCGACGAGCTGCGTCAGGCCGCGCTGCAGCGCAGTTTGCAGAATGAACGCCTGGATGTGACCCTGCCCGGGCGCGCCCCCACCCTCGGCAGCCTGCACCCCGCCACCCAAAACCTGCGCGAGATCTACCGCGTGTTGGGCGACATGGGCTTCCAGGTGTACCGCGCTCGGGATGTGGAATCGGATGAGTACAACTTCGAACTGCTCAACATCCCCGCCCACCATCCGGCCCGCGATATGTGGGATACCTTCCACACCCTGACGCCGGGCGTTTTGCTGCGCACGCACACCTCCCCGGGGCAGATTCACGCCATGCGCGAGTACGCCCCCGACCCGGTGCGCGTCATCCTGCCGGGCATGTGCTACCGCTACGAGCAGATCAGCGCCCGCTCCGAAATTCAGTTCAATCAGGTGGAGATGCTGGCGATTGACAAGGGCATCACCTTCGGCGATTTGAAAGGCACGCTGAACGACTTCGCCCGCCGCCTGTTTGGCGACGAAGTGCGCACGCGTCTGCGCCCCTCCTATTTCCCCTTCACCGAACCCAGCGCCGAGATGGACGTGGAATGTTTTGTGTGCGGCGGCAAAGGCTGCCCCATCTGCAAAGGCTCCGGCTGGCTGGAGATTTTGGGCTGCGGCATGGTTCACCCCACCGTGCTGAAAAACGGCGGCTACGACCCCGCGGTGTACAGCGGTTTTGCGGCGGGCATGGGCCCCGAGCGCATCGCCATGCTGCGCTACCGCATCACCGATATCCGCTACTTCTGGGGCAACGACGTCCGCTTCCTGGAACAGTTCTGAGAGATGAGGGATTAACACGATGAACGTACCGCTTTCGTGGTTGAAAGATTACATTGATATTGACCTGTCCCTCGAGGAACTGGCCCGCGCGTTAACTATGGCCGGCCTGGAGGTGGACAGCGTGCAGGTGATGGGCCTGCCCCTGCCGGAAGGCGAGCGCCATGAGTTTAAATATTCTGGCCTGGCCTGGGATCGCGAGAAGGTGGTGGTGGCGCAGATTGACGAGGTCATGCCCCACCCCAACGCGGACCGCCTGGTGCTGTGCCGCCTGAATGACGGCTTGCAGGAACAGGTGGTGCTCACCGGCGCGCCCAATCTGTACGATTACAAAGGCCAGGGGCCCTTGCCCCGGCCTATCAAAGTGGCCTACGCCAAAGAGGGCGCGCAGATTTACGACGGCCACCAGCCTGGACAGGTGCTGACCACCCTCAAGCGCGCCAAGATCCGCGGCGTGGAAAGCTACTCGATGGTGTGTTCCGAGAAGGAACTGGGCATCTCTGAGGAGCATGAGGGCGTCATCTTCCTGGATGACGATGCGCCCACGGGCATGCCCCTGGCGGACTACATGGGCGACGCCGTGTTCGAAATTTCCATCCTGCCCAACATGATCCGCAACGCCAGCGTGTTGGGTGTGGCCCGCGAATTGGCCGCCATCACCGGCAAACCGCTGCGCCTGCCGCAGCGCCGTCTGCCCGCGGATGGGCCCAGCGTGGTGGGGCAGGTTTCCATTCAGATTCAAGACCCCGCCATGAACCCGCGCTTTGTGGTCGGCATGCTGCGCGGCGCGTCTGCGCGCCCCAGCCCCTATTGGGTGCAGCGCCGTCTGCGCCTGGCGGGCATGCGGCCGATCAACAGCATTGTGGACGCCACCAATTACGTCATGCTGGAAACCGGCCAGCCGCTGCACGCCTTCGATTACGACCATCTGCGCCAGCGCACCCACGGTCAACCGCCCACCATCATCACCCGCGCGGCTCACCCCGGCGAAAAGCTGACCACCCTGGATGGGGTGGAGCGCAATCTGGACCCCTTCACCACCCTGGTGTGCGACACGGAAGGCGCGCTGTCCATCGCGGGCGTGATGGGCGGCCTGGAAAGCGAAGTTACCCCCCAGTCGCAGACCATCCTGCTGGAGGGCGCGAGCTGGAATTTCATCAACGTGCGCCGCACGGTGACCTCTCAGCGTCTGAATTCTGAGGCGGGCTACCGCTTCTCGCGCGGAATCCACCCTGCCCTGGCGCAGGAGGCCGTGGAATTGTGCCTGGAGCGCATGGC
>DAIOUB010000003.1:27945-54902 GCA_036751735.1 Levilinea sp. | reverse complement strand
GCCGACCTGCTGGAAGAGGTGGCGCGTCTGTACGGCTACAACAACATCCCCGCCGTGCGCCTGTCGGCCAGCCTGCCGCGGCAGCGCCGCAACCCCGCTTTGGAAGGGGAGGAACGGCTGCGCGACGCGCTGGTGCGGGCGGGGCTGCGCGAGGTGGCTACCTACCGCATGACCACGCCGGAGCGCGAAGCGCGCGCCCTGCCGCTGGGCGCGGTGCAGACCGAGACTCCCTACGTGCGCCTGGCCAACCCCATCGCCTCGGACCGCACGGTCATGCGCCGCAGCCTGCTGGCTTCGGTGTTGGAGGTGGTGGAACGCAACAGCCGCCTGCGCCCGCGCCTGGCCTTCTTCGAGATCGGCCCGGTGTTCCTGCCCAACCCCGAAGCCCCGCTGCCCGCCGAGCCGGTGCGCCTGGCGCTGGCTCTCAGCGGCGCGCGCCATATCGCCGCTTGGGACCGCCCGGAAGCGCATGTGATGGACTTCTTCGACCTGAAGGGCATCCTGGAAGCGGCCTTCAATGAGCTGCACCTGAGCGAAGTGCGCTTTGAACCCACCCAGCACCCCAGCTTCCACCCCGGAAAGTGCGCCCTGGTGCGCGTAGGTGAGCGCGTGGCGGGCGTGGCGGGCGAACTGCACCCCAAGGTGGCCGAGCACTACGATTTTGGCGCGGCGCCGGTGCTGGCGGCGGAACTGGACGTGGCCGTGCTGCTCAGCTGCATCCCGGCCCGCTACGAAATTCAGCCCGTCCCGGTCTTCCCGCCCGTTTTGGAAGACATCGCCGTGGTGGTGGATGAAGACCTCACCGCCGAGAAGATCGAAGCCGTCATCCGCGCGGCGGGCGGCAAGCGGCTGGCGGATGTGCGCCTGTTTGACATTTATCGCGGCGACAAGCTGGGCGAGGGCAAAAAGAGCATGGCCTACAGCCTGACCTACATGGCCCCCGACCGCACGCTGACCGACCAGGAAGCCACCCAGATCCGCCAGAAGGTCATCCGCCGCCTGGATCAGGAATTGGGCGCTAAGCTGCGCAGTTAGCCAACCTTCAGTCTCCGATTGACCGCCTCCCGTTTTTCGGGGGGCGGTTTTTTTGGGGCTAAACCCCCTGTTCAAATCGGGATAGGCGGGGTAGGATACACCCTATGGCTGTGACGCTCGCCCAGATTGTGGAAATTTCTCAAGAAGCCCCCGTATGGCAGGGACTGCGTGTGCGCCTGCCCAACGGGCTGCACCCCGCGCCCGGACAGTATCTGCTGGCCAACCGCCCCCACAGCGACGACCCGCTGCCTGTGGCTTTATACCCGGCACGGCTGCGCCCCGGCGATCTGCGCCTGGTGGGACCGCTTCCGGCGGCCTGGGCTGTGGGCGACTGGTTGGAGATTCGCAGCCCCTTGGGGCACGGCTTTCGCCTGCCTCCCCAGGCGCGGCGCGTGGCATTGGCGGCCCTCGACGGCCCCACCGCCCGCCTGCTGCCGGTGATTGAGGCTGCCCTGGCGCAGGGCGCGGACGTGGCCCTGTACACCTCGGCCCCTCCGGCGGGGCTGCCCCTGGCGGTGGAGGTGCTGCCTTTCAGCCTGCTGCATGAGGCCCCGGCCTGGGCGCAGTATCTGGCGCTGACTGCCCCGCGGCCCCGGCTGACGGCGCTGCGCGAGGCCCTGGGTCTGACAGCGGAGCAGGGCTGTCCGGCGGCCGAAGTGCTGGTGGATACCCCCATTCCCTGCGGCGGCGCGGCGGCCTGCGGCGTGTGCGCGGTGCACACCCGCCTCGGCTGGAAATTGGCCTGTGAAGACGGTCCTGTGTTCCCGTGGGATGATTTAGAGGTTGAAGGATAATCAAGAATGAAGGTTCTCGCTTTTTTTGCTCACCCGGATGATGAAACCATGCTGGCAGGCGGCACGCTGGCACTTTTGGCGCGTCTGGGGGCTGAGGTGCACTATCTGTGCGCCACCCGCGGCGAAGGCGGCGAGGCTGGCGACCCGCCCCTGTGCGCCCCGCAGGAACTGGGCGCGCTGCGTTCTGAGGAACTGGCCTGCGCTGTGCAGGCCCTGGGGGGCGCGTCGCTGCGCTTTTTGCCTTATGTGGACCCCAGCGTGGGGCCGGACAACACCCTCTACGCCTTTATGGACGATCCCGTGCGCCTGGCGCAGGAGCTGCGGCAGGTTTTGGATGAACTCTCGGCGGATGTACTCATCACCCACGGCAGCAGCGGGGAGTACGGACACCCCGCCCACCGCCTGGTGTACGCCGCGGCGCGCCTGACGGCGCAGACCTGGGCCAGCCCCCAGCGCCTGTGGTACACCGTGCAGGCGGCCTATGCCGATGCCCCCAAACCGCGTTTGCTGAACTTGGACGACCCCGCCCATTGGGTGCTGGATGTGACCCCGCTGAAAGCCGAAAAGACCGCCGCCACCCTGTGCCACCGCACCCAACACGCACTGTTTGTGCGCAACACGTCCAAACAGCTTGGCCGCCCGGTGACTGTGCCGGAGGTGGTGGTGACTCTGGAATCGCTGCACCGCGCCGCGCCGCCCGTGGAGGATGGGCGGCCGCAGGACGCCCTGGCGCTGCTGCTGAGCCTTTCGGGACGGGTGCGGGAGGAGGCCGCCGCGCATGGCTGAGGCCCGTCAGGATTTACCCCTGCTGTCCCCCTGGGTCAACGCTGCCGGAGCGCTGGGTTTTCGCCCGCCGCGCAGTTGGCCCTGGCCGGAACGCATGGGCGCCTTCATCACCCACCCGGTCAGCCTGGCGCCGCGCTCGCCAGCCAAAGAACGCGGCCTGGCGGCCTATGCGGGCGGCTTTCTGATGCACACCGGTCTGCCCAACCCCGGCCTCAGCCGTGTGCTCAGCGAGCACCGCGCCCGCTGGGCGCGCTCGGCGGCCCCCGTATGGGTGCATCTGATGGCCAGCGAGGCCGAGGAGATCCGGCGCATGGCTGACCGCCTGGAAAACTTGCCGGAGGTCGGTGCGTTGGAGATCGGTATCCCCCCCTGGGCGGGGGCGGATCTGGCGCTGCGTCTGGTGGACGCGGCCCTGGGGGAACTGCCCGTGGTGGTCAGCCTGCCCTATGCGCAGGTGGAAGCTCCCTGGGCAGCCCGGCTGCGCGATTTGGGGGTGAACGCCCTGCACCTCAGCGCTCCCTACGGCAGTTACCCGGACGGGCGCGGCGGTCTGCTGCACGGCCGTCTGTACGGCCCGCATCTGCTGCCCCTGGCGCTCGAAGCCCTGCAGCGGGCGCAGTCTGCGCACCTGCCGGTCATCGTTTCCGGCGGGGTATTTTCGCTGGAGCACGGTCAGGCTCTGCTGGCGGCCGGGGCGCTGGCGGTGGGGTTAGATGCCGTGCTGTGGCGCGCCGGGCCAGGGGACGCCGCGCCTGAGACAAACCTGGACTGAAAAAACCTCCCCGCGGACGCGAGGAGGTTTTTGATGGGGCAAGGAAAGCGCAGGGGGCTATTCGGGGACGATGGGGTAGGTGCTGCCGCCGTGGGGCAGAACCAATACGCTGGCTTCGCCGGGAAAACGCTGTTGGGCGCGGGCCAGACCTTCCTGAGGGCTGGAGACAAAGCTGATAAAGGGCAGCCGCTCGTGAATTTCCACCGGGATGGTGGGGCCGTAGAGCAGCAGCGTGCCGTGGCGCATGGCCTGCAGGGCAAAGTACAGGAAGAATTTATCCTCTTCGCCCATGCCCTTGAGCTTGAGTTTGGGCACCAGGGGCAGCAGGACAGGGGCCAGAGCCTTCAGCGCGCCGCGCCCCAGGGGCAGCTTCTTGTTCGCCAGACCAAACACGCCCACGCCTTCATCCGCGCGCACCAGGGTCAGCATGACGCCGCCGCGCTTGAGGGCGCGGATGTTGTTGGCCAGGGCCTTGACGCCCTGACGCAGGTCTTGATCCATAGGGTGCGAGGCGGTGATGACCACATCGGCGGGGGCGGGGATTTTGACCCCAAAGATGCTGGCGCTGATTTTGGCCCCGGCGCGGTGCGCGGTGACCGGGTCGCCGCTGACAATTTTGACCACCTCGGTGGCGCTGTTGAGCACCGCGTTGACGATGAACACCGGCGGCTTAAACATCTTTCCGGCTTCTTCCAGGTCCAGCCGCATGGGGTTGTTTTCAATCTTGCGCCCCACGTTGTTAAAGGTGGACGGCTGGCAGTTGATGGCGTGGTTATGCGCGATGGTGGCCCGCCCGGCGATGCCGGGGATCAGGTTCTTATAGCCGCCGCCAAAACTGGCGATGATGTGCGGCTCGATGCAGCCGATGGAGACGATCAGGTCGGCTTCCGCGGCGGTTTTGTTGACCCACACGGGCGTGCCGCGCGAAGTGGTGCCCAGGAAGGTCATCTTCTCGGGGTTGTCGCAATCGGGCGAATCCCAGGCGATCTGCCCGCGCCAGCTTTCGCCCACGCGCGCAAACAGCTCGGCTTCGCTCATGGGGCGGTGCACGCCCAGGGCAGGGATGAGGGTGATCTGGCTGAGCTGCACCCCGGCGCGGTTCAGCTCGCTGATCACCGCGGGCAGGATTTGATGCACCGGCGTGGGGCGGCTGCCGTCATCCACCACCACGGCCACGCGGGCTTCGGGGCTCACCAGATGGCCCAGGCGCAGCGAGCCGATGGGTTCGGCCAGGCTGCGGGCGGTTTCAGCGGCGGGGTCGGCCACGCCCGGCAGGGCAGCAGGCTCCAGAACGCCCGCCAGATTCCAGCGTTCTGGCAGGTCAAGACGGATTTTTTCACTGCCCCAGGGCAGTTCGATGGATGGATGGGACATAAATTCACCTTTGGGTTAACAAGAATTGAGGATGAAAAGGATGTCCTTATTGTAGCCCAAGCGGGTTAAATGAAAAGCGATTTTCCCCTTTAAAGCACCAAACGCCCGGGTGAGGGGGGCACCCGAACGTTTGATAGTTATATTATACCGATCAACGGTAGAAAATCAATGGTTTACCATTGCAAAATTGTTGCAATATCAGCAACTGGTCTGACCAGCCATTGCGGGCCAACCAATTACAGTACCCATTGTACTCCTTATTTAACGAAACCGGCTGGGTGATTTTGCCCACCCAGCCGAAATAATACGAACATACGTTCTGTTAATTGGCGGCCTGCACCAGCAGCCTCGAGCGCTGGAAGGAACCCACGGCCACGCCGGTCAGCACCGCCGCGATGATCCACACGCCCAGGCCGATGATCATGCCGACCCCCACGCTCAGGTACAGCACGCCCGTGGCCTGCCCCACCAGGAAGCCGATCACCACCAGCACCAATGAGGCGCTGGACTGATAGGCGCCCATGAAGGTGGGCGTTTTGGCCGAGATCAGCACCGTGGCCGAGGTGCCCAGCAGAGCCAGGCCGGGGGAGATCCAGAAGATCAGCGGCCACCAGGTGGCCAGGGGGAACCACAGCCCGCCGAACAGGTTGTACCCGGCGGCATTGAGCACCACGGTGTACAGCAGGAAGCTGCCCCACGAAAGCCCTAATGCGGGCAGCATGGCGGCCAGCACCTTGCCCAGAAAGAGTTCCAGGTCGCTGGCGGCGGTGTAGAGCAGGGCCTCCAGCGTTTTCCGTTCGCGCTCGCCCGCGAAAGATTCCGCGGCGATGATGGTGGAAAACATGATCGGGAAGATCAGAAACATGGGCGCCATGAAGTAGCCCAGCATGACCTTGACCATCAGCGCGATGGGCTCCAGCCCTTCCAGCGATTGCTTAAAGGAGGGGGGCATATTGGCCAGAAAGACCTCCAGGTCAGCATCCTGCGTCAGAGTCTCCGAAGTCGCTCCCATCGCGGACGGGATGAAGATGGTTGCCAGGGGCAGGACGAGAATGAAGATCAGCGGGACGATCAGCATGGGCAGCCATGCTGCGCGGTTTTGACGCACTTCCAGCAGATCTTTGCGGGCAATAGCGGTCAGGTAATTCCAATGGATTTTCATCATGCACCTTCTGTGTGTGCGGACTGCAGTTTAAAGTAGATATCCTCCAGCGAAGCCTGGTTGGGGCGCAGCGCGGTGATCTGGGCGGCCTGGGCGGTGAGGGCCGTCACCACCTGGGGCAGCACGGCCTCTTCCTGAGCCTGCAGCCGCCAGGTTTGAGCATCCAACTCCTCAACCTGCATCACGCCGGAGACGGCGCGCACCGCGGCCAGCGCGGCGGGTTCGGGCGGCTGGTAAAAGCGCAGTTCGGCCCACAGCCCCGGCATGACCTCGCGGCGCAGCTCGTCCAGGCTGCCCATCGCCAGCAGCTTCCCGCGGTTCATGATGGCCAGGCGGTCGCACAGACGCTGGGCCTCGAACAAATTGTGGGTACACAGCAGCACGGTTTGATCCTGCGTGTCGCGCAGGGTGGCGATCAGCTCGTGCACCTGGGCGGCGGCTTCGGGATCCAGACCGGAGGTGGGTTCATCCAAAAAAAGCAGGCGCGGGCGGTGCAGCAGGGCGCGGGCCAGGGCCAGGCGCTGTTTCATGCCTTTACTGTAGGTTCCGGCGCGGTCGTCGGCGCGTTCTGTCAGGTCAAAGTAGCTCAGCAGCTCCTGGCTGCGCTGGCGGCAGCCCTCCGCCGACATGCCCATCAGTTGGCCGAAGAAGGCCAAATTCTGACGAGCGGTCAGACGCTCGTACAGGGCAGGGGTTTCCGTCAGCACGCCGGTTTGGGCGCGGATCTGGTCGCCCTGGGCGATGGGGTCCAGCCCCAGGGTGCGGATGGAGCCGCTGCTGGGGTTAATCAGGCCGTTGGCCAGGCGCACGCTGGTGGTTTTTCCAGCGCCGTTGGGGCCTAAGAGACCCAAAACTTCACCGGCGGCGGTGCTCAGCTCAAAATCCTGCAAAGCGGCATGACCGTTGTAACGGTGGGTGACGTGTTGAAACGTCAGCATGGGTTGTGTCATTTTGTTCTCCTTCGTTCAATCCGCGCATTCGCCGGATGGTTTCACGTGAAACACAGCTGTGTTTAGTGCGGGTTGTGCAGTTTTCGGTGCAAAAAATACGAATAGATGACCGGGATGAAGGACGCCAGCAGCAGCGGCCCGATCAGGAAGAAAAAGGCGGCCTGCGGCCAAAAGATCCCCGGCAGGGTGGCCGCGGCGGCCAGATAGAACGTTTTGCGCCCCAGGGCATGGGTTTGATCCCACACACGCTCATCCGAAAGGGTCCACGGGGTGCGCAGACCGATAAACCAGTTGGGTTTGGCCCGGCCCACCATCCAGCCGCAGCAGGCACACAGAGCGGCATAGGCCGGTACCAGCCACTGCACCATCTGAATGCGGCTGCCCATGCCGATCCACAGGGTGAGAATGTGCAGGTACAGGAAGAAGCCGTTGACCAACAGCACGAAGGTATAGTACACGTCGGAAAAGAGAGCCACGTTCTTGCGAAGGGGGTCCAGTTTGGGCAGGAACACCAGGAGCAGCGTTGTCCCCACCATCATGATGGGCAGAATCCAGATGGAGCCGCTTTTTTCAGAGAAATCGTCCGCCTGTCCCTGGGCGTTCCAATGGGTGGGGATGATATCCGGCATGCGCGGGTAAGCCCACAGGGTGACGGCGGCGGTGAGCAGCATCAGGATGAGAAAAAGGAGCCAAAAGGTACGTGTTTTCATAAGGGTTATCCAAAGAATCAATCTTGGTGAAACGAGGGTCAAGGTTTCACGTGAAACGTCAGATTCAGGCCTCGGGCAGTTCCAGACCGTCTGAGGCGAGTTTTTCCTGGGCGGCCAGCTGCTGCCCCATCGAGATCATGCCGGTCAGCCCGCCCAAATTCATGGTATCCACCGCGCTGCTGGGAACGATCACCAGGGCGCCTTTCTGCTTGAGGCCTTCGAAGAGCATGTTCATGGCGCGCAGGTGCAGGGCGGTGGGGTTGTTCTTATAGGCTTCGGACGCCTGGGCGAAGGAATGGGCAATCTGCTCTTCGGATTCGCCTAAGATGACGCGCGCCTGGCGTTCACGTTCGGCCTGGGCCTGGCGGCTCATGGCTTCTTCCAGCCCCTGCGGGATGATGATGTCGCGGATTTCCACACTCTGCACCGAGATGCCCCAAGGGGTGGTGCGTTCGTCAATCAAATTCTGCAAATCAGCGTCCATCTTGGCCCGCCCGATGAGGATGTCCGCCAGGCTCATCTGGCCGATGATTTCGCGCAAGGCAGTCTGCGCGGCCCACGAGATGGCGGCGCGGTAATCTTCCACCTCCAGCGAGGCTTTTTCGGCGTCCCACACCACCCAGAACAGGACGGCGTCCACATCCACCGGCACGGTGTCTTTGGTGAGGGTCTTTTCCGCGCTGAAGGGGGTCACCATCACGCGGTGGTCAATCCAGTTGGAGACGGCATCTAAAACGGGGATGACCCAAAAGACGCCCGGCCCGCGCAGGCCGCGGAACTTTCCCAGGCGCAGTACCACCGCTTTTTCCCACTGCTGGGCGACTTTGAGGGCCATTAGAAAAAAGGTGCCGACCGCCAGCATCAGCGTGACGTACAAGCCAATCCATAGGTCTGAAATTCGGCCGTCCATCAGGATGGCCCCCAACACCGCCGCGATCATGATCACGGCGAAGATGAACCCGGCCAGCGGGGGGATGTGCTGGTTGTCGGTGCGGACCATTTTTCCCCGCGGGGAGGCGGCTTCTTGCGAGTTCGATGCGGTTACGTTTTTCTCTCTCATGATTACACCTTTTCTTGTGGGCCGTGTTCAACGGCAGAGTTCGGTCCTTCAGCGGGGGAGGCTTCCTCCGCTGCGGTGGATAAATGGGCTTGCAGGGCGGCCAGCGCTTCGCTGGCAGAGAACCCTAATCCCAGGGCGCTGTCGCGGTAACGCCGGGCCAGTTCTTCCAGCGTGCGGCGGCGGGCAGCCTCGGTGCTGTGAGGATCAGGCGTGCCCAGGATGTAGGTGCCGCGCCCTTGCTGGGTGGAGATCAGGCGGCTTTCATCTAAGATCCGGTAGGCGCGCGCCACGGTGTTAAAGTTCACGCGCAGCTCCGCCGCCAGCTGGCGCACGGTGGGGAGCTGGTCGCCGGGGTGCAGCACACCCGTCAGCACCAATTCCTGTACCTGCGCCACGATCTGATTGTAGATGGGCACATCAGAGCCAAAATCGAGCTGGATGTGTAAATCGGGCAATGCGGATCTCCTAAGATAGAATTCAATGATTGTATCATTGTATCATTGAATTAATTGTATACAAGATGCCGGTTTTGTCAAGAGGTGAATTCTGAATCGCGGGCAATTCCCTGCCCCGCTGTGCTTGACTTGCCTTTTCACCTGTTTCTGCTATACTGGAACCAAACATCGCTGCTGAACGCAGCCGCGCAGCCTTCTTCATGCAATCACAGGGATTGGAAAGGAGACATAGGTATGCAATATACGGTCAAAGAGTGGATGAATGACCTGGTGGTGTTTGTGGACGCCGAGAGCACCGTTTCGGAGGCTCTGGCTGTGATGCGCCGCCGTTATATTCACAGCCTGATTGTGAAGCAGTCGGAACACAATGCGGATTTCGGCATTTTGACGTCCACGGACATCTGCGATAAGATCGTGGCGCAGGAACGCAACCCGAACGAAGCCAGGGTTTATGAAATTATGACCTCGCCGCTGATTATGGCGCATGAAACCATGAGCCTGAAAGAGTGCGCGGAGTTAATGAAAAAGAAAAGCATTCACCACATGCCGGTGATCAATCAGGAAGGCAAGATTATCGGTTTAATCTCCGATACCGATTTTCTGGTGGCCGCCGAAGCGATGGGGCGCGCCCCGGGTGAGCGCATCGTCTAGCAGCCCTCAAGAACTTGACAACGGCGCATGTGGTGTATAATTCCGACCACGATGCGCCGTTTTCTATTTCTCACTGTATTGCTGTGCCTGGCCGCGGCGGGTCTTTGGACTGCTGCGCCGGTGACAGCCGCACCCAGCAGCGCCAGCGAAATGATCGCCGCGGTGAACGCGCTGCGGGCTGAATACGGCCTGGAACCTTACGGCACCGACGCCGAGCTGAACGCCCTGGCTCAGGCGCATTCTGAATATCAGGCCTCCATCCAAAAGATCACCCACACCCGCGCCGACGGCAGCGGCCCCGCCGAGGCAGGCGTGATTGAAAACATCGGCGGCGGCATGAACGTGGGCGCCGAGTATATTGTGCGCCAGCAGTGGGCCGATTACTGGCACCGGAAAACCCTCATCGGCTTTGTCAGCGCTTCGGCGGGGGCCGGGGTGGCCGAACGCGACGGCGTGGTGTATTACACCTTCGTCATCCGCGGCTGGGGCAAAGAGACCGGCGCCCAGGAGACTGAGGCGGCGGTTCCCGCGCCCGGCACGGCTGGCACGCCCTCGCAGTCTGACGGCGCGCCCACCTTTGACCCGCAGTCGGCGTTCACCGTCACCCCCCAGGAAGACGGCTCTGTGATTCACGCCGTGCGCGCCGGGGAAACGGTGTGGAGCATCGCCCTGATTTACGACATCGCCTCAGAGAGCATTGTGGCCTTAAATGGGCTGAATGCCACCCAGCCGGTGATCTACGAGGGTCAGCGGCTGCTGCTGCGCCCGGCTTTCACCGTCACCCCCACGGCCTCGCCCACGGTGACCCCGCTGCCGCCCACGGCCACCCTGAAACCCACCCGCACCCTGCGCCCGCCGCGCCCCACGCGCACCCCCGGCCCGCTGCAAACCGAGGATGCGCCCCAGCGGCCCCCGCTGAGCGGCCGTCAGGTGGCCCTGATTGCGGTTTTGGTGGTGGGCATCGCCGCTTATATCGGTGTGACTTTTGGAATCAAGGATAAAAAATAAACCGGTGAAATTGAACCAGATGAAATCTTTCTATCGCGGTGTGATCGCCCTGGCAGCCGTACTAACATTATTGTGGACGCCGTCCCCGGCGCTGGCCCAGGAGGACTTTCCCACCTCACCCTATGATCTGATCGCGCAGACCAACGCCTACCGCGGCGGTTACGGCAACCCGCCGCTGGAGACGGATGCGGTGCTCATGTACACCGCCCAGGCCACGGCTGAGATCATGGCCTCGCTGCAAACCTGCACCCACATCCGTGATTTGGGCTACGGTGGGGTGGAAGAACGCGTGCGTGCGGCGGGCTACGGCAGCGGCACAGCCTTTGCCACCGAGAACATCGTCTGCGGCCGGGGCGAGTTTGCGGATGTGTACGCCTCGTATTGGGCCGATTTTGACCACATGCGCCCGGTGGAAAACCCCGCCTACCAGCATGTGGGCGCGGGCGCGGCCCGCGACAGCAACGGCATGGTCTACTACGTGCTGCACGCGGCTTACTCCTCGGGCGGTGGCGGCTCGTCGGGCACAGTGAAAACGCCGGTTCCCGGTACGCCTGGCCTGCCCACCGTCACCCGCGAGGTGATCATGCTGGTGCAGACGGTCACTTCTCAGGCGGATGGAACCCTGGTGCATGTGGTGCAGCCCGGCCAGACCCTGATTATGATCGCCAACGCCTACAAGGTGGAGCTGAACAGCCTGTACCAGCTCAACAATTTGCCCCCTGGCAACGCGGTGATCTACGTGGGCCAAAAGCTGCTGGTCAAGGTCGGCCCGACCCCCACCATCAGCCCCACCGTGACCGAAACGCCCCTGCCGCCCACGCTGACCCCCACGCGCACGCCCGTCCCGCCCACGCTCACGCCGTCGCTCACCGCCACGCTGACGGCAACCCCCACCGCAGATAACGTCTTCAGCCGGGTGGCCAATTTTCAGACCATGAACCGGCGCGGCTTCGGCATCGGCATCATTGTGGTGTGCGCCCTGGGCCTGGCGGCGGTGCTGCTTTCGCTCTTCAAGAAATAGACGCCTGACTGGCAGAAAAATAAAGACCGCCTGCACCGGTAGGATCAGGTGCGGGCGGTATGGTTAACCGAACCGTTTAGATGCCGCTGCGCCGTGCGCGCTTTTTGCCGGTCTTTTTCTCTTCAAATTCGGTGCCGATGTGGATGCCGAACCTGGGCAGGATGGTGCGGTGCACCAGGAGGATCAGCAGAGTCACCAGGAAGGCCGCCCCAAAGATCAGCAGAGAAGAGGTCATGTTGTTCATCAGGGCCGGGTTGACCAGCATGACGATGGAGATGGTCAGCATGAGGATGCCGCCGATCAGCTTGAGGATGCGCCCGTGCTTTTCTTCCAGCTTGCTGGCTTTCAGCGAGTAGACCGCGGTGAAGAAGATGACCAGCTCGTCCAACTGATAGATGAGCATATACACCAGCAGCAGAGCGACAAACAAGCCCGCGCCCACCTTTTGGGTGGTGAGCATGTTGGTCCACACCACCGGGAATCCCGCCGTGCAGGAGAATTCCACCAACGAAACACCCGCCGCCAGCACCACCGTGGCCCCGGCCATAGCGGGCAGGGATTCGCTGGCGTCCATGATGCGGCGCATGCGCTGGAAGATGCCCGGCTTTTTATCGTCGGAGATGGTGAAGGACAGGCCTTCTTTGTACCAGAAGTAATCTTTGATGTTCACCGCAGCGAAGAACAGCGCCACCAATGACACCACCACCTGAATCCAGCCCACAAAGGACACCACGGTGAAGATGGTGAAGAGGCCCGCGATGAAGAGGGCGTACACCGCGGCGGTGACCGTCAGGAAGATCACGCCGATGATCAGCACCTTGCGGCGTGAGCCGGTGTGCAGAGTCAGCGCCAGGAGCATGGTGAGCACCCACACCGAGCAAGGGTTGACCCCATCCACAAAGGCGATCAGCAGGGTGCTGACGAACAGCGACTGCTTGTCCAGGTCAATCTGGCCCAACAGGGGCACTTTGAGCACATGGCTGCCGCCCATCTGGGCTTCGCCGCCTTCGGCCACCGGCTCTTTAGGCGCTTCGATGCCGGGGATGATGCCCACGCCCTTATCCACACAGCCGTTTTGGATGCAGGCCTGGATAGTTTCTTCGAACTCCGCTTTGAGATCATCGTTGTAACCCACCCAATATTTATCGCCGATGAAGGTGGTCGGCACGCCGCTGGGTTCAAAGCCGTAGGCCTTGGCCATGTTGATGAAGTGCGTCTGGTTTTCGTCCACATACCAGACTTCGTACAGACGCAGATCAATCTGGGGGTATTTTTGGGCTAACTCTTCCAAAACGGGTTTTTCTGCTGCGCAGTGCGGGCAGCCGTCGCCCCAAAACAGGTAGACCGCCACACGGTGTTCTTGGGTGCCGCTTTGCGCCTGGGTGGGGCGCACCACCATTAAGCCCAGGCTGACCGCCAGTAAAAAGGCGGCCACGCCAATTTTTGAAAGCCATCGTTGTAAGATGCGCATATGCTCTCCTCCAAACCCCGATTCTACACTATCCTATGATATTCTTTCCGATTCCGGTAGGGGTAATTTAGAAAGTTCTTAATTTCACAAAAGGGTCAGCGCCAGACCAAACAGGTACCCTGCCAGGGTGCTGAGGACGGCCACCAGGGCCACATACACAGCCGTCTTCTTGCGGCCCATGATGCCGTTCAACACCAGGATGGATTGCAGCGACAGTTCCGGGTCGGCCAAGAGATAGGCCAGCAGCGGCCCGCGCGCCATGCCCAGATCCAGGAACATCTTGGCGATGGGCACTTCCACCAGGGTGGGGAAATACATGAACACCCCAAACAGCACCCCCACCAGATTGGCCCACAGGGTGTTTTCTCCGGCGATGGTTTTGACCCAGATTTCGGGGATGAGCGCGCGCAGGATGCCCGCGGCGAACACGCCCACCACCAGCAGGGGAAAGATTTGCTTGACGAATTTCCAGCTTTCCCAAATCCACCCGGCCAGCTCTTCCTGGCTGAAATACCGCCAGGCCGTCCAGCCCAGGGCCGCCAGCAGGAAGAGCACCGCCAGGCTGCGCCCGTTGATGCCGAGGATCAGGCTTCCGGCGTCTTCCACGGGTGACGCCGCCAGAATGGTGAGAGCGGCCACGGCCAGGGCGGCGCGGCTCCAGCCGGTGAACCCGTCGTAGATGTTTTCAAAGCCTTTCCAGGCCAGCCCGCCCAGAATCACCAGCAGGCCGATCAGGGTGAACCCCTGGGGGGTGAGGTGCGCGGCGCTTAGGACTCCCCAAAAACCCTGTGAGAGAGATAGGGGCAGCTGCACGCGCGCCAACACGTGCGTGAACAGGGGGACTTGCAGGGTTCCGGCGATGAGCAGCGCCACCAGCAGGCCCAAAACCACCCAGATGGGACGGCGCACTTCGGCTTTCTGCTCAAACACACGGCTGTCCACTTCTGGCCCGCGCTGGGCCTCTTCTTTGCGGAAGAACCAGGCCATCAGCAGGCCGATGAGGATGCCAAAGAAGATCGAAAGGATCAGGCGTGCGGCGGCGATGTCAAAGCCGATGGCTGCGCCGGTGTAAGTGATGGCCAGGATGTTGATAGCCGGGCCGACGAACAAGAAGGTGACGGCTGGCCCCAACCCGGCCCCTCGCCGCCAGATGCCCGCGAAGAGCGGCAGAATGGTGCAGGAACACACCGCCAGCACAAAACCGCCCAGCGCCGCGGCGGGGTAGCTGATCCAGCGCGATGCCCGCGGCCCCAGGAAGCGCGTGACGGCTTCTTTGGGGATCATGGCACTGAGATAACCAGCGATGACGAAGGCGGGAACCAGACACAGCAGCACATGCGCGGCCAGATAATCGAGCAGGCTGAGCCAACCGGAAAGCAGTAAAGCAGCAAGGGTATCAAGCATGATGAGCCTATGGTTTTATAATCATATTCAAAGAATTGCATGACCCCGGGCGAAAAAGAAAGGGCGGGAACCCCGCCCAGGGTCTAGCAGCGTCAGAGGGCGGCGCCGATCCAGCGCGCAATTTCAGTTTTGGCCGGGATGCGTCCTGAAGAAGCTACGGTTTCGTTGATCACCAGGGCGGGGGTGGAGAGGATGGGGTACTGCTGGATCTGCTGGGGGTCGGTCACCTTTTCAAACTCGGCCTCCACCTCCATCGTGCGCACCACCTCACGCGTCAGTTCTTCCAGTTTTTTGCAGTTGGCACAGCCCCCGCCTAAGATTTTGATTTTCAGCATTGTGCTTCTCCTTGTGAAAAATCAGGTGTGATATGTAAAAACCAAGCCGCGCTCATTCACTGCGCGGGGTGCATTTGGGACAGGGACAATCCTGAATTGGGGGGCGCAGGCTGACGGCAGCGCTTTGGCCGGTCAGGGCGGCGGCGGCATCCAACACGGTGAACACCTCGGGACGCGCCACATGGTAATAGATGTTCCAGCCGTCGCGCCGGTCTTGCAGCACGCCCGCTTCGCGCAGCACCGCGATCTGCTGTGAAAGATAGGCCTGACGCAGGCCCAGGGCCGCCTCCAGATGACAGACGCACTGCTCCCCGCCGCGCAGCGCTTCCAGAATGGCCACGCGGGTGGGGTGGGCCAGCAGCTTAAAGAGCTGGGCCTGAGGGTTGAAGGCAGGCAGGTCTTTTGGATTTATATTCATAATTATGAATGTGATTATAACCACAAATCAAACCCGCTGCGCGGGTCATCTATCCCCCTTTGAGAATGACATTTTTCCTGAGATGCTAGGGCAGCAGCCAGTTGACCTTATCCAGCTCGCCGCTGAGACCCTGCACCAGACGCGCCTTTTGGGCATCCGGCAGGAAAGACGCCTGGGCGGCGGCCAGGATGCGCTCCACCATGATCTGGCGCGGCAGGCCGAGGTCGCGGCACACGATGCGGTATTCATCCGAGAGGGTAATGCCGGAGATGCTGGGGTCGTCGGTGTTGATGGTCACGTTTAAACTGGCGTTGAGCATGCGGATGAGGGGGTGATCGGTGAGCATGGCCACCACGCCGGTCTGGTAATTGCTGGTGACGCACACCTCAAAGGGCAGATTGCGTTCCGCGGCCAGGGCGGTGACATCTTCGTCTTCCAGCACGCGCACGCCGTGGCCGATGCGGTCTGCCCCCAGGATCTGAATGGCTTCGCGCACGTTCTGCGGTCCGTTCCATTCGCCCGCGTGGGCACACAGGCGCAGCCCCGCCTGGCGCGCTTCGCGGAACAGCCCGGCGAAGGGTGCCGCGGAGAATTCGGCTTCGTTTCCGGCCAGGTCAATGCCCACCACCCCGCGCGAGATGCGTTCGGCGGCGTAGCCCACCACCTCTTCGGCCAGCGAGACGGCCTCGTGGCGGTTGACCGAGGCGATCAGGCGTACCACGATGGGATAGTCGCGCGCGGCGCGGGCGGTGCTGTCGCACACCCAATCCATGACTTCGTGCATGGGGAATCCGCGCGCGCGGCTGAGAGCCACCGGTGTGAAGCGCAGCTCCAGATAGCGCACGTTATCCGCCGCGGCGTCGGCCACCGCCTCATAGGCCACGCGCTGGATGATCTCCGGCGAAAGATAAAACAGGCGCAATGTCTGGAATTTGGAAAGAAACGTCGTAAAATTAAGCGGGTCGTCCACCGTCATCTGCACCAGTGAACGCAGGTTGGGGTTCAGCGGCACGGTGATGCTTTGGGTGCGCGCCAGCTCCATGAGGGTCTCAAAACGCAGCGAACCCTCCAAATGGCGGTGCAAATCCACTTTTGGCAGTCGTCGGAAAAAATCTCGCAGCGCAGCAGTATTAAACAAAAGACAAGCCCCTGGAATGAGGTGGGCAATTTATCCGCCCTTCTCACCATTATATGCGAAAAATTCACACAGGCAATATGAAATCCTTCCTTTTTATCTCTGAGTTTTGCCGCAGCGCCGGTGGGCAGACCTGGATTGCGATGCGCTCGCCCGGCGCGGTGTTGTTTCGATATACAATTAAACCGCCAACGGATATTTTGGATATGGAGACTCTCTCATGACAGAACGAAGCACAAAACGACTGCGCTTATTGGCGCTGACCCGCGCGCAGATGCGCAGCCTCCTGGAAACCCCAGATGCATTGGAACGCGAATTGAACCTGCGCATCGCGCGGGAAATGATCACCGAACCTGTCCGGCGCGCCGGGGCGATCAAGATCGGGCGATTGGGCCAGGCGCAGGATCAGGAGTATGAATGGCTGACCTACTGGCTGATGATTGTGCCGGAGGAAGCCCTGGGCGTTGGGTTGATTGGCTATAAGGGCGCGCCGGATGCGGACGGCATGGTGGAAGTGGGCTACGGCATTGCCCCCGCAGTGCAGGGGCGCGGCTACACCACCGAAGCGCTGCAGGGCATGTTGGCCTGGGCATTTGAAGACCCGCGCACCCGCACGGTGATGGCCGATGTGCTGCGCACCAACCCCGCCTCCAGCCGTGTGTTGGAAAAGGCGGGCATGCAAACCGTGGGCGAGACAGAAGATGCCCTGCTGTGGCGCATGAGCCGCGCCCGCTGGGATCAGACGGCGGTGATGGATGTGCTGCGCCGCTTTCAGGCCTTTTATGATGCCCGCGACATCAGCCAGTTGGACGCCTGCATGGAACTGTTTGCGGCGGATGAGGACGGGCTGGAATTGATCGGCACCAACGCATCGGAGCCTGGGCTGGACGAATGGTGCCTGGGGCGGGCAGGGGTGCGCGAGATTCTGGAAGGCGACTGGCTGTATTGGGGCCAGTTCGTTATGGACCTGGAACACACCCGTGTGACCGTGTGCGGCGACGCCGCCTGGGTCAGCGCGCCCGCCACCGTGACCAAAATCCTGGAGACGCGCCAGGGGTATGAAAACTTTGTGGGCTACATGCGCTGGGTGCTGGAGGAGCAGCCGGAGTGGAGCGCGGAGGAAAAGGTGCTGGATATCCTGCGCGGCGGCACCAACACGGTGTTTGAGCTGCAAAAAGGCGAGCGCTTTGTTTGGCCGGCGCGCCTGACGGCAGTGCTGCTGCGGCAGGCACAGGGCTGGCGCTTTCAGCACATGCAGTTCAGCTTCCCCACCACGCGCTTTCCGGATGTGCGCCGCACGGAGTAGGAGATTTCTCCCATGCCCATCCAGATCCAACCCCTGACCGCCGCCAACCTGGGGGACGCCCGCCGGGTGAACAGCCAGTATGAAGTCACCCAGCGTCTGGTGCTGCGTCTGGAGGATGGGCGGCTGCGTTACCGCGTGGAGCCGGTATCCCCCACGTATTTCAAGGATTACCACGCCGATCCGGCGCGCCCCGAAGAGTATGTGGACACGCCGGAACGCGCCTGGCTGCTGGCCTATGCGGGCGGGCAGGTGGTGGGCGAAATTCGCCTGGAACGTTGGTGGAACGAATTTGCCTATATCCACCTGATCGCGGTGGAGCCGGAGATGCGCCAGGCGGGGGTGGGGACGGCCCTGCTGGACGCCGCCAAAAACTGGGCGCGCGATCACCAGCATGTGGGGTTGATGTTGGAAACCCAGGATGACAACGTGCCCGCCTGCCGCCTGTACGAGCGCAGCGGGTTTGAGCTGGGCGGTTTTGACCGCTACGTGTACCGCGCCCTGCGCCCGGGCACGCGCGAGATCGCCCTGTATTGGTACTGTTGGGTGGGCTAGATGAGCATGCCTGCGCCTGCCGGACGCTCACCTGGGGCGGCGCGTTGGCTCCCCTGGGGGCTGTGGCTGGGTTATGCCTGGCTGCGGCTGAGTCTGGAGCTGCCCGTGCCGGTGACGTTGTATCCCGATTCGGGCGACTATCTGCGCATTGCCCAGCGCGCCTGGGGCGACCCGCTCTTTTGGAGCGGAGTGCGCCCAGCGGGGGTCCCGCTCCTCTATCGGTTGGCGGGCGCTGCGCCGGAGGGCATTGGCTGGCTGCAGGTGCTGGCGTCCATCGCGGCCTGGGGGGTGTTGGCCTGGGCGGTGCTGCGGGCGGCACGCACCCCCCTGGCAGGACTGATCTCATTTGGGGTCGTGCTGGCGTTCAGTCTGGGGCTGGATATCCTGCGTTGGGACCGGATTGTGCTCAGCGAGTCGCTTTCGCTGTCTCTGCTGGCCCTGGTGCTGGCCGCCTGGCTGTGGCTGATGGAAGGCTGGGGCTGGGGTAAGGCGGCCGCCCTGCTGACGGTCAGCGCGCTGTGGATGCTGGCGCGGGAGACGAACACCTACCTGGGGGCCTTACTGGGGGTGGGTCTGGGGGCAGGTGTGCTGCTGCGGCGTATGCGGGCGCGTTGGGGCTGGGTGGCGGCAGGGCTGCTGGTGTGCTTTGTGGGCTTTCAGGGCCTTTCCAACCGCGGGGAACGCTGGGTGTTCCCTTTCTATAATGTGTTGGCCCAGCGCATTCTGCCGGATGCGCATAAAGTGGCCTTTTTTCAGAAGTTTGAAATGCCGGTCAGCCCGGCGCTGTTGGAGATGGCCGGAAAATGGGCGCACAGCGATGATTTCGCACTGTATAACGCCGAATCGCTGCGCGAATTCCAGACCTGGGCGGCCGCACGGGGTAAATCCACTTATTTGGAATATCTGCTGGCAGATCCGCTGCGCACGGCCTGGGAACCGCTGCAAAACGCGGATGTGCTCTTGTTCCCCACCCTGCGCGGGTACACGCCGCAGGGAATGCGCGGGCTGCCGGTGGACGGGCTGTTTCCGCAAGGCCCCTGGGCTGTGGGCGGGCTGGCGCTGTTGAGCGCGCTCTGTTGGGGGGCGGCCTGGGCGCGCTGGCGGCGGTTGAACGGGCGGGGGCTGTGGGCGGCGCTGGCGCTGCTGCTGCTCAGTTACCCTCACCTGGCGCTGGTCTGGCACGGCGATGCGATGGAAGTTGGCCGCCACGCCCTGGCTGCGGGGGTGCAGCTTCGGCTGGGTCTGTGGTTGGCGCTGATCTTCGGCCTGCAAGCCTATAAGTGGGGGCCGGAGCCGCCCCAGCCCGCAGGGCCAAACCAGCTGGAGGCCGCTGTGGGGGGCGTGTGGGCCGGGCTGCGCCGCGCCGAAACGCGCACCCGTCTGGCTGCCTGGGGCCTGGGCCTGGTATGGGCGCAGGGGTTAGCCGCCTGGGGGCTGCACGCCGCGCATGGCGGGCTGGCTACCCGTCTGGGGCTATTGGTGAGCCTGGGGTGGGCTTTGCTGCTGGCTGCGGCGGGGTTGGGCTGGGCAGCGCAGCGGCGCGGGTGGGCTTGGCCGCAAAAATGGCGCGTGTCAACCACCTGGGGAGCCGCGGCCCTGCTCACTTTGGCGGTGGGGGCGGGCCTGACGGCCTGGGTGTTCCTGCGGCCATTCGATGAAGCCTGGACGCAGTGGCTGTATCAGCGCCCCGCGGGGGACGTGGAGATTTTTGAGCGGCTGCGCGGTTTGGCGACCCGCCTGCGTTGGCCGCTTTTGTGGGCGGGGGCGGGCGCGGCACAGATTTTGGGCCTGTGGATCGTTGCGCGCTGGGAGGATTTTCGTCAGGCGGCACGCACGGGCAGCCTGAGACGTGCGGCGCTGCTGCTGGGCCTGGGCGGGCTGACCCTGCTGCAGGCGCTGGTGCTGACGCTGCGGCTGGAAGTGTTCCTGAACATCCCGGGCTGGAAGTGGTATTTTGCCCCCAGGGAGTTGCCGCAGGGGGCCTGGTTGGGCGGGGCGCTGCTGGCCGCCGGGCTGACGGCCTGCGTTGGGTGGGCGGGACGCTCGTCACCCTGGGGACGGCGGGCGGCCTGGGCGGGGCTGGTGGTGTTGGCTGCCGCGGGGCAGTGGGGGCTGGGTGCGGCTGCGGGCGGAACCCCGCGGGCGGTGCAGGAGAAATTTGCGTCAGCGGCGGATGCGCAGGAGCTGTTTGACAGTCTGCGCGGCGAAGACCCTCCCACCCATCTGGCTCCGCTGCACCTGTCCGGTGCGGCGCGTGTGTACCGCGCTCTGGAGGCCCCTTTGCAGGCGGCGGCTCCGCTGGAAAAGGCCGATGAACGGGCGGAGCGCACGCGCGCGGTTTTCACCTGGCTGATGCCGCTGCTGGCGGGAGGCGCGGCCCTGTTGACCGCCGTCTGGAGCCGCCGCATGGGCCTGCCCGACGGCGCAGCCCTGTTGGCAGGGGCGCTTTTGGCCTGCCTGCCGGCTTTCTTGCTGACCCCTTTGTTCATGGAACAGTGGCTGCTGCCGGGGTTGGCATTGGGGGTGGTGTGGTGCGGCCTGCGCGCAGCGGAACAACGCCAGCCCCTGTGGGCGGCGGCCGCAGCGGGGCTGTGGGTGTGGGGGCTGTCCATTTCTCTGGGGTTTGCCGCCCTGGGGATTGCCGGGGCGGTGTGGTGGTTTGGGCTGGGAGCAGCCCGCCGCTGGCAGTTGGGCTGGGGGGCTGCCGCAGGGGCAGTGGGCATGGCTGCGTTGTTGGCGGTCAGCGGCCTGCCTTTGGGCCAGGCCCTGGCGGAATCCTGGGCGGCGCTGACGCAAACTCGCCCTTTAGGGCCGGGGTTGGGCGGCTATTTGAATCTCTTGCGGCTGAATCTGGCGGAGTTGGCAGTGTGGAACGGCCTGCCCCTGATGGGACTGGTTCTGATGCGGCTGTGGAACACGCACCGCGCCGGACAACACCGCTCAGATCTCCTGGCGTTGGGGGCCGGCGCGGCGGTGGTGACAGCAGATTTGCTCACCTGGACTCGCGGCAGCGCGCAGTTCTCTGGGTTATATCTGGCCCCGTTCCTGACGTTCATGGCCGCAGAGCAAATTTACCGCAGTTTTCCGGCGCGTAAAGCTCCCTGGGTGGGGGCAGCGTTGGCGGCGGCGCAGATTTTACTCACCCTGCTCATTTTCCAGGCGCACGATTTTTACAATTGATGCCGCGCGGGCCTATTTGGGCCGTTTGAACGAGAACGCGTAGGTCTTATCCTTGCTGACGGTCACGCTGACCAGTTCCCAGCCGTTTTGTCCCTGGGTGTTGAGCAGGTTGTTCATCGTGGATTGATCCCCGTCCACGAGGGTCTTGCAGATCATCTCGGCGGTCTCGCGATCCGCTTCGCAGGTAGCGATGACGGCCTGATAATCCCATTGGGCGTAGGATTTGGGGGCTTTGGCCGAGCCGCGGGTGGCGGTCAGGATCAGCAGCAGGGCGGTGACCAGGGCCAGAATAGCGATGCCCAGCAGGGCATACTTGCGCAGTTTGTTGATGGTGGTGGCGTCGAGTTCCATGGGTGCCTCCTCATAATTGGCGGGCAGCTGCTCTGCACCTGGGGTGAAACCCGGCCCAGGAACAGCGCTGCAAAAAAAGGGGTGATCCATCCGCAGGCTGCTGGGATGGCACGGGACTCTGTTGCACAAAATGTGCCTGAGCCTGCGCTTAACGGCGCAAACCCCGCGGAAGGTGCTATCTTTCTCTGGCTTTGTTGGCTATAATGAATTCAAAGCAAGTTCACCGTTTGATGTTCAACAGGAGGAACCATGAGCGATAAAGAAAAAGACCTGGAAGATCAGATTCTGGACCGCATCGGCCACCGCCCGGGCGCGCAGCGCCTGGCCGTTTTGGCCAAACATGTCTGGGCACAGGGCGATACCTATGCCGGCCTGGCCTCAAAGCACTACGGTGACATCAGCGAGCCCTACTGGCGTCTGATTTACGAATTCAACCGCGCCGTGATCGGCGACCACCCCAACGATATTAAGATCGGAACCGAAATTGAAATCCCCGTGCTGCCGCCGGAATTGAAGAAGTAACCCTCCGGCGAGCGTTCCCAAAAAAGCAGAGGCAAGTCCGTGAGCATGGGACTTGCCTCTGTGCGTGTCTGGGTGCGGGCGGGCCTCAGCCGGACGGCGGGCTGTGGTGAATCTCCCAGGCGGCGCGCAGACCCGATTCGATGGCCCCTTGAATCCAGGCGTGAGCCAGCGAGGTGTGCTCCCCGGCAAAATGGATGCGCCCTTCGGGGGCGGTGACGGCCGACTGCAGCAGGGTTTGCTGACCGGGGTCAAAGAGGGCAAAGGCCCCCCCGGCGAACTCATCATCGTGCCACATCTGCGAGGCCCCGCCTTCCACCGTGTCCAAAATCTGGGGGTGAATCTGGGCCACGTTTTCCACCGCCTGGCGCAGCCGATCTTCGGGTGAAAGCGAGCCCCAGCGTTGGGCGTCTTCGCCCCAGGTGTAACTGGCCAGCAGCACCCCGCGGCCGGTATCGCGCCCGTGTTCGGGATAATACAGGTTGCGGATGGCCAGGTCGGTCATCGTGCCGCCGCCGTAAATGCCCTCGTCCTCCTCCCAAAAGCGCCGCCGCGTCTGTAGGAAGACCTTGGCCGAGGCGTCGTAGTGCAGTTGGCGGATGGCGCGCTGCTTGGCGCGGGAAAAGGCCGGAGCCACCTCAATGTGGCGCATGACCGAGAAAGGCAGGGTCAGAATGGCATAATCGCCGGTGAAGCTCACCGGCCCGGCCAGGGTGCGCCCGCGCAGGGTGACCGTTTCGGGGGACTGCTCGATGGCGGTGACGCGCACGCCGAAATGCAGCCGCGCGCCCAGGCTGGGCACAAAGGCCCGGGGCAGCTCGTCGCTGCCGCGCGGCAGGTACACCATGTCGGTGTAGTATTGGCCAATTTCTTCGCGCAGCAGCTCTAAGAATGAGGAATTGAGGATGGCTTCCTGGTTAAAGAGCAGCCCAAAGCGTTCGATGGCCCCTTCAGACCAGTTTTGATGTTCCAGAAATTCGCGCACCGAAAATTCATCGTGGCTGGCGGCGATTTTGGCCCAGCCGGTTTCGCCTTCTTTTTCCACCAGGCTGGCCAGGGGGCGCAGGGCCTCTTCCCACAGGGCAGCGGCGCTTTTTCCGTGCTCGGAGGGGCTTAGCTCAAAACCCAGCAGTTCGGGGTTGGCCTCGGCCTCGCCCAGGGTATGGCGCTGACCGTGCAGGAAGAGCAGGGCGCGGGCGTTGTTCATGGTGAAGGGGGCGGTGGGCAGGCCAAATTTTTCCACATAGGCCAGGGTCAGCTGGTGGCTGCGGGGGATGCGCATGGCTCCGGCTTCGGCGTGCAGCCCGTGGGTGAAGGGTTCGCGCAGGGTGAAGACCCGCCCGCCCACCCGCGTTTGCGCTTCCAGCAGGATGGGGTGGTGGCCGGCGCGCTGCAGCTCATAGGCGGCGGTCAAACCGGCCATACCCGCCCCGGCGATCAGGACGGTTTTGCGCTTGCCTTTGCGTTCCGGCAGTCCGCGGCGGATGACGGCTAAGGCGTCAAAAGTCGGGTTGGACATGGCAGACCTCCTTCGTCTAATTATGATAAATTATATCATAAATAAGCCAGCCCCCGCTGCACGGCGGAGGCTGGGGGAAAGGCGAAAAACGGAGCGAGGGGAAGCGCCGCGGGCGGTCTATTCACCGGAGCGGAAGCAGCGCCGCACCTCATCCATAAATTCCTGCACATGCGGCGCGTGCACATCCCCTTCGGCCTCGCGCGTGTCTTTGAAGGTGCTGCCCACAATGGCCGCGTCGCCCAGGGCGAGTTTCTCCGGGATACTTTGCGCCGTCATCCCAGCGGCCACCACCAGGGGGAATGCGCCCACCAGGGAGCGGAATTCGGCAATCTTCTGGTTGTCGGTTTCCACGCCCGTGCCGGAGCCGGTGACGGCAATCGCGTCGCAGTGCTGCGTGCCGATGCGCAAGTCTTCTGCCAGGCTGCGGCCGGAGAGATAGGGCTGATATTTAAAGCGCACCCCACCGATCACAGGGATGTTGGCGCTGCGCCGGTAGGAATCCACCATCTTGAGGTAGGCCGTCTCATCTTCTGGGGTCAGGTGCCCGGCGATGGAATCCACCTGGATGAACTTGCCGCCGTACTGCACGGCCAGCTCAAAGCTTTTGGCGAAGTTATCCAGCACATTGATCCCCAGCAGGTAGCCGGGGCGCTGGCTGGATAATTGAGCCAGCACCCGCTCCACATCTTCCACGCTGCCGAAATAATCTTCCACGATCATGCCGTCCACCCCGCAGGCGGCGAAGATATCCGCCTCCCGCAGGGCCTGGGTGAGGATCGCCTCGGGGGTTTCGCCCTTCAGGTGCAGCATGCCCAAAACGGGCTTGGGGTGGGCAAACAGCTCAAGAAACATTTTGCTCCTCCATCCGCCGGAGGAATTCAGCCTCCATGCCGGTAAAAAGTTCCTGTCTTAAGTCCGCGGTGAAATGCGGGTAGGGGCCGTACTGCAGGGCGTTCAGGTGCGCGGCGCGGTTGGCCAGCAGCACGGTTTTCAGCGGGTGCAGCTGCTCACAGAAGCCGTACAGCGCCGTGCCTGTGGAGCAGTTGCCGCAGCCGGTGGCGTCCACGCTTTTTTCCACCTGAACGGCGGGGGCAAACCAGGCCTGGCCGTTTTCGATCATGTAGGCCCCTTTTTCGCCCACGCGGAAGAAGCAGGGGCGGCCAAACGCCAGAATGCGCTGGATCGACTCGGCTTCGTTCGCGCTCCCAAAGAAGGCCATCGATTCGGGCAAATTGATCGAATAAATATCGCACTGGCGGATGCGCTCTGCCACCTGTTCTCTCAGATGGGGGTCGTTGGCGTCACCGGTGGCGACTTCCCACATGATCTTGGCGTTGGGGGCGGCCCGGCGGAGGTCGTCCAAGCCCTGCCAGACGGCTTCCTGAACCGAGGATTCCAGGTAGATGCCTTTGGTCTGCGGCGAGGCATGCGCCAGGATGAAGGCCGCTTGAATCAGGGCGGTTTCGCCCCAGGTGTCTGTGAAACTTTGGCCGTATTTGGAATATTCCCACCAGCGCCCGTCGGCGTGGTATTCCAGGAAGGTGTATTCGGTTTTGGGCAGGATCCACTGCAGCCCGGCGGTGGACAGCCCGTTTTGGCGGAAATAGCCGCCGTAATAGGTGTCAAAGTCCGGCCCGACCGTGCTCACCAGCAGTACAGAATCGGTAAAAGGCTTAATCCCGGCGGCGGTGTACAGCGCGCCGCCCAAAATCCCCTCCACTTTTCGCCCATCGGCGTAGTGAATATCGTTGAGCCGGGTGCATCCGGTGACCAGGTAGTCCATTTTGCATCCTTGGGTTGGGGCGCAAAAGGCCGCCCCGTTTACAGCTTCTCGACCATTTCGTCAATGAAAAGGGGATTGCCGCCCAGCGCCAGGCGCTTGGCCAGCTCACCGATGACCGGCTTCTTGATGCGCGCGTCTTCCACGGCGGGCTCGTTCCAAAATACCTCTCGGGCGTCGCCGTCCGCGATCACGTTCTTATGCGCCATCAGGATGATGCGGTGGAAGTTGTTGGCGGCAAATTCCATGTCGTGGGTGATGGTGATGATCGTCACCCCCTGGGATTGCAGCACGTTGATCATATTGCTGAGCAGCTCGGTGCCGTGCTTATCCTGGCCGGCGGTGGGCTCATCCAGGATGATATATTTCGGCTGGGTGGCGATGACCGAGGCGATGGCCACAAATTTGCGGATCGGGAAGGGGATATCAAAGGGGTTCTTTTTGAGATACTTCTTCAGATCGCACAGTTCCACCGCGGGGGCGATGCGCTCTTGAACCTCTTCTTCGGGGAGCTTAAAGTAGCGCGGCATGTATTCGATCTCTGCCCGCACCGTGTTGTTAAAAATCTGGTCGTCTGGGTTCTGAAAGACATAGCCCACAATGCGCGCCGTTTTGGCTGTGGTCTGGTCTTTGGTGTTGATGCCGTTGACGAACACGTCGCCCTGGCTGGGGCGGTACAGACCGTTCATCATTTTCACGGTGGTGGTCTTGCCCGCGCCGTTTTGGCCCAGGATGGCCACGCGCTCACCGGCTTCGATGGTCATGGTGACGTTTTCAACGGCGACAAACCCATTGGGGTAGGCAAAACTGGCGTTCTTAATCTCGATGGCCATTTTGATTCCTCCGCGCTTCGATCAAGGCAATGGCTTCCGAAATGGTGATGGGAATTCTCCCCAGGGGTTTACCGGCTTTGACCATCTCATGCCCCAGCAGGGCGGTTTGCGGGATCATGGCCCCTTGTTCGGTGATTTCCAGGTTGCAGAGCACCTCATGGGTAGGCCCGGAGGCCACAATCTGACCGTTGTTCATCACCAGAATCTCGTCGCAGTGTTCGGCGATGAGATCAATTTTGTGTTCCACCAGGATAATGGTCTTCTCAGAGTTCTTGAGGGTGTTGATGATCTGGAACACATCCTCGGTGCCTTCGGGGTCCAGCTGCGAGGTGGGTTCGTCAATCACAAAAATATCGGCGTCCATCGTGAGAATGGA
>DAIOUB010000003.1:12658-27845 GCA_036751735.1 Levilinea sp. | reverse complement strand
GCTGCGAGGTGGGTTCGTCAATCACAAAAATATCGGCGTCCATCGTGAGAATGGAAGCAAACGCCACCCGCTGGCGCTGCCCGCCGGAGAGTTCATTGGGGTCTTTGGTGATCAAATTCTCGATTTTTAACTGCTGGCAAACCGCGGTGACTTTCTCGATGATCTCTTGTTTGGGATACCCCAGGTTTTCCAACCCCAGGGCCACTTCTTCAAACACGGTCTTTTTAATGCCGCTGATCTGGGTGAAAGGATTTTGGAAGACGTAACCGATGCGCGAGGACAATTCATCCATGTCCCAATCGCGGATTTCGATGTCGTCCACCAGGGCCTGGCCTTCCAGCTCGCCTTTGTAAAAATGGGGCACCAGGCCGCGAATCAAATTGCACAGCGTGGTTTTGCCGCCGCCGTTCTCACCGATAATGCCGTAGAATTTTCCGGAGTCAAACTGGTAGTTGATGTGCTGCAGGGCATAGTTTTTGGTGAGCGGATATTTATAGGAGATGTCGCGTAGTTCAATTTTTGCCATAGTTCTAGCCGTTTCCGATCTTCATCCGAAAGGTTACTTGAGCAGATTGGATACCGCCGGGTAGGCGCGGTACACGATGGCCGCCAGAAAGCACACCCAGGCCGCCGCAATCAGGATTTTTTCATAAGCTGCCATCGGGGCGATTTCGCGCAGGAAGGTGTGGGCGCGCTTCACCGAAAAGGCGCGGGCGTCCATGGCGATGGCTTTTTCTTCCGTGCTGGTGATGGCCCCCAGGATCAGCGGCCCCAGGGTGGGGAAGAAGGCCCGCAGCCGCACCAGGGCATTGCCCTCGGTTTCAATGCCGCGCGCTTTCTGACTTTCCAGGATCATCACCGAGGCCTTGCGCAGGTCAATGATGTTCTGCATGGCCGAGAGCATGATGAAGGAACTCTCGTGCGACATGCCGCGCTTTTCCAGCACGTACATCAGGTCGCGCATGGGCGTGGTGACAAAGTAGACCAGCATCCACCCGGAGAAGCCGAGGATGAAGGTGATGATATCCATGCTGTCAATAAAGGCTTCCAGATACCACTGCCAGCCGAAAATGTTGATCAGCGGGGTGACGTTGCCGCTGCGCATACCGATCTGACGCACAATCACCAGGAAGATGGTCAACGTCAGGCCGATTTTCCAGAACGTGCTGAAGAATTCACGAAAGCTGCGCGCGAAGGCGGCCACAATTAAGGCGCCGGTGATCAGCACCACGCCGAAGCGGTAATCTTGAATCACGACCGCGGATAAGGCCAGGGCGAAACAAATGTTTAACTTGGTGAGCGGATTGAGGTCGCGCCAGGCGTTCCCCGTTTTTTGGTAGCTGTAAAAGCTGTTGATAAATTGTACGTCCATCCACAACTCCAGAGATCCGGTATTTTTGTGAAAAGGCTAATAAGAGCACGTGTTCTGTGCTCTTATTAGCCGCGGGGATTGCGTGAACCAAATTCGGATTCAGGTTTGCTTTGATGTCAGCGAACGTTTACCCAAAGAGCAGTAAAAAAAGGGTAAGGTTATTCGGCTTCTTCTTGCTTGGCGTAGATGTAGCCCAGCGGCAGTTTCGACATCAGCCGGTTGGGGATGGCGTGGATGATACCGAAGGCGGCGATGACGGTCAGAATCTTGTCAAAGACGTCCATGGTGAATTCAGCCACCAACTGAGCCAGGAACTTGGGCAGCCCGACCACCTCATGCAGCGGGATGGAGAACATGGAGGACACGCCGGAACCAAAATCGAAGCCGTAGAGGATCCAGGTCATCACCGCGCCCAGACCGCCGCCGATGAGCGCAAACAGCAGCGCGCTGACCAGGGTCTTCCAGAAGACTTTGAACACACCCCGCTTGGACAGGTAAGCGGCGGCGATACCGAACAGGACATTCAGGATGCCGTAGAAGAGGGTGATGGGGCTGGAGATGGAATTCAGGATGTTGGACACCAGGCCGACAATGATGCCGGGGATGACGCCGCAGATGGCGCCGACCACGATCGTGCCGATTGCGTCCAGATACAACGGCAGTCTCAAGAGAATTGCGATTTGTCCCCCAATAAAGTTCACAGCAATGCCAATCGGAATCAGGAAAAGGGTCAACTTGCCAAGGTCTTTAAAAATAGATCCTTTGCTTGCCATCGTTTAAATTCTCCTTTAGGTCTAGAAAAATAGGATAGGGGCGCGCTAGAATGCGCAGGGGATTAACCCGCATGATATATCAACAGGATCATTGTATAAGTTTAAAGACGGAAAGTCAACGTAATTGCAGTTTTGGTATTTTGGCGGTTGGTGGGGTCAAAACGGTTGACTTTCGCCGCAGGCTGACTACAATTGATTCACCCAGTGGTACCATCCATCCATCCACCCAATGACCAGAGGCCCATGAACCTCAACCGCGCTTCCTTCAAACCCCTCTATCTGCAAATCAGCGATATCATCCGCGGCGACATTGAAAGCGGAAAGCTGAAAGTCGGCGATCAAATCTGGTCGGAACGCTTCATCATGGATGAGTTTGCTGTATCGCGCAACACCGCCAAGGAAGCCATCGAAGAGCTGGCCCGCGGCGGCCTGGTCACGCGCATGCAGGGCTACGGAACCTTCGTCTCGCACACCCGCGTCAGCTGCGGGCTGCAGCGCATGAACAGCTTCTCGGAAGAAATGCAGATGCGCGGGTTTAAACCCAGCTCGCGCGTGCTTTCGCTCACCCTCATCCCGCCCACCGCGCAGGTGGCCGCCCAACTGGGCATCACCGCCGCAGAACCGGTGTACCGGCTGGAACGTCTGCGCCTGGCGGACGACCGCACCATGGCCCTGCATGTTTCGTGGGTTGCGGCGGCTCGCTGCCCAAACCTCAACCGCTTTGATTTTGAAACCCAGTCGCTCTTTTCGGTGTTGGAAGAGGAATACGGCTTGAAGCTGTGCTGGCAGGAGGCCGTGCTCACCCCGGTGGTGGCGCACAAAAAAGAAGCCTCCATTTTGAACATCAAAACCGGCCTGCCCCTGCTGCGCTCGGATGGGGTGGCTTACCTGGAAGATGACACCCCCATTGAGGTGCATCAAATCTTCTTCCGCAGCGATTTATATCAATTTACCGTGCGCTCCACGCGCCAATCACAGTGACCCAAACGGCACGCCAACCCATTTGAAGTGAGGTGAACGATGATTAACCCGTCGGATTACGGTTTGAACCAGCAGGAATTGCAGCACATTATTAAGGGGCTCCAACGCGAACCCAACCATGTGGAACTGGGCATCTTTTCGGCCTTGTGGTCGGAGCATTGCAGTTACAAGCACACCCGCGCCTTGCTGAAGCAGCTCCCCACGGAAGCCGATTGGGTGCTGCAAGGGCCGGGCGAAAACGCGGGTGTGGTGGCGCTGGATGAAGATTGGGCGGTGGTGTTCAAGATCGAATCGCACAACCACCCCAGCTTCATTGCCCCCTTCGACGGCGCGGCCACGGGGGTCGGCGGGCTGGTGCGGGATGTGATGGCCATGGGCGCTCGCCCGGTGGGCGTGAAAGCCCTGCTGCGCGCTGGCACGCTGGACGACCCCAAGACCCGCGCCATGATTGCCGAGATTCAGCGCGGGGCCGACGAGTACACCCGCACCTGCGGCCTGCAGTCGCTGGGCGTGGAGCTGATGACCCACCCTTCTTATGCCTCTAACCCGCTGGTGAATGTGATTGTGGTGGGTCTGGTGCCGCGCAGCCGCCTGATGAAAAGCAGCGCCGGGGCGGTGGGCAACCTGCTGCTGTATTACGGCATCCCCACCGGCGCTTCCGGCGTGGACGGGGCGGCCTTCGCCTCGAAGGGCATGGATGAAAACACCGTGGCGCACCCACCTTCGGGGGATGCGGCCGTGGGCAAAGACCTGATGATGGCCACCCTGGAATTGATCGAACACAACGCCATCGTGGGCTTGCAGGATATGGGCGCAGCCGGCCTCACCAGCTCGGCCTTTGAGATGGTGCACCGCGCCGGGCACGGCTTGTGGCTGGACCTGGACGCTGTTCCCAAAACCTCGCCGCAGCTTTCGGCCTATGAATTGATGCTGTCTGAAACCCAGGAGCGCATGCTGGCGGCCGTGGAGCCCGGCCAGTTGGAAGCAGCCCGGAAAATTCTGGCGCAATACCCCAGCCTGCAGGTGCAGGTGATCGGTAAGGTGGTGGAAGGCAGCTCGGCGGTGATCCAGCACCATCAGCAGACGGCAGCTTCTTTGCCCCTGCCCCTGGTGGTGGACGGCTTCCCGCGCCTCACCCTTGCTGGGCAGGTGCCCGCAGCTCCGGCCGCGGCCGAGCCGCTCACAAAGGTGGAAGCGGCGAACTTTGCCGTCTCGGCGGCCTATGACCGCCCGCTGGCCCGCCAGCTCACCATTCAGGCGGCGGGGGCGGTTCCCGGTGAGTGCGCTGAAATCCGCTTGCCGCAAATTGGCAAGACGGTGCTGCTGCGCACCCTGGCCAACGGCACAGACATTTTGCAGGATCCCTATCAGGCGGTCTACGGCGCGGTGGCGCGCGCCTGCCAGGACCTCAAAGACAGCGGGGCCGTGCCCCTGGCGTTGAGCGACGGCTTGAACTTTGGCAACCCGGAGGATCCGTTTGTCGCCTGGCAGATCACGGAAGGCATGCGCGGCCTGGCGGACGCCTGCCGCGACCATCACGTGCCGGTGATTGGCGGCAACGTGTCGCTGTATAACGAAACCCGCGGCGAGCCCATTTTGGGGCAATTGTTCATCGGTGTCATGGGTGTGAAAGGTGAGGCTTAATCATGGCTGATTTTCAGAAGCTGTTTGCGGTTCGGAAACCCATCATCGGCATGATCCACCTGCCCGCCCTGCCGGGGACGGCGGCTGGCCGCCAGGCGCGTTTCCGCGATCTGGTGGATTACGCCTGCAGCGAGCTGGACGCCCTCCAGCGCGGCGGCGTGGACGGGGTGATTGTGGAAAATTTCTGGGATCTGCCCTATTTCCCCGCGGAGACGCCCGCCGTCACCATCGCCTCGCTGGCGGCGGTGGCGGGCGCGGTGATCCAGCGCGCATCCATCCCCGTGGGGGTCAACATCCTCTACAACGACTTCCGCGGTGAACTGGCGGTGGCGCGCGCGGTGGGCGCGGCCTTCATCCGCTCGGAGGTGTTTGTGGACCCCTCCATCTCTGAAACGGGGCTGATCCCGGCCAGCGCGCCCTATCTGGTGCGCGAACGCGCCGCCCTGGCCGCCGAAGCGGTGGCCATCCTCTCGGATGTGCAGGGCAAGAACACCACCCCGCGCTGGCAGCGGCCCATCATCGAATCGGCTGTGGACGCCGAAAAGCGCGGCCTGGCGGATGCCGTGGTGGTGACGGGCGCGGGAACGGGCAAATCTGCCTCGCTGGAGGATCTGGTTCAGGTGAAATCCGCCATTTCCGTGCCGCTGATCGTGGGCAGCGGGGTCACCCCGGCCGCCCTGGCCGACATTCTGCCCGTCTGCGACGGGGCCATCGTGGGCTCGTATTTTAAGCAAGGCGGCAAGATCCAGGCGCCCACGGATGTGGAGCGGGTCAAAGAGCTGATGGCCGCCGCCCAACGCGCCCGCTGAAAGAGAACCGATGACCCAGCCAACCTGTGTGTATATCGGGGATGTTGCCCTGGATGAATATTACCGCCTGGATGAGTGGCCGGCGCTGAACGACAAAGCCAATGTGGACGCGCTGCCGCCCGTGCCGGGAGGCATGATCGCCAACGCGGCCTGCGTGGCAGCCGCCCTGGGGCTGGATGTGCGCTTTGTCTCGGCCCTGAACCGCGGCAGCATCACCCAGACGCTGCTGGCGGATTTAAACCAAAGCGGCGTGGACACCGCCATGACCGTCTACGATGACAGTCTGGCCGATTCGAAGACGATGATCTTCCTGGTGGGCAGCGAACACACCATTTTCATCCCGCGGCTGGGGCCGTTCACGCTGGAGCTCACCCCGCCGCAGCTGGAAGTCTTGGCCAGCGCCGCCTTCATTTACTCCACCCCGACTGAGATGAAGCACGTGCGCTGCGGCGAGATGGACAGCGACGCGGTGATTGATTACTGCCGCGCGCGCGGCGCCCGCCTGGTGTACGATCTGGATGTGGACTACCTGCGCGACGGCAGCGAGGCGCATTTCAAACGCCTGGATATCGCCTTCTTCAACCGCGTGGGCTTTGATCGGGTGCGGCAGGGGCTGGATATGCAGGCGGCGGCTGACCATCTGCTGTCTCTTGGGCTGGAAACCGTGGTGGTGACGCTGGCCGAGGACGGCTGCGTGGTGTACAGCCGCAGCGGAACCTGCACTTCCCCGGCCTATCCGGTGGAGGTGGTGGACGTCACCGGCGCGGGCGATACCTTCTGCAGCAGCTTCATGTTTGCCCTCTCGGAAGGCAAAGATTTGCAGTACGCCGCCGATTTTGCCAACGCGGCCGCTTCCATCTGCATCGGCAAGCTGGGCGCGCGCGCGGGGGCCGTCCCCGCCGCGGAGGTGCAGGCGCGCATGCGCTTAAAGGCGGCGTAATCTGCCGTCGGCATCAAAATAATAGATATCCTCGCGCTTGAAGCCGATATTGCCGCCCAGCGCGCGGATCTGCGGCTCAAAGGTGAAGGCCCGCCCCAACTGGGCGAAGGTAGCGGTGCTGCCGCGCTCGATGTAGACCCGCTCGGACTCGTGCGCCTCAATCGTGTGCCCCAGGTTGCCGCGGTAATCCAGGTTTTCAAACCCCAGCGCGGTGATTTCCTGGTTCATCACCTGATAGAGTGTGTCCAGGGGCATCTCCGGCGCGGCGATTTCCAGCAGGCGCGCGTGCAGGTGCAGCTCGGCTTCCAACCCCTGCCGGAAGAGCGGGGTGCGCGGGCGGTCCTCTTCGGCCACGACCCCATCTTCGATGAAGATGGCGCGGGCGTAATCGCCCCACCAGCCGTCCAGGGTGGGTGAGAGGTCAATGGTGACGATGTCGGTGGCGCTGACGCGGTTGTCTTCCAGGGGCTGATAGTTCCGGCCGGAGATGGACAGGGTGGAGCGGCTGCCCAGCAGAACCAGGGCGGGCAGGCCGTGGTACCACCAGCCGTTGGAGCCTTTGGCTTCCATCAGCTGCCGGCATTTCTCGGCGATGGTTTTTTCGCTCATGCCCACTTGAATAAAGCCGTGCAGGTCGTGGATGGTTTCGCGGGCGATGTCTTGAGCCGCCTGGTTATTGTGCATAGCGGTACTCTCCTGGGGGGAAGGGGGGTCAAGCCTGGCTGCGGGCGATCACCCGCCGCAGGAACTGTTTAAAGAGCGGCAGATCCAGCTCCAGGGCCACCTCACACCGCTCCGGCTTCTCACCCTTCTTGAAAAAGATCTCATTGGCAGCCACATAGGTGTGGCCGCGCGTGTATTTTCCGCTGCATTCGCAGTCCACGTAGAAACGCTGGGTCTTCACCACCTGCGGCTGCACCACGGCGGCCACCGCCAGCCCGTCGTGCATCAGCGCATCCTCGCCGCCTTCCGAAAACCGTTGGAACATGAAGTCCAGCAGATCCGCTGTCAGGTTTCCGGCTTTGGTGCCCAGGCCGCGAAAGAAGCGGGCGTCCTCTGCGTTCAGCACGGCTTTCTCGGTCACATCCAGGCCGATCATGCGGCAGGGGATGCCGCAGTTGAGCACGATGCTCATGGCTTCGGGGTCGGCCCAGGCGTTGAACTCAGCCGTGGTGGTCATGTTGCCGCCGACCATGGCACCGCCCATGAACACGATTTCTTTGATCAGCGAAACCAGCTCCGGATAGGCCAGGACGGCGTGGGCGATGTTGGTCATGGGGGCGACGGGGATGAGCACCAGCTCCCCCGGGGCGCGGCGGGCTTCTTCCAGGATGGTTTCGACGGCGTTTTTCTCATAAAAGGCGTCCGCGGATTGCGGCACCACCAGAGGCCCCAGACCGGTATCCCCGTGGGTGGCGCTGGAATGAATGATCTCCCCAAAGATCGGCCCGGCCGCCCCCACCGCCACACGGGTATCAAACCCCAGGTAGCGGACGATGTTGAGCGTGTTTTGGCTGGTGTAGCGCAGAGAAACGTTGCCCGCCACGGTGGTGATGGCGCGCACGTCCAGTTCCGGGGCGTAGAGCGCTTCCGCAATGGCAATGGCGTCGTCTGTGCCGGTATCGCAATCGAGGATGACAGGGATTTTCTTCATTTGCCTCTCACGGTTAAATAGGGGTAACAGGCAGGCAGCCGCCCAGAAAGATTATAACATCCAGGCTGGGCTGGGTTGAGATGAGCGGCGCGGGGGCTAGGCGAAAGGGGGAAAGGCACGCTGCACCGGCGCGTTTTCACCGAGCAGCTGGGGCAGCAGGGTTTGCAGGCCCTCTGGGTCGCCGGTGGTTTCCACGCGCAGCCCGGCGGACGCACCGGCAGCCAGCCAGCCGCGCTCTGCCAACAGACGCTGCACCTGGCGGGCCACGGCGGGCGAGGGGTCAATCACCTGCACCTGGGGGCCGACAATCTCCTCAATCACGGGGATGGCAAAGGGGTAATGGGTGCAGCCCAGCACCACGGTATCAATGCCCTGGCGCAGCATGGGTTCGAGGGCTTTTTCCAAAATGGCGCGAGTCTGGGGGGCGTGCACGGCGCCCGCCTCAATCTGCTGCACCAGGCCGGGGCAGGTGTCCTGCAGCAGGGTCACGCCCTGGGCAAAGCGCTCCACCACCGAAGCGTACAGCGCCCCCTGAAAGGTGGCGGGGGTGGCCAACACACCCACCACGCCGCTGCGGGTGTGGGTGGCGGCGGGTTTGACGGCAGGCTCCATGCCCACGAAAGGGGTGTCGGGGAAGGCGCGCCGCAGTTCATACAGCGCGGCGGCCGAGGCGGTGTTGCAGGCCACCACAATCAGACGCGCCCCCTGGGCCAGCAGGTGGCGGGTGAGGGCGAAGGAAAAACCGCGCACTTCATCCAGCGTGCGCGGCCCGTAGGGCACATGCGCCTGGTCGGCCAGAAAGTGGATGGGTTGGGCGGGCAGCAGTTGGCGCAGGGCGCGCACCACGGATAAGCCGCCCACGCCAGAATCAAACACGCCCACGGGGTAGGTTTCGGCGGGCATGTGCGCGGCGCTTTACTCTTCTTCCTGCAAAACGGCTTCGATAAAGGCGGTGAAAAGGGCCTGCATGGGGGCTGAATCGGGCATCCATTCGGGGTGCCACTGCACCGCCAGGCCAAAGGGGTTGCCCGGCAGCTCCACGCCTTCCAGCAGGCCGTCGGTGGCGTGCGCGCTGGGGATCAAGCCCTGCCCGATGCGCTGTACGCCCTGGTGGTGCAGGCTGTTGACGGCAAAGCGGGTGCCGCCCAAAAAGCGCGCCAGGCGCGTCTCGGCGGTGATGTCCACCTCATGCGCAGGAAAGTCGTAGGCGCGGCCTTCTTCATGAGCGTGGGGCAGCTCGGCGGAGAACTGGTCGGCGATGTCGGTGTAGAGCGCGCCGCCCAGGGTGACGTTGAGCAGTTGGAAGCCGCGGCAGATGCCCATAAAGGGGAAGCGCTGGGCGATGGTCTGTTCCAGCAGGACGGTTTCCACGCGGTCGCGCTCCGGGTCCACGCCGTAGACGCGCGGGTGGGGCTGACCGTTGTAGCGCTGAGGGTCAATGTCGCCGCCGCCGGTGAAGATGATCCCATCCAGGCGGTTGAGCAGACGGTTGATCTCGGAGGGCGTGAGGCCCAAAGGGATCAAAACAGGCAGGCCGCCGGCCCGCTGCACGGCGCGCACATAGGTGCCGCGGCAGGCAAAGGTGGGCAGGGTGGCGGCGTCTTGCTGAAAGGTGGTGATTCCAATGAGCGGAGCGGTCATGAGCGCATCTCCTGGTAGGGGCTGAAATATGAAAAGGGCGCAACCTCGGCGCAGGTTGCACCCGGAAGGTGCGAAAATATCAGTTCGACCGAACCCGACGGTCTAGAACTTTTGCTTGAGGCGAGCGCTCTTGCCCGTGCGGTCGCGCAGGAAGTACAGGCGCGCGCGGCGCACTTTGCTGTGACGTTCCACCACCACTTTGTCAATGCGCGGGGAGCGCATCAGGAAAACACGTTCCACACCGATCCCGTTGCTGGCCACGCGGCGCACGGTGAAGGTGGAATTGGCGAGGTTGTCATGCACATACAACACGGTACCCTTGAATTCCTGGATACGTTCGCGGTTGCCTTCTTTAATCTTGACATGCACGCTGACGACGTCACCGGGGGTCAGTTCGGGGATATTCGGGTTCTCGGGAGCCTCAACGGCTTTTAACAGGTCACTCATGGCACCAATCCTTACTCACAATTTTCATAAAGGATGTCCGCGCGGCCGTCACCGGCGGCGCGAATGCGGATTATATCACAGGGTGCGCACCGCCGCAAGGTAGTTTTTAGGCTTCATCTGCATGTGCGCAGGGCCAATCTTACCACATTAAGCCCCGGCTGGGGGCGGATTCGCTCTTGACAAGCACCCGGGCTGTGGGTAGAATGAAATAGAACATTAGTTCTATTTGCTCACTCACCCGGAGGTGAGAACGATGCTTTCAAAATATCCTGAACGCCGCCCGATTAAGCAGCCGCCCCCGCGCCCATCCGCGCAGGAGCCGCAGCGCGTGCGCATTGAAGATGAATTCCTGCCGCCCCAGGAGTGGGATGAGGACGAGCTGCCGGTAGAAGCCCAGGCAGCCGCCCCCGCCGAGGCCGCCGTGGAAGCTGAAACAGAGGCTGAGGTTGAGGCAGAAGAAGAAGCCGATCTCCCCGTGCAGACGGCGGTGCAGCTGCCGCCCCAACGCCCGCCCGCTTTGGCGCAGGCGCGCCCGCAACCGGCCGTGCCCCCCCAGCCGACCCCTCGCTGGGCCCCCAACGCCCACCGTCCCCAACCCGCCCCGCCCCCGTCGGAGCCGGTCTTCCCCATCGAGGAGATCAGCCCGGAGGAATGGGCCGCGCTGAAGATTCACCCGGCGCCCGCCCCGGCTGCGCCCCAGCCTGCCCCTACGTTTGAACCCCCCGCGGAAGCGGCCGCTGCGTTGGAGCCCCCCGCGGAAGAATCCCATGCCGAAGAAACCCTTGCGGAAGAAACCCCGGCGCCAGAGCAGCCCAAGCCTCAGCCCGCCGCCGCACCGGCGCAGAAACCGGCGGCAGAGACTTCGCTGCGCGATTTGATCCGCGCTTGCAGCAGCCTGCCGGCGCATACCGCCGTGTTGGGCATGTGCGCAGACGGCCTGCCGGTGCTGTTTGACCTGCTGGACGCGCGCCCCGGGCCTTTCCTGGTGACGGGTGACCCGGGCTGCGGCAAAACTGCCTTGCTGCACACCCTGCTGTACACCGCCGCGGCCCTCACCAACCCCGCCGAGCTGCGCTTTGTGGTGCTGGCGGCCAAACCGCAGGAATACGCCGCCCTGGCCTCCGGCGCCGACACGGCCGCCCACTGCGACGGCATTTTTGACAGCCGCCAACCGGCTGCCTGGGAGCAAATCCTGCGGGCAGCCGAGGTGGCTGAACAGCGCTACGCCGAAGGGCGGGCGGGCACGCCGCTGCTGCTGGTTTTGGACGATCTGCGCTTTATCGGCGAGGTGGACAGCACCGTGCGGTTGAACTTGGAATGGCTGTTTCAAAACGGCCCCGCGGCGCATGTGTGGCCGCTGGCGGCCCTGCCCACCCAGGCTGCCCTACAGATGGGCCGCTGGACGCGCCGGTTTGGCACGCGCCTGATTGGGCACATGCCGGCCGATTCTGCCCGCAGGCTGGCCCTTTTTGATGATCTGACGGCCCAGGATCTGCGGCCGGGGCGTGAATTTGCTTTACATTTGGAAGACGGCTGGCTGCGCTTTTTCCTGCCGCTGCTGCCGGAGCTTCACAGGAGGTCAGGATGAGTTTGGGATTGCTTTATCGAGAACGCCGCGCCAAAGATGAACTGGCCCAGCGCATTTTGCGGGCGGCCACCGCCTATCAGCGCATGTACGGCCGCCGCCCCGAGGTGTGTTATGTGCACCCGAGCTGTCAGGCGGGGTTGGCTCCTCTGCCCCAGATGGAAGTGCGCACCGACGAACAGATCCAGCCGGATCAGTTTTATCTGGGCCTGTTCACCGGCCGCTGAGCTGCCCTAAGGCACGGCAGGCGGTATCCGCCCGATCATGCTCAGCAGGATGCTGAGCGGGTTCTGGCTGAACTCCCCGGCGAAGTGCACGGCGGCCTCTTCCAGGCTGACTTCCCCGCTGGTTTCCTCGCGCAGATACCACAGGTGTTCAATCACCCACAGGTACAGGTCGGTTTCGGTGCGCCCGGGGAATTCTTTCAAGATATTTTGGCTGCGGATGACCTCCACCAGGGGCTGATACACCTGTTCGCACCAGCCCACCACAGCCTCTTCCCACGAAATCTCACGCTGTTGGTCAATGCCCATGAAGTAGCGGTGCGCGGAGATATGCTCCAGCAGCTTCTGATAGCCCCCCGGCAGGGTGAGGCGCACTTCGCTCTCTGGGCAGCGCTCTTTGAGGCCGGTTTGGCGCGCAAATTCGGCCTGTTCCACGCGGCGGATGATTTCATCAATGTCCATATCGGGTGTGATCTCGGCGTCCACGTCAATGGCGATCACCTCGGCGTCAATGAAGACCTGTCCGCGCTCGCGGGCCACCGACACGCGGTGATTGCCGTCGCTGACGAAATACAGCTCACCCACTTTGTAGGTCTGGATGGGCGGCAGGGGCACATCCTGCAGGTGGGCGGCGTCAATACTCTCCCAGCGCCCGCGGGTGCGCGTTTGGCGGGGCAAAAAGGCGCGGTCAAAATCGCGGTAGCGGCCCACGCTGCCCACAATCTGTTCCATGGGAATTTGCTGCACCCCCAGGGAGTGCTGCCCGGCAAAGGGCAGGTTGCGCCGTACCTCGTCGAAGGGCAGCAGCTCATTTTTGCTTTGGGTCAGCCAGCTCCATACCCCCCGCCAGAAGCCTTTGCGCAGGGCGGCTTCAAAATCAGCGCGCGCTGCTTGTTGGGTCGCTTTGGATTCAGAAGAAGGGTCGCTCATAGTTCATCACTCTCTTGTCGGGCCGTGAAAACGCCGTATGGGTTTGGGAGGGGCGGCGAAACCCTCCAGATGGATTTCGCGGAACCCGTAGGCGTTGATCACGCGGGTGGGGCCGTGCTGGGTTTCCGACACCTCGTCTTGCCGGTACAGATGGATGTGGCCGTGAAAATGGAATTGGGGCTTAAACACCTCAATCAGCCAGCGAAAGGCGCGGATGCCCTGATGCGGGCGGTCTTCGCGGTCTTGAATCTTCCAGGGGGGCGCGTGCGTCACCAAAATATCCAGATAGCGCCCGTAGCGCAGCTTGTTGTACAGCAGCCCCGGCACCATCCCCAGCACCATGCTCCAGTAGTCCGACTGGGCATACTGGTTGCGGCCGTAGTTGTACTGCAAACAGCCTTCAAAGCCTGCGATCAATAACCCGGATTCCAGGCGGAGGATACGCTGGTGCAGGTCCACCGCCCCCCAGGGGCTGAGCCGTTCCCCCTGGGCGGTCCATTCCACCTGCCCGGCGTGGTTGCCGCGCACATACAGCAGGGGCACGTCCAACATGCTGAGGATGTATTCCAGATAGGAATAGGGCAGGTCGCCGCAGGAGATGACCAGGTCAACCTCGTGAAAGCGGCGGGTGATGTGGGGGCTGTAGAGGATGCCCATTTCTTCATCACTGATCGCCAAAATTTTCACGGCTCGGCCTCAGCGCTTGCGGCGGGCATGCCCAGCGCCACCGCCAGGGCCACGGCGTGCGTCTGGCTGTGGCTGATACTCAGCGACCAGGTGCTGAGCCCCAGTTCGGCGGCGAGGCGTTGGGCCTCACCGTGCAGGCACAGTTCCGGCTGGCCTTGCGGCCCGCGCAAAATTTCAATCTCCTGCCAACCCACCGCGCCGATGCCGCAGCCCAGGGCCTTGGCCACGGCCTCTTTGGCCGCGAAGCGCCCCGCCAGACTGGCATCGGAGCCGCCGATTTGATCCCGTTCCAGAGAGGTATAGACGCGCTGCAAAAAGCGGGCGCGGACAGCGGGCTTGAGATCGGCCAGCCGCTGAATTTCCACCAGATCCACACCCGAACGCAGGATCAGCATATCCCCTGGCTCCAATCGGCGGCGGGCTGCGGCCCGGCGGTGACGATGATCAGGCGCTGGGGGTCCAGATAGTGCTGGGCGGCGGCCAGGATCTGTTCAGGGGTCACGGCGCGCACCGCGTCGGGGAAGCGTTGGTAGTAATCTAATCCCAACTGAAAACGTTCCAGGTTGAGCAGGGCGTTGGCCACCCCGCTGTTGGATTCCAGCGAGAGCGGCAGCCGCCCGATGAAATTGGCCTGACTGTCGGCCAGTTCCTGCGGGCTGACCGGTTCGCGCACGAAGCGGCGCAGCTCCGCCAGGATGAGATCCACCGCCTGACGCAGATGGGCCGGGTTGAGGCCCGCGGAAACCTCCCACGAGCCGCTCTCGATCCAGGCGTTCAGGCTGGTGCTGGCGGCGTAAGCCAGCCCGGCCTGTTCGCGCACCACCCCGCCGATGCGGCCCATCATGCCGAACTGCCCCAGGATGTTGTTGCCCAACGAGGCGGGCAGGTAATGGGGCGAGGCGCGCTGCGGCCCCAGCCCGCCCATCACCAGATCGAGCTGGGTTTTGCCGGGGATGAAGATGTGGCGGCAGTGCGCCTGACGGGGCGGCTGGATGGGTTGGGTGGGCGGCGGCGCGGGGATTTCGGCGGGCTGCCAATCGCCCAGGGCGGTTTGCACGCTTTCTACTGCCTGCTGAGGGGAGATGCCGCCCACCACCGCCACCACCATGCCGCGCGGCTGGTAATACTGGCGGTGAAAATGGGCCAGGTCGTCCCGGTGGATCTCCTGGATGGTTTCCAGATAACCGTCTTCGGGCCGCCCGTAAGGATGCCCTGCGAATACCAGCCCGTCAAAGGTCAGCGAGGCCATGCTCGCGGTGTTTTCGGCGCGCAGCTTCAGCCCGGCGGTGAACTGGGCGCGCAGCCGTTCCACCCATTCGGGGGGGAAAAGGGGGGCCCGCAGGCATTGGCTGAGCAGATCCAGCAGCATGGGCAAATCTTCGGCCAGCCCGCGCCCGCCAAAGGCGGTGGTGTGCACGGAGGCCCCAAACCCCAGGGCGGCCCCAGCCGACTCAAGCTGTTCAAAGATGTCGTGAAAGCCAAATCGTTCCGTGCCGCGCA
>DAIOUB010000003.1:0-12558 GCA_036751735.1 Levilinea sp. | reverse complement strand
GCCGACTCAAGCTGTTCAAAGATGTCGTGAAAGCCAAATCGTTCCGTGCCGCGCATGAGGGCGCTGGCGGTGAAGTGCGCCAGTCCCAGGCGTTCCAGGGGGTCATTTTGGCTGCCGCATTGGATATAGCCGCTGAGCACCACCGAAGGGCTGTGGGTTTGGGCGCGGGCCAAAACCGTGATGCCGTTATCCAGCGTCACGCGGGTGACGTTATCGGGGCCGGGCAGGGTGGAGAGGTTCATGCGGACCCTCCGGTGCTTTCGGGGCGGTAAATGCCCACCACACGCCGCTGCGGGCTGAGCCAGGTTTGGGCGGCGCGCTGCACATCGGCGGGGGTGACGCTTTCCAGGGCAGGGAGGTAATTGACAAACCAGGCGTAACGGTCAAACATCTCCGCGTAGCCCAGCCAGAAGGCCTGGTTGGTGATGTTCTCGCTGCCGTAGGCAAACAAGGCACGGGCCTGCTTAATCGCGCGCCGGATTTCGGCTTCGTCCACGGGCTGATCCTGCAGCCGGGCCACGGCCTCATCCACGCGCGCCAGAACCGCTTCTGGGCTGGATTCGGGGCGCACCAGGGCGGTGAGGTGATAGAGGAAGGGGTCTGCCGTGGCCTGCAGGCTGCCCTGCAGGCTGACGGCCAGCTCCTGCTCCACCACGGCGCGGTACAGGCGGCTGGTTTTGTTCGACACCCCGCCGCCGCCAAACATGTTCAGGCTGGAGGGACCGCTGAGCAGGCTGTCTACCACGCTGAGGGTCAAAAAATCGGCCTGGCTGGCGGCGGGCGCGCGGTAGCTGATGCGCAGATAGGTGGTGCGTTCCGGCCCGCTGATTTCCACGCGCTGCTCGCCCTGCGGCTCTGGCTCGGGGCTCAGGCGCAGTTCCGGCACCTCGGCAGGCGCCAACCCGCCGTAGGCCTCGCCCAGGCGCTGGATCATCTCGGCGCTGTCAAAATCACCCGCCAGGGTGACCAGGGCGTTGTTGGGGGCGTAGTAACGGCGGTAATGGGCGTATAGGTCGCCGCGCTGGATGGCGCGCAGATCGGCCGGGGTGCCGATGACCTCGTTGCGGTAGGGGTGCTGGTGAAAGGCGGCCTCTTGAATGGCCAGATCCAGGCGGAACATGGGTTCGTTCAGGCTGCCTTCCAGCTCCGAAAGGATCACCGTGCGCTCGGATTCCACCTCGTCAGGCGCAAACAGGCTGTTGACCATGCGGTCGGCTTCCAGGCGCAGGGCCAGGTCAATTTTGTCGGCGGGCAGGGTTTCGTAATAGGCCGTCCAATCCAGGTGGGTGAAGGCGTTCCAGGTGCCGCCTTCGCGCGCCACGGCCTGATCCAGCACCCCGGCGGGGAACTGCGGCGTGCCTTTGAACTGCATGTGCTCGACCCAATGCGAAAGCCCGGTGCGGCCGGCCTGTTCCCAGCGCCCGCCCACCCGGTACCAGACCCAATGGCTGATCAGCGGCGCGCTGTGAATTTCTTTTAGGGCCGCCCGCAGACCGTTGGGAAACTGGACCACCTGGATGTCGTCCGGCATGCACTCCCGCTTTCGTTAAGGGATCAAGCGGCGGCACAGGCTGCCCGTGCGCTTGCCGCAGAGGAATTCTCCCCAGGAGTTGGGGGTTTCGTTGAGCATGTGATAGTAGGGGCCGACCACCTCCTGCAAACCCACGAAGGGTTCGTGCAGGTCGGTTTCTTTCAGGGGGATATCCACCTTCACGTCCATTTGCACCGGGATCATCTTATCCACCGGCACGGTCAGCTTGAGATGAATGGGCAGGTTGGTTCCTTCGGGGAGGATGATATCGGTGGGGGCGCTGTAGATGCTCATCCCGCCGGTGCTCAGCGAGACGCGCGCGCCTTGAATGGGGGTATCTTCGGTCAGCACCACGGTGGTGTCGGTGTTGAGCTTGAGGTTAAATTTGGCGGGAACTTCTTCGTCAATGGCGATGGTGGTCTGGATGCGGGCTTCGTCCATCAGCACGAAATTATTGTACAGGCCGCCCAAGAGCTGCTCGGTGATGAGGCGCTTGAGGGTGAACACCTGCGAAGCCAGAGCGATCACCAGGACAATCAGCACCAAATTGACCACCAGCGACAGCACGCTTGCGACCGTCCAAAAGGCCGGGGCCACCTGCCGTTTGGCGCGCGGCGCCTGGGGGGGTTGTTCCGCTGGAAATGCGTCCATGCTTCGTTCTCCTCCAGCCGGGCCTGGGTGCCGGTAAATTTTTGGGCACGGCTGGTCTGATTGAAATATAGCATAGACTGGTTGATTTGGAAAATGGATTGGCGTTATAATTGTCTTAAGGAAAGGCAGGCGGTTGTTCCGGAGCCGCAGCAGGAAGCGGGAGATTTTTTTATCTGTAATTCGGATAACTTTAGGAAACTTGCTGTATATTTACCATTGGGAGGATACCTTGACCAGCAATGTCCAGCCGAAACATCTGGTAGCCGTCATCGGAGCAGGCCCGGCGGGGCTGTTCGCCGCCCGCGAACTGGCCAATCAGGGCCATTATGTGGTCATTTTCAACCGCGACATCAAACCCGGAGGGCTGGCCGAATACGGCATTTATCCGGATAAATACAAAATGAAAACCGGCCTGCGCGGTCAGTTTCACCAGATCCTCTTTATGGAAAATATCGAATACTTTGGCAACGTGGCCGTCGGCGAAGATCAAGACCTGACCCTGGAGGATCTGCGCCAGTTGGGCTTTCAGGCCCTGCTGGTGACGGTGGGCGCGCAGGGCACCAAATGGCTGGGGATGGCGGGCGAGGACCTGCAGGGTGTGTACCATGCCAAAGACCTGGTTTACCACTACAACCATCTGCCGCCCTTCAGCGAAAAGCACTATGAAATTGGCCAGCGCGTGGCGGTGATTGGGGTGGGCAACGTGATGATGGACATCTCCCACTATTTGATGGAACGGCGGCGCGTGCCCGAGGTGTGGGCCGTCGCCCGCCGCGGCCCAGGCGAGATCAAATTTGACAAGAACGAGGTGGAGGCGGTGGGGGCGCACATGGATATCCCCCAGATCGAGGACGAAATTGACCACTGGTCTGAGCTGATGCGCTCGCTGGATGAAGACCCCGACAAGGTGAAGGAACTGCTGCACAACGCGGTGGCGCGCTCGGTGCCCTTTGATTCACCTTCGCGCTTCCGGCTGCGCTTTTTGCTCTCGCCCCGCCGCATTCTGGGCGATTCGGCCGGCCGCGTGTGCGGGTTGGAGGTGGAGCACAACACCCTCTTCCTGGAAAACGGGGATGTGCGTTCGCGCGGCCTGGGCACCACCGAGGTGCTGCCGGTGGACACGGTCATCTTTGCCATCGGCGACCGCGTGGACGACCACTTTGGCCTGCCGGTGGCCTCCAACGAATTCATCAAAGCCCACCAGCCGCGCTATCCGGTGGAGGGCATCACCTATGAGGTGGAAGACCCCGAAACCCACCTGCCGATTCTGGATGTGTTTGTGGCCGGGTGGGCGCGGCGCGCCAGCACCGGCCTGGTGGGGATTGCCCGCAAGGACGGCACCCAGGGCGCCCAGGCGGTGAACCGCTATCTGGCCACCCAGCCGCTGATGGATGAGCTGCCTCTCGATAAGGTGCACGCCCGTGTGCGCGCTTTGGGGAAATTCGTGGTGGATAAGCAGGCCGTCCTGCGCCTGCACAACTTTGAGCAGGAACACGCCAAACGCCTGGGGGTGGAGGATTTTAAGTTTGACCGTGTGGAGGATATGATCACCGCCATTCAGATGGCGCACGAAAATATCTAAAGCTCCAGGGGCGGGGCGCTCATGGTGGTGGGGATGGGCAGGCCCAACAGGCGGCACAGGGTGGGGGCCACGCTGAGCTGTGAGAACTGCCCCGCCGCAGCCCCGCGGCCGGGACGGCCGGGGCGCAGGGCGTAGAAGGCCAGGGCGCGCGATTCGGGGATGTCGGCCCCGTGGCTGCCGCCGTCGTCCATGCCGTGATCGGCGGTCAGGATGACGCTGTACCCCTGGGCCAGCCATTCCGGCAGGTAAGCGCGGATCCAGCCGTCCATGCGGGCGGCCTGCTGGTTATATTCCGGCGAGCGCCCGCCAAATTTATGTCCCAGATCGTCCACGCCCATGGGGTGCAGCAGCAGCAAATCGGGTTGATAGGCCCGCACCAGATAGGCGGCGGTGTCAATCAATTCTTCGTCGGGGTATTCATCCAGCATATAGAAGCGCCCGTGCTGAATGGCGAGTTTGGGGTCGTTCACTTCGCGGTCCATCACCCGGTCAAAGGGGCAGCGGTTGTACAGCTCGGAGACCCAAAAATAGGCGGCGGCCGCGGTCACTTTGCCGTGGGCGGCGGCCAACTGGAACACATTGGGGAAGGCCGAGGGCTGGGTCTGGGCGTTGTGCAGCACGCCGTGGGTTTGGGGGGGCAGGCCGGTGTGCAGGGTCTCGTACATGGGGCGCGACAGCCCCGGCAGCTCTCCCCACAGGTCTATACGGGTGGCCTCGCCCGCCGCGGTGCGCCGTTCCCACTCGGCCAGCTGGGCGTGGGCGGTGTCGCGCCGCAGGCCGTCCACAACAATGAAGATGACTTTCTCAGCGGGTGCGCTCATGGCGGCTCCTGTGGGGGTGCGGCATCCGCCGCGGGGGGTCAGCCCTCTTCGGCGGTTTCTTTGAGGAATTTATCGCGGTTAGCCAGGCGGGCGTTTTTGCCGCTGCTGGTTTTCACCAGCCACTGCGGCCCCACCAGGTACACGCTGCGCAGGGCCACGGCTGAGCCGCGCGTCACCGCCTGACGGATGCCGTCGGCGATCTGCTCGCGCACCTGGGGATCTTCGCTGTCCACCTCGGCCACGATGACCACGTCTTCGGTGCCGGCTTCGGGGTTATCCACGCCAAAGGCGGAGACCCGCCCGGCATGCACGCCGGGGACGCTCATCGCCAGATTTTCCAGGTCCTGGGGGTAAATGTTCTTGCCGCCCACGATGATCAGGTCTTTCTTGCGCCCGCTGACGTACAGCTCCCCATCCGCCAGATAGCCGTAGTCGCCGGTCAGATACCACTCGCCGCGGAAGGCCTTGGCGGTTTCATCCGGGCGGTTGTAGTAACCGGTCAGCATGCAGTCGCTGTGCAGGGCCACTTCGCCTACGCTGCGCTCAGGCAGCTCCTGGCCCTCGGCGGAGAGGATGCGCACCTGGGTGTTGCTCAGCGGCCGCCCGCAGGAGACCATTTTCAAGGCTCCCTCGCCGTCGGCGCAGGGGCGGGCCACCCGTTCCACCTGGAAGGCCTCGCGGTCAATGATGTCCACCGTCAGGGGGGCGTCAATCCCGCCCTGGGTGACGCCGAACACGTTTTCGGCCATGGCGTAGCTGGCGGCCAGGGCCTGGGGGCGGAAGCCGTGCGGGGCAAAGCGCTCCGAGAAGGCGCGGTGGCTCTCGTAGCGCACCGGCTCTGAGCAGTTGATCACCGCGCGCCAGCTGGAAAGGTTCACCCCTTCCAGGTGCCGGTCGCGGATTTTTTGGGCGCAGAAGTTGTAGGCAAAGTTGGGCAGCCAGCTCAGCGTGCCGCGGTATTGGGAAACGGCGGTCAGCAGACGCTGGGGGGCGCGCACCCATTCAAAGGGCGACATCATCACCAGCAGGGTGCCGGTCAGCACCGGCTGCAAGAATCCGGCAATGAGGCCCATATCGTGATACAGCGGCAGCCAGCTGACGATGACATCCTGTTCGGGGTCCAGGTGCAGGGCCTGCTGGTAGGCGGCCAGTTGGTTAAAGACCGCCTGGTGCGAAAGGGCCACGCCCTTCTGCAGGCCGGTGGTTCCGGAGGAATGCTGGAGCAGGACGATATCCTGCGGGGTGCGCCGCAGCCCCTGGAGCTGGTCAAAATCGGGCGCAGAGGGGGCCTCTACCTGATCGGCAAGCAGCACCGCCCGCACCGAATCGCCGGGGTGCAGCGCGGCGCGCACCTCTTCTTCAAATTCGGGGTAGGTGATGATGGCCGCCGGGCGGGTGATGGACACCAGCGAGGCCAGGTCGGCGCGGTAGCGTTCGGGCAGCAGCTTTTCGGTGAGGAAGGGCATGATGGAGGGGATAGCCCCGTGCAGCACCGCCCCAAAGAAGGAAAACACCAGATCGCTGCCGTGCTGGAGGATCAGGATGACCACTTCGCCCGGCTGGATGCCGGCGGCCTGCAGGCTGCGCGCGTGGGCGTTGGCCCCTTCCAGCAGTTCGCGGTAGGTGACCTTGCGGTCTTCCTGGCCGCTGTGCTGCAAAACCATGCACACCCGCTCAGGAGTCTCCTGGTGGTATTGGCGCAAAACTTCTGCGAAGGTGGTCATGGGGCTATTGCCGCGCCTGGATCAGTTCGGCCAGCGCCGCCAGGGTGTCAAAGCTGTCGGCGTTCAGCTCCGAATCATCGAGATGCACGTTGAAGGTGTCTTCCACAAACAAAGCCAGATCAACCAGGTGAAACGAGTCGATCAGACCGCTCTTTAACAGGGACTCGTCCGGGCGCAGACTGCGCTTGGGCTGCTTGAGGATATCTTTGGCGATGTAATCGGCCAGTTGCGAGATCATTTCGTCGCTCATGCTGACTCCTATCCGGGGTGGGATGGCTGCCGCGCCGGACGGGGGAAAACCGCGGCGTTCCGGTCTGGCGATGCCTTAGTTTATCATACTTGCCCCGCGGCGGGGCGGCTCCGCCCGCGCCCTGCCGCGGGTTGTGGTATAGTACAGCATAATCATTTTCTGAGTAGAGGCTGTATGTCCCCTCGTCCTGCCGCTCCCCTGACCCTTGAATTTATCCTGCTCGGCCTGTTGGACGCCCGCCCGGCCCACGGCTACGATCTGCATAAGCAGCTTTCCGGCGATTCCCCTCTGGCGATGCTGTGGCAGGTGAAGCAAAGCCAACTGTACGCCCTGCTGGATAAACTGGAGGCGCACGAGCTGGTGCGCTCGCAGCCCCTGATGGAAGAATACATCCCGCCGCGCAGGCAGTACGACCTGACCCCCCTGGGCCGTGAGCGGCTGTACGCCTGGCGCTCTGCGCCGGTGGAGCATGTGCGCGACCTGCGCCAGGAATTTCTGGCGCGCCTGTATTTTGCCCGCTGCGCCGGGGATGAAATTGCCCGCGGGCTGATCGCCGCCCAAACGCAGCGCTGCGAGGTGTGGGCCGGGCGGCTGCAGGCGCGCCTGAACGCCGAAGCGCCGGAGGCACATTTCCCCCGCAGTGTTCACGCCTTTCGCCTTCACCAGGTGCAGGCGGCTTTGGCCTGGCTGAGCGAGCTGGAAGGGGAACTGTCCTGATGGGGGCGGTTTCCAAAGCAGGTGTCCTGCGCCGGCTGCGTAAAAGCGGCTGGCAGCTTTTGGCCGCGCCGTTTCTGCTGTTTGTCATCTTGCCCCTGGCCGCTCTCTTCCTGCGCCTGACCCCCGCGGATATCGGCGGTAGTCTGCGGGAGGCCCAGGTGGTGAAGGCCATCACCCTCAGCCTGCAAACCTCGCTGGTGACCGTGCTGGTGACCCTGTTGGCGGGCACGCCCGTGGCTTACCTGATTTACCGCCGACGAACGCCGCTCTACCGCTTTTTGGACATTTTGATTGACCTGCCCACGGTGCTGCCCCCGGCGGTGGCGGGCGTGGCTTTGCTGATGGCCTTTGGGCGGCAGGGGCTGGTGGGCAGTTGGCTGGCGACGCTGGGCCTTAGCCTGCCGTTCACGCCCGCGGCGGTGGTTTTGGCCCAGACCTTTGTGGCCGCGCCCCTCTACATCCGCTCGGCGGCCCTGGGCTTTTCGGCGGTGGACTGCGAGCTGAAGAAAGCCGCGGCCCTGGATGGGGCCAGCCGGGTGCAGACCTTCCGCTTCATCATGCTGCCCATCGCCTGGCATGCCCTGCTTTCGGGGATTGTGATGACCTGGGCGCGCGCCCTGGGGGAATTTGGCGCGACCATCATCTTCGCGGGCAACTTTCCAGGGCGCACCCAGACCATGCCGCTGGCCATCTACATCGGCTTTGAGCTGGACCTGAAAGTGGCCCTGACCCTTTCCGCTTTGCTGATCGGCACCTCCTTCCTGATCCTGGCTGTGGTCAAAAATTACCTCAACAACCATCTCGAAGCCCAAAATCCGGTGGATTAACCTCCTGCCTGGCTGGCCAGGTGAGTCGTGCTGTCCCCCCGGACTGCTGCGCGCCCCCCATTCAGGGGGGCGTTTTCATCCTTCGATCAGGCCCGCGTTGGGCTAACGATCGGGCTTCTGCCTCCCCACTTGGCCAGGCGAATCCCTCGCCCCTGAAACCCGCCGGAGGGCGGGCGACTTTCCGTTGGCCCAGAGGTATAAAGGGAGCGGTTGATCGAGTGATGAAGGAGTGCAGCGATGGCTTACGGAAATGTGCAGCTCAAAAATTTAGATGAAACGGCCAACAGCCTGTTTGAACGTGAATCCGCCCGGGCCACCTGGAATCAGATCCTGGCGCACCTCACCCACCACTGCACCTGCCTGGCGCAGTTGAACGATGAGAACTGCGGCAGCGGTCTGCACGGCGAACATTACGGCGGCCTCACTGAAGTGCCGGTGGAACTGGTGTGCGGCACCGAGAGCCGCGGGCAGGATTTCGACTCCGAGTTTCGCCCCACCCGCTCGCACAACCGCGAACGCTGGCTGTCGGTGGCCTTGGCGCGCCTGCAGGGGCGCGGCCTGCCTCCTGTCACCCTGATCCTCAAGGACGGCCTGTATTACGTGCGCGACGGACATCACCGCGTTTCGGTGGCGCGCGCCCTGGGGGAAGCCTTCATTGAAGCTGAGGTGATCGTGTGGGAAAGCGCCTGACCCCCTCCAACGTCTGACCGCGCCCTGGGAAACCCGGGGCGCTTTGATTTTAAGCACGAACCCGCGCCGGTTTTGCCCCCCGTGCCCGCGGCTTATGGCATAATCAGGGCATGTCTGCGCAAAACCCAGTTTATTCTCCGGTGGGTGATTCAGCCCTGTTGGTGCGCTTTGGCGAGCAGATGGACGCGGCCGCCAACCGACGCGTGCACGCCCTGGCCCAGCGCCTGCGCCAGCATCCGTTGGCGGGTGTGGGTGAGGCCGTTCCGGGCTACATCACCCTGCTGATTCACTACGACCCTCTGCTCTTGACCTATGACCAGATCTTGGCCTGGGTGCGCAAACAGGCTGCCCAGGCGCAGGACGAGGCCGGCGCCGCCCCGCGCTGTGTGGAGATCCCGGTAATATACGGCGGCGAATTCGGGCCGGACCTGGCCTTTGTGTCCGCGCACACTGGTCTGAGCGCGGATGAGGTCATCCGCCGGCACACCGCCCCCACCTACACGGTGTATTTCATCGGCTTCACCCCCGGCTTTCCCTACCTGGGCGGTATGGACGTCCGCCTGACCACGCCGCGTCTGGAAACCCCGCGCGCGCGGGTTCCGGCCGGGTCGGTGGGCATCGCCGGGCCGCAGACGGGCGTGTACCCCCTGGAATCGCCGGGCGGTTGGCGCATCATCGGCCGCACGCAGCTGCCCCTGTTTGATCTGGCCGCCCAGCCCCCTTCGCTGCTCAGCCCAGGGGATGAAGTGCGCTTTGTGCGCGCCTGACCCCAGCCTCTGACCCTCTTCTTGCCGAGACCGCCGTCCCCCGCACAGATATTTCCCTGGCAGGGTACTTTGTGGTAAGATATACACTAAGTATGCAGAACAGCTATGCTCTCTTTCTGGGTGTGGGCGCGGCCCTGGGGCTGTGGCGGGTGGCTCAGGCCGCCGACCCTGACCAGGCCCTGCGGCGCGTGGATGGGGCCCTGTGGACGCTCGTTGGCGCGTTGGCGGGGGCGCGGCTGGGGTTTGTCTTCAGCCACAGCGCCTATTTTCAGGCGCACCCCGCGGAAATGCTCCTGCTGCCCGCGGGCGGGCTGAGCGTGCCGGGGGCGCTGCTGGCCGGGCTGGGGGCGGGCCTGTGGACGGCGCGGCGCAGTGGATGGGCGCTGCGGCCCTGGTTGGATGATCTGGCGCGCCTGACCTTTCCCTTGGCGGCGGCGGCTTTGCTGGGGGCCTGGCTGCACGGGGTTGGCGCGGGGGCTGCGGCAGGGTGGGGGCTGCCTGCGCCGGATGAGCTGGGGGTGACGGCCCGCCGTGTGCCCGCGCAGCTGCTGGCGGCCCTGCTTTTGGGGCTGGTCACGGCGGCGGGTGAGCGCTGGGTACGCCCGGGGGCGCGGGCGGCCTGGACGGCGCTGGCGTTGGGGCTCAGCCTGCTGCTGGCCGAAGGTCTGCGCGCGCAGCCGGATTGGAGCTGGCTGGGTTTGACTTTGGACTCTTGGACGGCAGTTGTCTTGATCCTTACCGGTGGGCTGGGCACGCTGGTGCTGGCCCGCGGCAAATGGAATCCCTCTGAATGGGAAGGTGGCCCGCAAACATGAAAATGACCCTGGCATTGGCACAAATCAACACCCGGCTTGGCGACGTGAACGCCAACCTGGAGAAACATCTGGTCTGGATTCAGGAAGCCCACGCCAAAGGCGCGGATTTGCTGGTGTTTCCAGAACTGTCGCTGACTGGTTATGTCTTACAGGATCTGGTGCCGACCGTGTCGCACCGCCCCAACAGCGACGACCCCGTGTTCCGTCCTTTGTTGGAGGCCAGCCAAAAGCTGGATCTGGTGGTGGGCTTTGTGGAAGAAGACCGCCGCAACCGCTTTTACATCGCCGCGGCCTACCTTTCGCGCGGGCAGGTGGTGCATGTGCACCGCAAGGTGTACCTGCCCACTTACGGCCTGTTTGATGAAGGCCGCTTCTTCGCCTGGGGAGACGCGGTGCAGGCCTTTGACACCCGCTTTGGCCGCGTGGGCATGCTGATCTGCGAGGATTTCTGGCACGCCTCGCCGCCCTATTTGCTGTGGCTGGACGGCGCGGATTTGTTCCTGTTCCTGTCGGCCTCCCCCAGCCGCGGCCTGGATTCCACCCCCCAACTGCAAACCTCCCGCTGGGTGGAACACATCAACCAGGCCTATGCCAGCCTGTTCACCTCCTTCGTGGCCCACACCAACCGCGTGGGCTATGAGGACGGCCTGAACTTTTGGGGCGGGGCGGCGGTGTATGACCCCAACGGTGAGACCCTGGCCCGCGGGCCGTATTTTGACGAGGCGCTGACCCTGTGCGAGGTGGATTTGAACCAGCTCCACCGCACGCGTGCGCGCCTGCCGCTGCTGCGCGATGAACGCACATCACTGGTGCAGCGTGAAATGAACCGCATACTCAACGACCGGGCGAACGCCTCAGGCCGCTAAATGGACGCGAGGGACGCATGAACGAACTGGACATTAACTCCGCGGTGGCCCGCCAAGTGCTGACCGGTTTCATTCGCAGTGAAATCACCCGCATGGGCTTTGAACGGGCCGTGATCGGCCTGTCGGGCGGTATCGATTCGGCCCTGTCCTGCTATCTGGCAGCGGAGGCCCTCGGCCCGCAAAATGTGCTGGCGGTGCGCATGCCGTACCGCAGCTCCTCGGCCGATTCGCTGGAACACGCCCAATGGGTGATTGACGCGCTGGGGGTGCAGTCCTTAACGGTGGAGATCACCGACATGGTGGAGCCGCTCTTTGCGCGCTTCGCGGATATGAACGCCATGCGCAAGGGCAACATCATGGCCCGCCAGCGCATGATCGTGCTTTACGACCAGTCGGCGGCCTTTAACGGCCTGGTGGTGGGCACCGGCAACAAGACCGAAATCCTTCTGGGCTATTCCACCCTGTACGGCGATTCGGCCTGCGCCCTCAACCCCCTGGGGGATCTCTATAAGACCCAGGTGCGCCAGCTTTCGCGCGATATGGGCATCGCCGAGGGCATTGTGGCCAAGCCGCCCTCGGCTGACCTGTGGGCGGGGCAGACCGACGAGAACGAGCTGGGCTTCACCTATGCCGAAGTGGACCGCCTGCTGCTGCGGCTGGTGGATCAGCGCTTCACGCCTGAGGAGTGCATTGAGGCTGGCTTTGCGGCGGATTTTGTGCGCGCGGTGGTGCGCCGCATTCAGCGCAACCAGTTCAAGCGCGTGCTGCCGCCCATCGCCAAGCTCTCCCAGCGCACCATCGGCTATGATTTTTTGTACCTGCGCGATTGGGGAACCTGAGCCGCCGGTCAGTTTTCAAATCTGTAACCTGCTCACCCTGCCCTGGATTGTTCCCAATCCAGGGTATAATTTTGCGGTTCCAGGCTTTGCCCCCATTTTGACACATCCTAAAAGAGGTTCTTTTGCTGCGTCTCCCGCCTGCCTTACGTTACCGCCCCTTCACCCTGCTTTGGCTGGGCCTTTTGGTGTCGGTGGCCGGGTCTCAAATGCAGACCGCCGCGCTGCTGTGGCATCTTCGCGAGCTGAGCGATCAGCCCATCGTGGTCAGCGGCATCGGCCTGGCGCGCTTTCTGCCCATTTTGCTGCTGGCTCCGTTTGGGGGGGTGCTGGCCGACACGCGCAACCGCCGCCAGATCCTCTTTATCACCCAGACGACCATGATGGCCACGGCCGCGGCTCTGGGCGTGCTGACCGTGACCGGGCAGATTCAAATCTGGCATATTTACCTGCTGACCGGCCTGCAGGCCACCGCCCTGGC
>DAIOUB010000002.1:21937-79840 GCA_036751735.1 Levilinea sp. | reverse complement strand
GTGTTGTTGGCGGGTCAGGTGGCCAACGCCAAGGGGCGGTCGGCAGGCGGGGATTGGATTTTGATTGAATATCCCGGCATCCCCGGCGGGTTGGCCTGGGTGTATTCCCCGCTGGTGGACCTTTCACCGGGGAGTCTGCCAATCATTGAGCCGCCGCCAACCCCCACGCCGATCGCAACCATCACGATTGACCCGACACTGGCGGCGCAGTTCGTGGTGACGGCAGAAGTCACGCGGCTGCCGACCTTCACCGCGCCCCCGCCGCTGGCCATTCCGACCTTTCAGGACAACAGTCCTGGGAATGGGACGGTGGGCGGCATCCCGATGGGGTTGATCATTGTCAGTCTGGCAGCGATTGGGGTGTTGGTTGGGGTGTTCTCGTTGGCGCAGGGCCGTTAGACGGAGAGGAACTCTTCCAGCCCCTGAAAACAACCAGAGCTGAGCTTGTGACCTACTGTGCTTTCGCAGTAGGTCACTTTTGCGCTTTTGGCCTGAAGCACTGCGGCGCTTTGACGGGCTGATTCGATGGGGATGATTTCATCCAACGAGCCATGAGCGACGAAGAAGTGCGAAGCGCCCAGGGCGCCGTCCGGCAGGGCTTGTTCCACGCCTGCCGGCATGAACCCCGAAAGGGCAGCGGCGCGCCGGATGCGCGCGGGGGCAAGAGCAGAAAGCACATATCCCAAAGCGCAGCCCTGGCTGAAGCCCATCCAATCGAACTGCTGGTTGGAGAGGCCTAACTCGTTCAGGCGGCGGTCGAACTGCTCTAACATTTGGGCGGCGGCGGGCAGAAAGTCATCCATGCGCGAGCGCACACCTTGGGTGACTTTGGCCCAGCTGTAGCCGCTGGGGACGGCCGGCAAGGGAGCGCGAGGAGCCAGGATCGGCACGGCGGCGGGCAGCTGCTGGGTAAAAATCCACATAGAGGTTTCATCCCCGGTCCAGCCGTGCAGCAGGAGAAGCGGGACGGTATGACTCTGGGGCTGGCCTTTACGGATGCGAAAAATCCAACCCTGATCCAAAACGGTTTGCGGTTCAGTTGTCATTGGCTTTTTTTGTGACCCATTCGACCACCCAAAGGAAGAGGAAGATGAGCAGCAGAGGGATCAGGCCGACCCCCATACACAAGAATCCCATGCCGGCCGCGGCAGGCCCGTAGATAAGATAGATCAGGCCGATGCCGACGATGAACAGCAGTAAGACGCCGCCCACGATGAGGCGGGTGTTGGTCTGGCGGGCATACTTGCGCAAATCACGCACGGAAATGATTCCTTATGGGACCACTGAATGCGGGGGTGCTTTCTCGGCGAGCAGAATTTCGAGGGCTTGAATGAGCGCCTCTGAATCGGCGAGGCTGTTATACGCCTGGAAAGAATAGCGGATCAGCACCTGATCTTTCCATTTCATGACGGGGACTTCGATGTGGAAGCGGTCGTAAAGGGCTTCTTTGAGCCAGAGCGGATCGAGGTGGGCAGGAAGGGGGGAGGAGGCCATCTGCATGAACCAATAGGGATCCGGGCTGTGCAGGGGGGCCAGCCGGGTGAGGCGGGCAATTTCGTTTTGGGTGTTGGCCGCCAAGAGATGACATTCTGCGCGAATGGCATCCCAGGAATGGGCCAACTGGAAGCTGATGGCATCGGGTACCGCCAGGAAGGCCGAAATGTCGCGAGTGCCGGCCCATTCCAGGTAATCTACGAATTGAGAGATGCCCGGGTTTTCGCTTTCCCAGCCCCAGCTGACGATGAGCGGTTGGATGAGGTGTTGGACTTCGGGGCGGGCGTAGAGGAAGGCCGAGCCTTTGGGCGCGCACAGCCATTTGTGCAGGTTACCGGAATAGAAATCCGCGCCCAATTGATCCAGAGCCAGAGGAATTTGGCCGGGGGCGTGGGCGCCGTCAATGATGGTCAGAATGCCCATCTGGCGGGCACGCTGGCAGATCTCTTCCACAGGGAAGATGACCGCGGTGGGTGAGGTGATGTGGCTGAGGAAGATGACCCGTGTTTGCGGGGTGACGCCCGTCCAAAAGTCCTCCACAAACTTTGCCGGAGAGGTGAGGGGCAGGGGGATGGGCTGGTTGATGTATTTAAAGCCGAGCTGCTTGCTGAGGAATTTCCAGGTTCGATCCAGCGCACCGTATTCATGATCGCTGGTCAGGACCTCATCGCCAGGCTGCAGGGCCAGGCTGCGGGCGACGATGTTCAGACCGGTGGTCGCATTAGTGACATAAACCAATTGATCTGCCTGGGTACCCAGATAGCGGCCGAGGGAGGTTCTGGATTTGGCCAGGAGGGAGCCGGCTTCACGACCCAGGAATTTCACCGGCTGGGTTTCCAGACGGCGCTGCCAGTTTTGATAACTTTCAAAGACTGGGCGAGGGGTAGCGCCGAAGGAACCGTGATTAAGAAAGATCACCTCAGGGTCGAGGAGAAATTCGTCTTTAAGTTGTAAGTTTGAAAAGGTTTTCGTTTGCATGAATTCAAATTATACTCAAGCAATTGTGGAATGACCAAAATTGGGTAAAACTTGATGCGAAACTTGTTCTCTACGATCTTACGTCCTTTTCGCCCGTCCCGGCCAGTTCCGGAAGAATACCGGGCGGTATTCAAACATCTGTATCGGGATATCAGCTGGTTTGGCGTGCTCAACGGCAGTATTCTGGCTTTCTTGACCGTGTATGCCACGCGCCTGGGGGCAAGCTCAGGGCAGATTGGGTTCATTGGGGCGGCGCCCGCGGTGGTGGCCTTGATCTTCACCTTTGCCGCGCGGCGTTGGTTGGAAAAACGGTCGGTACACCAGGGAGTGTTTTGGGGAGCGGTGCTGCACCGCGGATTTTACCTGTTTTTTCCATTTCTGCCTTTCTTTTTTGATAATCTGACCCAGGTGTGGGTGATCATTGGGGCGACTCTGTTAATGAGTGTGCCGGCGGTGGTGCTGAATATCGGGTTCAACGCGCTGTTTGCCGAGGCGGTTCCAGCGGAATGGCGCAGCTATGTCAGCGGCGTACGCAACGCCTTTTTTAGCCTGACGACCATTGTTTCCACTATTGTGTGCGGTCAGTTATTAGAAAACCTGGCCTTCCCTGTGGGTTATCAGGTTGTGTTTGCGATTGGGTTTGTGGGCGCGGTGATGAGCTCGGTGGAGCTGTGGTTTGTGCGGCCCAAAGAAACAATTCCGGTCAGCCCGATGGGGGCAGCGGCCGACACTGCCCGGCGCAGCGCGTTTCTTAATCTAAAGCAAATGCTGCGGGTAGACATATTAGGCGGGCCGTTCCGGCGGACTCTGCTGCTGTTCTTTTTCTTCCACCTTTTCCAATACTTGGCGATCCCGATCTTTCCTATTTATATGGTGAACACGCTGAAACTGAGCGACCAGGTGATTGGGTTGGGCAACGGCTTGTTTTACGTGACGGTATTTATCGGCTCGTTGTTTGGCAGCCGGATGGTGGGGCGTTGGGGGAATCAGAAGATGACCGGCGCTGGGGTGGCGCTGTTGTGTTTTTACCCGATTTTACTGATTTTCAGCAAAACGCTGACAGTGTTCAGCATCACATCCCTGGCGGGCGGGCTGGCCTGGTCCATCGTGAATGTGGCGTATATCAATTACCTACTGGAGAAAGTCCCTGCGGGAGATAAACCCGCGTATTTGGCCTGGTATCACCTTTTGGCCAATGGGGCGATCTTGATTGGCTCGCTGGGCGGCCCGGTGGTGGCTGAGGCGGTGGGGTTGGTGGGGGCACTGCTGATCTTTGGGATTGGGCGTTTTCTGGCGGGCAGTGCCATTCTCCGCTGGGGGTAGATGTGTTAAAATGGTTGCATGGGCATTAAAGTCATCGCAACCAACCGCAAAGCCAATTTTGAATACTTCCTATTAGAGCACTTTGAGGCGGGAATTTCCCTGCAGGGCAGTGAGATCAAATCCATTCGGGCAGGCCAGGTGAGCCTGTCTGAGGCCTATGTGCGCGCGGACAGCGAAAATGTGTGGCTGATTGGGGCACACATTGCGCCTTATGACCCGGCCAGCCGGTACAACCACGACCCGGTGCGCGACCGGCGGCTTTTGATGCACAAACGTGAAATCCGAAAACTCTGGGATACGGTGCGGCAAAAAGGGGTGACGATCGTGCCGGTACGGATTTATTTAAAGGATGGAAGGGCCAAGCTGGAAATTGCGCTGGCCAAAGGCAAGAAGCTGTACGACAAGCGGCAGGATTTGGCCAAAAAAGACATGGATCGCGAAATCGAACGGCGGGAGCGGATCCGCTAATCTACTTTTGACAGGTGAATCATGCTCGGAAACGTCTGGATTGCACTGGTAATCACTTTTCTGATGGCTTTGCTCTGGCTTCGGCTGAACGATTTCCTGGCTCACCGAGGGTGGATTAGCGGCCCATTGAGCCGAAAGATCATCCATATGGGAACTGGCCCGATCTTTGTTTTGTGCTGGCTGCTGTTCCCGGATGTGTGGTATGCGCGCTGGCTGGCTGCCCTGGTTCCTCTGAGTATTACTATTCAATTTGCTATGGTTGGTTTGGGCCTGATGAAAGATCAGGCGGCTGTGGACGCGATGTCGCGACACGGCGACCGGCGGGAGATCTTACGCGGGCCGCTATTTTACGGCATTGTGTTTGTGGTGCTGACCTTGTGGTTCTGGCTGGATTCACCCATTGGGATCATTGCCTTAATGCTGCTGTGCGGAGGGGACGGCCTGGCGGATATTTTGGGCAAGCGTATGGGGGGGACGCGCTTACCGTGGTCGAAGAATAAATCCTGGGCGGGATCGGCAGCCATGTTCTTGGGGGGGTGGGTGTTTGCCCTGGGGGTGCTGGCGCTGTACGTGAACGCAGGGGTCTTTGCGGGGCCGTTTTCTCGGTTTTTACTGCCGGTGACGGTAATCGCATTTGCGGGAACGTTGGTTGAATCTTTCCCCTTTGCAGATATTGATAACATCACGGTGCCAGTCGTCGCGGTGCTGCTTGGATTTATTCTCCTCTAAGGAAACAGCTATGATCCTACTCGACGGCTTTCATTTGACGTTAGCTGAGATTGTGCGCTCAGCCCGACGGGGCGAAAAAGTGGGTCTGAGCGAACAGGCCAGGCGGCAAATCGCCGAATCTCACCAGCGGCTGCAGGGGATTCTGCAAAAAGGTGCCCCGGTGTATGGAATCAACACCGGATTTGGTATTTTTGCGGATAAGCGCATCCCTCAGGAAGATTCAGCACGCCTGAGCCGGAACTTGATTTTGAGTCATGCGATTGGAACCGGCCCGGCGCTGCCCACCGAGGTGGTGCGCGCGGCGATGCTGGTGCGGGCGAACACGCTGGTGAAAGGCTTTTCGGGGGTGCGGCCGGTGGTAGTAGAGACGCTGCTGGCGATGATCAACGCAGGGGTGACCCCGGTGATCCCTTCGCAGGGGTCTCTGGGATCTTCAGGCGACCTCGCGCCGCTTTCGCACATGGCCCTGGTGCTGACGACGGATGAATACGACCGCGAAGAAGAATCGGGGCTGGCAGAATTTGGGGGACGGGTAATGAGCGGCAAGCGGGCGATGCGTGAAGCAGGGATTGAACGCATCATCCTGGGGCCCAAGGAAGGCCTGGCGATGAACAACGGCGCCACGTTCTGCGCGGCGCTGGCGGCCTTTGCGGTGGAAGACAGCCGCTACCTGGTTGAGGTGGCAGATGTGGCTTTGGGTTTGAGCCTGGAGGCTTTGTTGGGGTGTTCGGCGGCCTTTGACGAGCGCGTACACAGTGCCCGCGGGCAAGTGGGACAGATGGAAACCGCGGCGCATTTGCGCTCGGTGGTGGAAGGCAGCACGCTGCTGGACAAGGCCGGACGCGTACAGGATGCATATTCTCTGCGCTGCGCCCCGCAGGTGCAGGGGCCAGTGCGGGATACGTTGGAATTTGTGGAAAAGATCGTGGAGCGGGAGATCAACGCCGCCACAGACAACCCGCTGATCTTTGATCCGGATGTGGCCATCTCAGGCGGGAACTTCCACGGCGAACCCATTGGGATGGTGATGGATTATCTGGGGATCGCAATGAGCGAGTTGGCGGCAATCTCGGAACGGCGGGTTTTCCGGCTGACGGATGGAAAACTCAACGGCGGTCTGCCGCCCATGCTGGTGGACTCGATGGATGCGGCGGGGTTAAATTCGGGCTTGATGATGCCGCAGTATTCGGCGGCCAGCCTGGTCTTGGAAAATCAAACCCTGGCCACGCCAGACAGCGTTCATTCGCTGCCGACCTCAGGCGAGCAGGAAGATCACAACGCGAACGCGATGACGGCCGCGCGGCACGCCCGGCAAATTGTGGACAACACCACGCATGTGCTGGCGATTGAGCTGTACTCGGCAGCGCGGGCGGTGGATTTGCGGCTGCGCCAGTACCCCAACGGACAGTTGGGGGTCGGCACGCATGCTGCGCTGGGCGCGATCCGGCAGGAAGTGCCGTACCAGGCCGGGGATGCTCTTTGGGGACCGGAAATTGAATCCATTCAGCAGATGATCCGGCAGCAGCGCATCCCGACTGGCTTTGACACGGCCCAATAGCGAGGTTGACAAAGGCGGTATTTCCTATTATCTTTGTCCTATGAATCGAAAACGGTACACACGACGCGAATTTATCAAGGGGGCTATCTTTGGCGCTGGGATGCTGGCGGTCCAACCCTGGTTGAAATGGACTCAGCAGGCGGCTGAATGGCCGGATGCGGAGCGGCTGGGGCGCAACTGTACAGGCGGCTGGATCAATCTGCGCACGCGCCCGCACCCAGAGGCGCCCATTGTTGAAAAGCTGTATGAAGATTCGGTGGTGGTTTGGCTGCGCGAGGTGATTGGGGAGGCCCCTGGGGGCGTGTTCAGCAAACGGTGGGTGGAAACACCCAACGGCTACTTATATGCGCCGTCGGTGCAGCCGGTTTGGAACCGGCCAAACCAGCCCGTTTTTGACCTGCCGACCAGCAACCTGGGCAAGGGCATGTGGGCGGAAGTCACTGTGCCGTACGTGGATATTTACCTGAAAAGCCCGCCCAATTCTCCCTGGCTGCAAAGTGTGGAACGACCGCGCCTGTATTACAGCCAGGTTTTGTGGGTGGACGATGTGCGCAAGAACGATCAAGGCCAGGTGCTGTACCATGTCACCGAACGGTACGGACTGGACAGCTTCTGGTGTGCGGCGGAGGCCTTCCGGCCGTTAACCACCGAAGAAGTGGAGCCGATTAACCCAGAGGTAGAGAATAAGCTAGTGGTGGTGGATTTGAACCACCAGATCCTGTCTTGCTATGAAGATAACCGCGAAGTGTTCTTCTGCCGGATTTCATCGGGCGGCAAGTTCAACGCGGCAGGTGAGGCAGTGAACACCTGGGCAACGCCGCTGGGCGACCATTTGATCTGGCGCAAGGCGATTTCTTTCCACATGCAGGGCGGATCCACCGAATCAGGGTGGGATACCCTGGGCGTTCCCTGGACAACTTTATTTGTGGGCGAGGGTGTCGCGATTCACTCGACGTTCTGGCACAACGACTTTGGAACCCCGCGCTCACACGGATGTGTGAACTGCCTGCCGGAAGATTCAAAATGGGTGTTTCGTTGGACCGCCCCGGAGATTGGGTGGGACCCTGGCGACATCACCATTCAATGGCCTCAGCCAAGCACGGTGGTACGGGTGATTGAGGCTTAATTTGTTCTCGCTGAAAGGTTGAGCCTGATGACGGTGTCTCTCGGTCTTGCATTCCTGGCTGGACTGGCTTCTTTTTTATCGCCCTGCGTGTTTTCCCTGGTGCCCGCATACGTCAGTTACATGAGCGGACGCTCCGCTGCGGCGGTGAGCCAGCGCAGCGCCGCACAGGATAAGCTGAACACGTTTTTCCACGGATTTGCGTTTGTTTTGGGCTTCAGCCTGGTGTTCATCAGCCTGGGGCTCGTGGCTTCTCTTTTGGGCCAGTTAATGTACAACATCACCCCGATCCTTGCAAAGATTGGCGGCGTGGTTGTGATCCTGTTCGGCCTGCACATGACCGGCATTTTTCGCATTCCCTTTTTGGAATATGACTTGCGCCCGCAGACCCGCCTGGATCAGCGGCGGAGCTACTTCTCCTCTTTCTTGATGGGAATCTTCTTCTCGGCTGGCTGGTCGCCCTGCGTGGGGCCGACTCTGGGGGTGATTTTGACCCTGGCCGCGACTGGCGAATCGCTGGGGCAGGGCGTGCTGCTGCTGGCGGTGTATTCCCTGGGCCTGGCGGTGCCTTTTCTGATCGCTGCGCTGGGGATTGGGTGGGTGACGTTTATCCTGCGCAAATACCGTAAGACGATGCACTATGTGGAAGTGGGCATGGGCGTGGTGATGGTGATCGTAGGCGTTCTGCTCTTTTTGGGTACTTTTCAGCAGCTTGCACAATGGGCGCCCTGGATTGATCTGGGCCTGTGATGGGTGCAGGGCGTGAAAAAAATCGCGTTCATCCTCTTGATTGGGTTTGTGATGGGGGGCATCATCGGTTGGGGGATTCTTGCTCCCAGCCTGGTGCCGCGTGAGACTGCGAGCGGAGCTGGGCGGCAGCGCCCCCCGGAGCGCGGTCTGCCGATCGGTGATTATGAGCTGACGCGGCTGGACGGCGAGAAGGTGCGGCTGAGTGATTTTCGCGGGACACCGGTGGTGATTAACTTTTGGGCATCGTGGTGTGAACCCTGCAAGAAAGAAATGCACGTTTTTCAAGAGATCTATTCCGAACAGCCCGGTGAATTTGTAATTCTGGCCGTGAATCCAGAGGAGAACCGGGAGACAGCAGAAAGTTTTGCAGATTCGGTGGGGCTGACCTTCCCGATTCTGTTGGACGAAAACAAGGATATGCAAAAGCAGTTGATGGTGAGGGGGCTGCCAACAACGTTTTTTGTGGACGCAGAAGGCGTTTTACGCGCGCAGCATGTAGGTGAACTCAACCGGCAGTTATTTTTAGATTATCTGGCGAAAATTGGAGTGCAGCCATGATTCTTGTGACGCTTTATCGAAAACCCGAAAGCCGGGAAGCAGATCAGGTTGCAGCGGAGTTGGCTGCGTTGAAAGAGGAATATCCGCACCAGGTGCTGACGGTGGACATCACCCGTGAGCCGGTGCTGCAAGAGACGTATGATCACGCCGTTCCTCTGGTGGAAATCGGCCCGTACCGGCTCAAGTGGCCGATCACCTCGCAGGAACTGGTGGTGGCGTTGGGAGCGGCAAAAGACCGGCTGACGCGCTTGGAGACGCAAAATGAAGCCCAAAAAGCCAACATTCGTCTGCCCAAGATGACGGGGTCGGACCGATTTTCGCTGTGGTTCAGCAAGAATTACATGCTTTTCATGATTCTGTTTCTGGGACTCTATACGGGCCTGCCGTTTTTAGCCCCTACCTTGATGAAGATCGGGGTGAAAGGGCCGGCGCAGGTCATTTATACGATTTACAGCCCGCTGTGCCATCAATTCGCGTTTCGATCCTTCTTCCTCTTTGGCGAGCAGCCGTATTACCCACGGGAACTGGCTGGGATGAAGGGTGTAATCACGTACGAAACACTGGCTGGCGACAGCACGGTGGATTTGTGGAACGCACGGCGTTTTGTAGGCAATGAGCGCCTTGGTTATAAAGTGGCTTTGTGCCAGCGGGATGTGGCCATTTACGGCGCGATGGTGGCTTTTGCGGTGATTTTTGCTGTCACGGGGCGGAAGATCAAGGTAATACCGTGGCTGGTATGGGTGATTATTGGGCTGGGGCCGATAGGTCTGGACGGGCTTTCACAGCTTCCGGGGCTGACGGAGATGCATCTGCCGTTTAACCTCAACATCTTCCGCGAGAGCACACCTTTCCTGCGCACTTTCACCGGTGTTCTGTTTGGGCTCACCACTGCCTGGTATATTTTCCCCATGATTGAGGATGCCATGCGGGAGACTTACCGGATGATGCTGCGCAAGCAGGCTGTTTGGTCACAGATTGAACCCCAGATCAAGGCGCAAACGAATGAAATTCCATGAGTCGCCGGACGGTGTACAGTATTTGACCTTTGACAGCCTGCCCGCTGAGCGGGTGATTCACGGCTTTTTCACGCGTAAAGGCGGCGTCAGCCCAGAACCGTGGTCGTCTTTAAACACAGGCGGAACGGTGGGGGATGAACGCTCCCATGTGATCGAGAACCGGCGCAGAATTTTTTCCGCACTGGGGAGACGGGTGGAAAGTGTTTTTGATGTTTGGCAGGTGCATGGGGTGGAAGCCAGGGCTTCGCGGCAGCCGCGGCCGCTCGACGCTCCTCACGAACAGGCGGATATCATCCTGACGGATTCCCCGAACGTGACTCTGTTCATGCGCTTTGCAGATTGTGTGCCTATCTTTTTATATGATCCAGTTCGGCATGCGGCAGCCCTGGCGCATGCGGGCTGGCAGGGCACCGTGAAAAAAGCCGTTGCGGCGGCTGTGGCAGCGATGAGAACGCATTACGGATGCAAACCGGCGGATTTGACGGCGGTGATTGGGCCTTCCATTGGGCCGGATCACTACGCGGTGGGTGAAGATGTGATCCAGCAGGTACGGGGAACGTTTGAAGCGGGGGCAGAAGAGCTGCTGTTGGGTGTGGATGGGAAAACCCATCTTGACTTATGGGAAGCGAACCGGCTGACGCTGGCCGAAGCCGGAGTGGGCAAGATTGAAATCAGCCGGGTGTGCACGGCCTGCGATGTGGGGCTGTGGTTTTCCCATCGGGCTGAAAGAGGGCGAACCGGCCGGCTAGGGGCGATTCTGGCGCTAGCCGATTGATCATGGAGGCGAAAAAGGAATGGCCGAAGATCGAGTAGAACTGATTCGCGCCAACATGGCCAAGGCGCAGGCGCAAATTGCAGCCGCCTGCGGCCGCGTGGGGCGACCGGCAAACAGTGTGCGCCTGGTGGTGGTGACCAAATCACAGCCGATTGAGACGGTGCGGGCTGCGGTTCGCGCCGGGGCGACCCTTTTGGGTGAAAACTACCCCGAAGAGAGCCTGGCCAAGATCGAGGATTTGCGAGGGGAAGCGGTGGAATGGCACATGATTGGCCATCTGCAGAGCCGAAAAGCCAAGATTGTGACGGATCACTTCGCCATGCTGCAATCATTAGACAGCCTGTCTCTGGCAGAAAAGCTGGAGCGGCGACTGGCGGAGACCAACAAAAAGCTGCCGGTGCTGTTGGAAGTGAATGTCAGCGGCGAAGAGAGCAAATTTGGCCTGCCTTGCTGGGATGCGGACAGTCAGGCTGTTTTTTTCCTGACGGTTGAAGACATTCTGCGTCTGCCTCATGTGGAAATGCGCGGATTGATGACCATGCCGCCGCTGGATGAAGACCCGGAACGTGTCCGGCCATTTTTTCGACGAGTAAAGCAGCTTCAGGTGCAGCTTCAAGACCGATACCCGCAGTGCCGGTGGGATGAGCTTTCGATGGGGACGAGCACGGATTTTGCGGCGGCGGTGGAGGAAGGGGCGACTTTGGTGCGCCTGGGAACTGCCATCGTTGGGCCGCGAATTTATAAGACTCCTTGAATAAGTTAGGTATAATAGAATCATGGTCGTATATCTCATCACGTTTATCAATCTGTTGGCCCGGGCGATCTTCCTGTTGGTTTTAGCGGAGATCGTTCTATCGTATTTTCTGCCCCCGTACCACAATGTGCGCGTCTTTATTGGGCGGTTTACCAACCCAATGCTGGAGCCCATTCGAAAATTGGTTCGCCCGATTCAAGGGATTGATTTCAGCCCATTGATTCTGGTGATTTTGGTTCAAATTGTTGAATTCCTGCTGGTCAGCCTGCTGCGAGGATTGGGGTAACTATGGATGATCCACGGAAATATCGATTGCATAACGGACAGAGGGGCGCAGCCTTAGGGATTCGCGTCACCCCGCGAGCACGGAAGAATGAAATTACCGAGATCCTGAACGACGGGACGGTAAAAGTGCGGCTGGTGAGCGCGGACACCGACGATCAGGTGAACAGCAGCTTGTTGACCTTTTTGGCGGAAATTCTGGGTGTGGATGTGGCGCGCCTGGATATCGTCGCTGGCAAAAGCGGGTTGGACAAGCTGGTGACCGTGACGGGGTTGGACACAGGCACGGTGCAGTCAAAGATTATCGAAAAATTATCATAACTCGGTTTGGAAAAGACAGCCGCCCGAATTTTACGATCCGGGCGGCTTTTTTATTATCGGCTGGCTGAGGCAGAATGGATCTGCCAGAGAGCATAGGCGGCGGCTTCGCGCACGCGCGGGTCAGAGGTTTTCAGCAGGTCGGTGACGGCCTGGGCGACTTCGGGGGAGGGTTTGGTGCGCAGGTACTGCAAGGCACGCACTTTCTCCTCTGAGCTGCCGGCGCCGACCGCGTGGAGAAGCAGGTCATCCGCCTGGGTGCCCGGAGAGATGCCTTGTCCTTGCTGGCTGGCATAGGTGATGAGCCAGGGGGATTCGCTGGGCGGCTGGAGCGGCCGGGGGGCCAGGTGATTTTCGCCGCGCTGCATCTCTAATACCTGACCCGCTGCGTTGCGCACCACCCATTGGCCATCTTCGATGGCGATTTTTTCCAACATGACTTTCACCCAGTCTTCGTTGACATAGGTGAGACCCAGGATGGCTGCACGGCGGGTGAGAAGGTCGGTGCTGTTGACGGCATCGCGAAGGATGTCGCGACCGCCAGGGGCGGCAGCCAGCATCTCGGCAGCGGCCTGGCGGAGAGCATCATCCCCGTGCAGGAGGGTTTCCATGAGTGTGTCGGCGGCCATTTTTCCACCGATGGCAGACACAGCCAAACAGGCAGCAATACGCACGCCTTCTTCCTGGTCGGCGTAACGGTCGAGGACGGGGCTGAGCAGGGATGCATCGCCGAGGGCGCCCGCGCCCAGGATGGCTAACTGGCGCAAGACGGCAGAGGGGGCTGTGAGCAGCTGCTTGAGAAGGGTGGGCAGGGATGGGTCGCCGGACTGCAAAATTGCACAGAGACATTTTGCACGAATGCTGAAGGGCAGGCCGTCATCATACAGAGCGTTGAGCAGCTTGCGCATGGCTGGGGCGCGCCAGGAGGCGTTGGCTCGGGCAAATTTGAGCCCGCGGGCCAGACGGAGAAGATGAATATTGAGGGGCGTGGACGGTTCCTGCAGGGTGCGGCTGATGTAATGCAGGGGTAGGTCGCGGGCGGCTTGAAAAGCTATAAGGGACTGCTGCACCGGCCATGCGGAGCCTTCTTTGATCCAGGGCTCAAATTCCTGATCTTCCGCCTCACCCGCCAGATAACCGGTGATAACGGGGTGGATGAAGGTGATTTGCTCGCCTGGGAATTCGGCAAAAAGCCCGTTTTGGATGGATTGATCGAGCGCTACGCCGCCAGAGGATACGCGGGTAGTTTTCTGCTTCTTCTTTTTGGCGGGTTTTGCAGCGCTGACAGGGAATGATTCATCTTCGGTGTCCGCGGAAATAACGATTTTTAATTTGCCGAGGATGGATTCTAACTGATTGAAAGGCAGCGCTGCCGATTCGCTTTGGAAGTATTGGTAGGCAAGGCGCGCCAATGCCTGACGGGGAAGCTTGGGGTGGGCTGTGCGCAGGATGAAGGCATCCATTGCGTTTTGGTACCCGGGGCCGACCATGTCACCGGCTGTGGCTGCCCAGACTTTCAGCGTCCATTCCAGGGGCGTATCGGCGGTGCGCTCCAGGATCCAATGGGCCAACAGGTCGGGATCCACGCCGGAAATGCCTAAGCGTTTATTGACTTCGGGCAAAATGCGGCTGTTCCAGCGTTCCTGCCACTGCATGGCGAAAGTTCTGCGCTCTTCGTACGTCCAGGGGGCAACCGCCAGGGGGAAGAATTCCAGGCTGACCAGGCCGTCCAGCTCCTCTGGGTTGGCGGTGACGGCGATAAACAATTGTGGGAAGGTGAGGCACCACTGTCCCAGGGCGCGGGAGGCATTTTCAGCTGATGCGGGAGGGAGTTCATCCAAGCCGTCAATCAGCAGGACAGCCCGACTTTCGGTGAAGACCTCATGCAGGAAATGGGATACGCGGTTGGCGACAAAGGCTGGAACCTGCCGTGCGGCGGCTTTCACCAGACTGGAGAAAGCTTCTTTGGGATCTACGGCCCAGTTAATCTCATGGGCGTGGAGATGGATGGGGAAGCGGCGGTCGAGGTTGGGGGCCTGGGTATCTTTGCGGGCAAGGTGCAGCGCCAGATCGGCCAGGGCGACGGATTTACCCCCGCCGGGTGGGGCGACAATGGCAAGACGGATGCCGTGTTCCAGGGCCTGGGCGGGGGTCAGCGAAGGGTAATGGAAGGGAGATAAGAACTCGGGCCAATCGGGCAAATAGGGAACAATTTGCGCGGCCAGGCCTTCGGGCTGGTTTTCCGGCTGGGGTTCAATATAGGAAGGCGGGACGAACAGGCGGGGGGGAATGAGAATCTCTTCCAGGGGGAAGAGGCCCCGGGCCAGGTGCTGACGTTGGGCGCGGCGCAAGGCTTCCTGGCGAAAATAGGCGCTGACCCCGGCGCGGTTTCTTTCGCGAGCTTGTTCGAGCTTGAGTTGGATGTATTTCTTGATTCCAGGCAGGTGGTGGCGAGAACGTATGAAGATCCACCATACCAGAGAGGCTGCCAGGAAACCCAGCCAGAAGGAAATTTGATCGAAACTGAAATCCGATAAAAATCGCATGGTTTACCCTGCGTACAGAATGCGGCCGCAATTGCTGCAATACGCTAACCCCTGTGGAGAGCGCGCCGCCTGTAATTCAGCCGGGCGAAGCTCAGCCCCGCAGGCTGAACAGGCCCCATCCACTACGCTGACCACGGCAACTCCGCGCTTCTGTTTGCGTAAGGCGCGGTAGATTTCCAGGGCTGACGGGTCCAGCGAACTGAGATGGGCGTTTCTTTCGGTGGTCAGGCGGCTGATATTTTGCTCGGCCTGCTCTTTTTCTCCTAACATTTCGGCGTGGCGGCTGGCCACCTGACCGCGGGCCAAAGTGAGATTCTCGGAGGCTTTTTTCTCACCCGTTTCGGTTTCTTCCAGGTTGACCATTGCGGTGAGCTGCTCATCTTCTACAGCGGCCAGACGCTTCTTGAGGGAGGCAATTTCAGTTTGGAGATCTTGCAGCTCTTTGGGATTCTTGATCCTACCGCCGTACAGGTTGGCTTCGGAGGTGGAAATTTTAATCTGGAGGGATTTGACGTTCTCCTCCGCTGCCCGTAAGGTGTGGGCGGCCTGCTGATAGGCTTTGCGAGAATCGGCGAGGGCCTGTTCCGCCTGGGCAATTTGTTGGTCTGCGGCGATCGCGGCATCAATTTCGGCGATGCGGGCCTGCAGGCGTTCGATTTCGCTGTCAACGACCTGGAATTGGAAGAGGAGGGCAGCTTGATTCATGTAAAAATTATACTATTTGATGGGCAAATGGGGGGCGGATGAGAACAGGCAATATTTTGAGCAGAGATCCGGTTTGTTGGGTATTTCATTTCCCTGTATACTTTGAAGAGAAAGGTGGCTGAACGTATGCGAGGGAAGGTTTTTTGGGCTGTGACAGTGTTTTTTTTATTGATCCTCACGCTGCCTTATCTTCTGGCATGGGCAGCGGCGGGGCCGGACTGGGTGTTTGTTGGGTTTTTAATTAATCCCTTAGATGGGAACTCTTACCTGGCGAAAATGCAGCAGGGGGCGGCAGGGGATTGGCTGTTCCGTTTGCCGTTCACGGCAGAGCCAGGGGAAGGTTCTTTTCTATTTGTTTTTTACCTGATGCTGGGGCATATCGCTCGAATACTGCATGCGCCGCTGTGGCTGGTTTTCCACGCAGCCCGTCTGTTGGGGGCGGCGGCGCTGGCGCTTACCCTGCGCAGCTTTGTGGAACGTTACCATGAGAAGGCCGCAGCGGGCGGGTTGGAATTCACCTTTGCATTGTGTTTGTTCGGCGCGGGCCTAGGCTGGCTGGCGAGCCTGGTGGGGGCATTTACCGCAGATATGTGGGTGGCGGAGGCCTTTCCTTTTTTCTCGGCTTTGGTAAATCCACATTTCCCGCTTGGACTGGCGCTACTGTTGGTTTTGATCCAAAAAGCCGAACAGGTTGGCAGCCTTGGTGAAGCAGTCACGGCAGTGGGGTTGAGCACAGCCCTGGCGCTGATCATGCCTTTTGGGGTGGTGGTGCTGTGCACTCTCCAGGCGATTGGGGTGTTAGCGCGGCTGGTGTTTCGACAGGGAATCCCCTGGCTGGCGGTGCTGGCGAGCTGCCTTCCTGGAGGACTGGTGCTGGTAGGACAGTACCTGCAGGTCCTCTCTCATCCCGAACTGGCGCAGTGGAATCAACAAAATGTGACCCTTTCACCCCCGGCCTGGGATGTGTTGGTGTCCTTCTCCCCTGTGTTGATTCTGGCCGGTATGGCGATCTGGCGAAGAAGGAAAAACCATAGCGAATTGGCGATGGATCCATTGATGATTTGGGTGGCGGCAGGCATTCTGCTTTCCATTTTGCCTTTTAATTTACAGCGCCGGTTTTTGCTGGGGCTATATATTCCCCTGGCGGTGCTGGCGGGCGGAATGGCGGCGCGGTTGGCGGCACGCAAAAAAACGCGTTGGATTCGGAATTCCGTGATGATCGCCTCGATATTGACCCCCGTTTTGATTTTGCTGGCCAGTATTCTGGGGGCATACCAGCACCCCCCGAAGCTGTACCTTCAGACCCAGGAATTCTCGGCCATGCGGTGGATGGCTGCGAACACCCCAGAGGACAGCGTGGTTTTAGCCAGCGAGGATATCGGTATGATCCTGCCCGGGCAAACGGGGCGGCGGGTGGTGTATGGTCACCCGTATGAGACCCCATTCGCAGAAACCAGGCAGAAAGCCCTGGTGGCCTTTTTGGCAGACCCTGTCGGTGAAATCAACACGGCGCGGGAGCTTGGAGCGTCTCTCATCTTTTGGGGGCCGCGTGAGAAAGAGCTGTCTGGTGCTGATCGGCTGCCGCTGACGGCCGTGTACGATCAAGAAAATGTTGCCATTTACCGCATTGAACCGTGATGAAAACTCGCCAGATTGAACGGATCCTTCCCGTCATCTTGATTGGCTTGTGTGCGGCCTCCCTCTTCATCGGGGCAGATGGGTTTGCATACCCGTTTCAGGGGAATTATTCTGATTTGACCATCAGCCACCACCCGAATTTCTTGTGGATTCGCGAGAGTTTGGCGCGCTGGGGGGTTGTGCCGCTGTGGTCACCTTTGATTCTGAGTGGGTACCCTTTCTCGGCCAATCCGTTGAGCAGCCTTTATTACCCGCCGGCATGGCTTTTGTGGGTACTGCCCCTGCAGTTCGGTTATCACCTGGTCACCGGGCTGCACTTGATGCTGGGCGGTTGGGGGACGGCGCGGCTGATCCGGCGCTCGACGTCGAACTCGATTGCGGCGTGGGTGGGCGCGTGTTTGTTTGTGATCATGCCCAAGCTGGCGGCGCATATTGGAGCGGGTCATTTGACCCTGGTGTGGGCGGTGTGTTGGACGCCGTGGTTGATGGAATGGACGGAGCAGGCGCGCGAGCAGGATCGTTTCCGCTGGCGACCTTATGTGATTCTAGGATTAGGATTGGGACTGACCGCTTTGGCGGACGTGCGGTGGGCGGCGTACTGCGGCCTCTATTGGGCGGGCATTTATGGTTGGAGTTTGATTGAGCGCATTACGGCAGGGCGGAGAACGGAGGGGAAGCGGTGGTGGGGAGGGGTTTGGGTTCTGCTGAAGGGGGCGGCTGTGCAGTTGGGTTTGGCGGCGACGACTGCGTCAGCGGTTTTGCTGCCGCTGGCTGAATATTCGCGCTTGTCCACGCGGGCGGCGATGTCTGGAGCGGACCGGCTAGCCTATTCGCTGGAACCGGGGCGGCTGCTGAACCTGGTGGTGCCCAATTTTGGCGGGTATGCGGAGTGGATTTTTTACCCTGGAATTATGACGGTTTTATTGGCGTGGGTGGGGGTATTTTCACGATCCAACCAGCGCCGAAAATGGATTTGGACGGCGATTTTTGTGTTGGCAGTGATGTTTTCGTTGGGCGAGCGGCTGCCGTTGGCCGGGGTTTTGGGGGAGCTGCCGGGGCTGAATTTGCTGCGTGTGCCGGCGCGGGCTTTGTTCCTGGCGGATCTGGCGGTGATCCTGTTGGCTGCGTTGGGTCTGAGTGATCTGCTGTCGGAGTCTGCGCGCGGGAGCCGCGGGTTAAATTTGACTCTGGCAGCCTGGGGTGGCATGCTGGGCGTGTTTGGGCTAGGGATGGCGGCGGTGGTGCGGCCGGTTCCAGTTGGATTTGTCTGGGCTGGGGCACTGGGCATGGTTTGCACGCTGCTGATCTTTTTACGCCTTTATGGGAAAATCCATCCGCTGCCCTGGCTGGGTATGGTTTTCCTCGTGATTTTGGGCGACCTGCTGCTCAATCAACACAGCCTGATACGCTACCGCACGGTGGTGGACGTGCAGCGAGAGGGGGCCGCGGCGGCTCAATATCTGGCGGGGAAACCGGGAATTTTTCGAGTTTACTCACCCTCCTATTCGATTCCGCAGCACAGTGCCGCGGCTTACCGCCTGGAGATGGCGGATGGGGTGGATCCACTGCAGTGGGCAGCTTACGCGGATTTTTTTGACCAGGCCAGCGGCGTACCCAGAAGCCGCTACGGGGTCACGCTGCCGCCCTTTGAGGAGGGAGAACCGGCTGAGGTAAATCGATTCTATTCACCTAACGCAGAACGTCTGGGCCGCCTGAACGTGCGCTATGTGGCGGCTGAATACCCTGTGGATGCGGAAGGGTTGGTTCTGGATCGGATGATCGGGACAACCTGGATTTATGAAAACACCCTGGCCTGCCCACGAGCCTGGGTGGAGAGCGCAGAAACGCCCGACTGCGGCGCGGGCGGCAAAGCCGTGCGGTGGGTGCGAAGAGAGCCAAACCAAATTTGGCTGGAAGCGCAAGGCCCAGGACTTTTGATTCTCTCGGAGATGAACTACCCGGGGTGGCAGGTGTATGTGGACGGAGCAGCCGCAGAGGGAAAGACTGCCGAAGGCGTTTTTCGGAGTGTGGCGCTGACCAACGGTACCCATACGGTTCAATGGGTGTACCGGCCAACATGGATTTACCTGGGAGGGGCGATCTCGGCGTTGAGCGTGGCGGGTGCGGTGCTGGGGCTGTTTTTTGGACGAAAGAGGCATGAGAATGGTTAAAGCGCGGCGCGGATGGATCCTGCTGGCGGTTGGTCTGGCGATGTTGACCACCTTGCCGTACCTGGTGGGTTTCTATCAGCAGGGTGAAGCGCGCTTCACCGGCTTTGTCTTTGGGGTGGAGGATGGGAATTCTTACATCGCCAAGATGCTGCGCGGCGCAGAGGGAGATTGGCTGTTTCGCACACCTTACACCAATATGCCGCAAACCGGTTTTTTGGCTTTCTTACCCTATTTGCTGCTGGGGAAATTGACCTCGAACCCCGGACAGCATGCGCAGTTGGTGGTGCTGTTCCACCTGTTTCGTATCTTGGGGATTTTTGCTTTGTGCTTTGCGCTGGAGCGGGTGTTCTCGCTGTTCTTCCCACCCGGAAAGATACGCTGGATGGGGACTGCTTTGGTGACGGCGGGCGGCGGACTGGGATGGCTGGCACCGTTTGGGCTGCAGGCGCTGTGGCAGGAGCGGACGCCGCTGGAGTTCTATTCGCCGGAGGCTTTTGGATTCTTATCTGTATTGGGGCTGCCCCATCTGGTGTGGTCGCGCGCTTTTCTATTTTGGGGGCTGTATGTGCTGCTGAAAAATGAACAGGAAGATGTGCCGCTGAAAGACCGGTTGACGGCCGGGGGAAGCTGGTTTTTGGCGGGACTGATGCAGCCGCAAAGCTTGATCATCGGTCTGGGCGTGGTGGGGTTGTACGGCGCGGGAAGGTTGATCCTTTCACGTTTGACGAAATGGCCCTGGGATTTGCGGCGATTTCTACGTACGGCGGTGTGGTTGGGCCTCTTTGCGGCGCCTTTGGTGATTTATACAGGCATCTGTTTCCTGACGGATCCGTACCTGCGGGTGTGGGCGCAACAAAATCTGATCACTTCCCCGCCGCTGAGTGATTTCTTGCTGGCTTATGCGCCGGTGATCCCCTTGGCGATCTGGGGTGGATGGGCTGTACTTCGAGAACGAAATGGAACGGGTGTATTTTTTCTTCTCTGGGCAGCCGTGTTCATCCCTGCGGCGTACCTGCCTTATGATTTGCAGCGGCGGCTGACGGAGGGCGGCTGGGCGGCCTGCGTGGTGCTGGCGCTGCTCGGTTACCTGCACACCTCAGCCCGAGTTCAACGGGCGGCCCGGGCTGCGGCGGTGACACTGTTTATCCCGGCGGTGATCTTGCTGGCGGGAGGGGGATTGGCGGTTCGCACGGTACAGCCGCCCGTGTTTCGCCCGGGGCCAGAGACGGCGATGTTCTCGAAAATTCGCGACCTGCTGCCGAAGGACGCGGTGATTCTGGCGGAATACGACACTTCGAATGCGCTGCCCGCCTGGACGCCGCAATTCACGCTGATTGGACATGGGCCCGAAAGCGCCCATCTGAGCGAACTGCGTCCGAAGGTCGAAGCGTTTTTGGCAAACCCGGCGGAAGCGGAACTGGAATGGCTGGCGGCCCAGCGGGTGACGCATGTGCTGTTTACGCCCAACGATGCGGGGCTGGCAGCGGCAAAGAACCTTCCCTGGCTGGTGGAGCTGGCTGAGGTGGAGGGATATACCTTGTATGCTGTGGAATGGGAGCCATGAAGCCTTTCAAGCGACTGCCCCTCACCCTTGCGACCATTTTGATCCTGCCCATCCTGCTGTTTGCCAGGGTGCTGGTGGGAGGCGAAGCGCTGTATTGGGGAACGGCAGGCCTGCAGTTTATCCCCTGGCGGGTGTATGCCTGGCAGTTGCTGTTAGGTGGGGAGTTGCCTCTGTGGAACGCGCTGAATGGGATGGGCGCGCCGCTGATGGCAAACTACCAATCAGCCCTGTTTTATCCGCCCACCTGGATAACCTTTTTGTTTGCGGCGGTAGGGGGAAACGAGGCGCTGGCTTATGCATTTTCGCTGCTGCTTGTGCTGCACCTGATTTGGGGCGGCTGGGGGATGACGCGGCTGCTGAAGGCTGTGGGTGTGTCTCCGTTGGGACAGGTGGTCGGTGCGCTGGCGTTTGCGTTCGGGCAGTATTGGATTGGGCGGGTGAATTTTTTCAGCATGATCTGGGCCGGGGCGTGGATGCCTTTTGTGGTTCTGGGGGCAAACCGAATTGCGTCACCGTTTGGAAGCCTTGAAGAACCCTCGGAAAATGGGCCAAGCTGGCTCAGCTGGTCTTTGGTGCTGCCAATCGCGATGATGCTTCTGGCTGGGCATGCGCAGCTGAGCTGGTATATCCTGATGCTGGCAGGCGTGTGGGTGGTTGTAGGGGGCTGGCGAAACGGCAAAGCAGCGGGGGTGATCCGCGCTGTTGGGATGTTCCTGGCGGCCGGCATTCTGGCTGGGATGATCGCGGCGGTGCAGCTGGTGCCGACGGCAGAATTCTTGCTCCAATCGCAGCGCTCGTCCGCGGTGGATTATGAGACGGCGCTGACGTACTCTCTGTGGCCGTGGCGGCTGCTGTCTTTGGCGGCACCGGATTTGTTCGGAAACCCGGGCACAGGCGATTATTGGGGATATGCCAATTATTGGGAAGATGCCCTGTATCTGGGAATCTTACCGCTGCTGCTGGCTTTGCGCACGCTGATGAGCGGGCGGAAAAAGCCGGCAGAGGAGGGATCTGTGCCCAAAAGGATGGGCACGGTGCTTTTATGGGGGTTCGCGGTAGGCGGTATCGTTTTGGGGTTGGGAAAAAATTTTCCTATTTTCCCTTTCCTGTTCGAACATGTTCCCACTTTTGACATGTTCAATGCACCGTCGCGCTTTTTGGTGTGGACGGCATTTGGTCTGGCGATGCTGGCAGGGTTGGGCACTGACCTGTGGAAGCGGCCGACCGGCAGGGGGCTGTATTGGACGCGGCTGGCAACCGCGGGCGGGTTTGCGGTGACGTTGGGGGCTGGGGCGGCCTGGATGATGATGGGCAACGTCAGCCCATCCTTCATCCGCGCGGCAGCCCTGGCGGGTGTTTGGGGGTTGGGTGCCGGCGTCCTGAGCTTAACCCACCCCACGGCGAACAGCAGTCTGAGGTGGCGTCAGGTGTGGCTGGTGGGGGTGGTGGTGTGGGTGGGCGCCGACCTGTGGACGGCGAATCGGCACCTGATCCCCAGCGTTCCCCAGCAGTTCTATGCGGTGGAGACAGGCCCGGATATCTCCAACGGCGGGCGAGTGTACCTTTCACAGGACGATGAATATCAGCTCAAATTCCGGCGCTTCCTGAGATTTGAGGATTACCAGCCGATTGAGGATCCCCGACATGAACGCGCGGTGCTGCTGCCGAACCTGAATCTGTTGGACGGCAGGGAGTTGGTGGGCAACTTTGACCCCTTTGTTCCGGCTCGATACGTGTTTTGGCAAGGGGTTGCCAAGGAACTTACGGGCGAGGCGTTGAGCCGTTGGCTGCGCATAGCCAATGTGGATACTGTAGAGCAATTGGACGGTTTCACGCCGCTGGGGGTACGATATAAGCCTTTGGAAGGCGGCGACTGGCTGCATTGGCACACCTGCGCGCAGATCGTCCGAGGTGAAGATCTGCAGGCGGCTGTGACGGACGCCATGCGCGCGGCGGACGAATTGCCTGTGTTGATTGTGGAAGGGTACCGCCGTGAAGTGATCGGCGATTGCAGCTCGGGTGAAGTCACCTTTCTCACCAGGCAAAAAAGCGCACAGCAAATTGTGGTGACCTACGAGGCGGAAACGGACGGGTGGCTGACGGCAGCGAATGTGTATTATCCGGGTTGGCGGGCGGAACTGGACGGGAAGAGGCTGGAAATTTTCCCGGCCTACGGGGTGTTCATGACGGCGAAAGCCCCGGCCGGGCGGCACACCATAACTTTCCGTTACCAACCGGCAAGTTTTTATTGGGGCGCTGCGGCGACTTTTTTCAGTTTGATATTTGTGATAACATGGGGGGTAATCCTGCGCACACGAAAGCCGCTGACTAAGAAGCTGAGGAGTGATTATGGAACTGGAAGTTGAGCGCATTCAAGATTTTAGCTCCCGCATCCTTGAGAATTTGGAACGGGTGATTGTTGGGAAACGCGACACCCTGGAATTGATTGTGACAGGACTGCTTTGTCAGGGGCATTTGCTGCTGGAAGATGTCCCGGGCGTGGGGAAGACGATGGTCAGCCGCGCGCTGGCGAAATCTCTGGGCTGTCAATTCAGCCGCATCCAATTCACGCCGGATATGCTGCCTTCGGATGTGACGGGTGTGTCCATTTTTAACCAGGTGACGCGCCAGTTCGAATTTCGCCCAGGGCCTTTGATGGCGCAGATTGTGCTGGCGGACGAAATTAACCGCGCCACGCCCAAGACTCAATCGGCGTTATTGGAGGCGATGGAAGAACGGCAGATCACGGTGGACGGGGTGACGCACCGCCTGCCTGACCCGTTTTTGGTGATGGCCACCCAAAACCCGATCGAGTATGAAGGCACCTTCCCGCTGCCGGAAGCGCAGTTGGACCGCTTCTTGATGCGGCTGCGGCTGGGATACCCTGCGCTGGCGGATGAAGTGCACATTCTGGAACTTCAGCAAATTAAGCACCCGATCAACGACCTCAACGAAGTTGCACCGTTGGAAGAAGTGCTGCAAATGCAGGAAATGGTCAAATATGTGTACGTGTCACAGCCAGTAAAACGGTATATCGTGGAGCTGGTGCGGGCAACGCGCAACAGCGCGGATGTGTACCTGGGTTCCAGTCCGCGCGGCAGTTTGAGCCTGGTGCGGACGGCTCAGGTGCGGGCCGCGATCAACGGCCGTGATTTTGTGCTGCCGGATGATGTGAAGGGATTGGCGAGCTTTGTCTTAGCGCACCGCATCATCATTGATCCGGCGGCACGGCTGAAGAATATCAGTGCTGAAACGATCATTCAAGAAGTGCTCCATACTATTCCCGTCCCAGGCGGAAACCTGGAGAAACCCGATCGCGCCGGATGAGAGTTCGCAATACGTTCTGGGCGATTTTGGCGGTGATGCTGGCTTGTTGGGCCGCAGTTAAAGTTCTGAACCCAACCCAGACCGGCATATTTTACCGTCTCATTTACCTGTGCCTTTTGATGCTGTTGGTGAGCTTCATCTGGGCGGCGTTCTCGGTGCGAAGGTTCGCGGTGAGACGCTTTGCGCGGGGGCTGCGTCAGCAGCTGGGCCAGGTGTTTGAAGAACGATTTGAGATTGAGAATTTGGCTGCCTTCCAGCGTTCCTGGGTGGATGTGCGCAATGAGTCCAATTTACCCGGATGCGGAGGGTCGCGCGTGCTCTCCTGGCTGAACAAAAATGAAGTGCGCGGGTATTCAGCCTATACGCTGCTGCAGGAACGGGGGCAATTTCTATTGGGGCCGACCTCATTGTATGCAGGTGACCCGTTTGGAATTTTTGCTTACCGACGAAAAATCCCCGGCGGGCAAAGCCTGTTGGTATTACCGCTGACGGTGGATTTGCGCGTGTTTCCGTTTCCTCCGGGGCTGCTGCCGGGGGGGCGCGCCAAAAGACTGAAAACCCACGAGGTGACACCCCACGCGGCCAGCGTGCGTGAATATGCGCCGGGGGATGCGCTGAACCGTATCCACTGGCCCACCAGCGTGCGCAAAGATCACTTGATGGTGAAAGAATTTGAGCAGGATCCGCGGGCGGATGTGTGGATCTTTGTGGATGCCCAGGCTGGGACGCATTTTAGCCTGGAAAAGGCCAACAGACCAACGACTATTGACCAATTTTGGCTGTGGCAGCACAAAAGCGAACGTATCCTGCCCAAGGACTCCTTCGAGTATGCGGTGTCTTCGGCGGCTTCGGTGGCCAAGTATTTTCTGATGCGCGGACAGTCGTTGGGTTTTTGCAGCGAAGGACAGTACCTTGTGATTCACGCAGCCGAACGGGGGGAAAGACAGTTATCGAAAATCTTAGAAACGCTGGCGTTGCTGCGCTGTCAGGGGAAAATGGGGCTTGACGCCGTGGTGTTGGGACAATTAGACCATCTGCCGCGGGGGAGTACGGTGATTTTGATCTCTGCGGCCACGGATTCCAGCGTGGTAACCGCTTCCATTTCTCTGGCGCAGCGCGGCGTACACCCGGTGGTGGTTTACATTGACCCGGTATCTTTTGGTGGGCGGAATTCGATTTTGGAGCACGTGGCTGCACTGCAGCGTAGAAATGTTCCTGTGGCTGTGATGACGAAAGAGTCTGATTTACAAGAAGTTCTCGAATCCGGCTTTTAAAAACCCCTTCAGCGAAAACAACTCAGGTTGGTTTTTCCTCTTCCGGGCTCACTGCCTCAACCACGGCTGGGCCGACGTTGAAGGGCAGGCCGCGGTGGGAGCCGTCGCAGATGGGGAATTCCTTGGAAGCAAAGCAGCGGCAGATGGAAATGCGTTCGCCGGTTTTTAATTTGACGATCACGCGCAGTTTCCCATTTTTCTCGGCATTGGTAATTTCGGGCATTGAACACCTCTCCGCGAGATAATTTACAGATTGAAATGGTGGCCTTGCTCCGATTGAGGATCTTCGGAGATCAACTGGACGGCGTGAGGAAGGACGGCAGCAATAAAACCCAGGCTTTCTACGGCGGCTTTGGGGCTGCCTGGAAGGTTAATGATCAGCGATTTGCCGCGAATACCGGAGACGGCACGCGAAAGCATGGCGTGGGGGGTGACGGCCAGACTGCGGCTGCGGACGGCTTCGGCGATGCCTGGGGTCTCGCGGTGTAAAACGGCGCGGGTGGCTTCGGGGGTTACATCTCTAGGGGAAAAGCCCGTGCCGCCTGTGGTCAGGATGAGATCCGATTGTCCGGAATCCGCCCAGTTAACCAGGATGGAAGCAATTTGGGATATTTCATCCGGAACGACGGCTGTTTGGACACAAACCCAGCCGAATTTCTCAACTTCCGCAGCCAGAGCTGGGCCAGAAAGATCGGGGCGCTGGCCGGCTGAGGAGCGGTCGGAAATAGTCAAAACAGCAACGCGCAGCGGACGATCAGTCACGGCGGTCTTTCAGAAGGTTAATGAGATCGTCGGGCATATAAGGTTTGAGCAAGAAATGATCTGCGCCTGCGTCGAGGCATTGGCTGCTCATGTCCATGCCAGAGGTCATGATAACGCGCGTAGCCGCAATTTGGGGATCTTCGCGAATGGACTTCAGAATGGTGATGCCATTGCCTTTGCGTAAGTGGACATCGAGAAGCAAGGCCTGGGGTTGTTCCTGCTTAAGCATTTCAGCGACTTTGTCTTCTTCGATTTCTCCATAGATGGCAACCTCAAACCCTTCGAATTCAAGCAGGGTTTTTAACAGCGTGCGCATGGTAATGTCATCTTCGATCAAAACAATTTTATTCATGTTTTGTTTGCCTTCCCCTTTTTGCGGACTTGGAAGCCGGTTTTGAAGGTTCTTCCAGCGCGTTTTGAATCACATCGGTAACGGTTTCTGCAAAGATAAATTTTAATGCGGTGCGAACTTCTTCTGAAAGTTCCTCTAAGTCTTCCTGATTCTTCTTGGGAAGGATGATGGTCTTGAGGCCATAGCGGTGGGCTGCCAGCACCTTCTCTTTGATCCCGCCGACGGGCAGAACCTGGCCGCGCAAAGTAATTTCACCGGTCATTCCCACATCAGAGCGCACCGGCTTCCCGGAGATCAAGGAGACGATGGCGGTGGCAATGGTGACACCGGCGGAGGGGCCGTCCTTGGGCTGAGCTCCAGCGGGGATGTGCAGGTGAATATCAGAATGATCGAAGAAATCTGCGGGCAGACCCAAAACCTCAGCGCGGGAACGCACATACGACAGGGCCGCTTTGGCGGATTCTTCCATGACTTTTCCGATGGAGCCGGTGGTCTGAAAGCCTTTGGCCCCAGGCATGCGCGTGGCTTCTATGAACAAAATGTCGCCGCCGACGGGTGTCCAGGCTAGACCGGTGGCCACACCCGGCTCTGAGGTGCGCATGGAAATTTCTTCATCCCCCTGGAAATGAGGCCGACCCAAGTATTTGCGCACCTGATCGGCGTCAATTTCGTAAACATCCAGTTTGTCTTCTGCTAACTGCGCGACAACCTTGCGGCAGACCGACCCCAGTTCTCGCTCCAGGTTACGCACGCCGGCTTCGCGGGTGTATTGGCGGATAATGGTGTGGATGGCGGCTTCGGTGAAGACAACCTCGCCGGGGCGCAGGCCGTTTTCACGCAGCTGGCGGGGAACCAGGTATTGATTGGCGATTTTTACCTTTTCGCCCTCGGTGTACCCGGCCAACTGGATGATTTCCATGCGGTCTAACAAGGGCGCAGGGATGGTTTCAAGGGTGTTGGCGGTAGTGATGAACATGACCTGAGAGAGGTTGAAGGCCACTTCCAGGTAATGATCGCGGAATTCCGAATTCTGTTCCGGATCCAGCACCTCCAGAAGAGCGGAGGCTGGGTCGCCGCGGAAATCGGCGCTCATTTTGTCAATTTCATCCAGCATGAAGACCGGGTTGTTGGATTCAGCCCGGCGAAGCGCCTGCAAAATCCGCCCTGGGAGGGAGCCGATGTAGGTACGGCGGTGGCCGCGGATTTCGGCTTCATCCCGGATGCCGCCCAGCGAAATGCGGATAAATTTCCGGCCGAGGGCGCGTGCGATGGATTGACCGAGGGAAGTTTTGCCTACCCCCGGAGGGCCGACAAAGCATAAAATTACGCCTTCACGCTCACGGCGAATCTGGTCGTCGCGCAAGTCCTGGGAAAGCTCTTCGCGGCGGTCCAGACGCAGTTTGCGCACGGCGAGGAATTCCAGAATGCGCGCTTTGATGTCTTCCAACCCGTAATGGTCATGATCTAAGACCTCACGAGCGTGGGTGATATCCAGGTTGTCACTGGTGTGGGTGTTCCACGGCAGGGATACCAACCAATCCAGATAGGTGCGGATGACACCGTACTCGGCAGAAGATGTCGGCAGACGCGACAGGCGGTCGAGTTCGCGCTGGGATTGTTTGGCGGCTTCTTCGGGCATGTCGGCTTTTTCGATTTTCTGGCGAAAATCTTCGACATCCGCAGCTTGCTCGTCCCGCTCTCCCAGCTCTTTTTGAATGGCTTTGAGCTGTTCGCGCAGAAAGTATTCGCGCTGCACCTTCTCGATTTCGGAGCGGGCCTCGTTTTGGATCTTTTGACCCAGCTCCAACATCTCGATTTCACGCGTGAGGATGGAGACCAGTTTCAGCAGCTTATCCCGGGTGGAGTCGAACTCCAAAATATCCTGGGCATCCTGCAGATCCATGCGCTGGAAGTTGGCGATGGAATAGGTGGTTTGAAGGGAGCCTTCGATGGAGGCAATCGAATTGACGAATTCGCGCGGGATGGAGGGAATCAGTTCGGTGATGTGGATGAACTGGTCGCGGACATTGCGCGCCAGGGCTTCCATCTCGATGCCTTCTTCTTCAATTTCGGGCGCGGGTTCGATGCGCGCTTTCAGGTAGGGTTCGGTTTGGAGATATTCTACGACGCGAAAGCGCGAAAGCCCCTGAACCACCAGGCGGATCGTGCCGTCGGGGGCGCGGAAGAGCCGATGGATCATGGCAATGGTGCCGGTCTGATAAAGGTCTTCCGGATTGGGGGCTTCTTTTTCGGGGTCGCGAGCAGCAATGAGGCCAATGAGACGCTCGCTGTTGGCGACATCATCCACCAGGCGAATTGATCGCGGCTGGCCAATGGTCAGTGGAACCGCGGTGAGGGGGTACACCACCAGGCCGCGTAAGGGCAGGATGGGAAGCTCGGCTGGAATCTGAGGATTCTCAACCAGAACTGCCTCATCGGAGGGTGAGTCATCGGGTAAGGAGGGCATTTGCTGCGACGATTCCGTTTGAAATTTTAAGAAATCCAAGATCCAATCCCCCATGAATTCATCTTCTTCTTCATTCGTCCAACGGGTGATTTCTTCGGGTGTGATATGCCATCGGGTAGCTGCCATAAAGGTTAGTCTTTATTCACTTTGACTTGGTGAGGAGAGGCCTTGGGCAGGGTAATCCACAAGATCCCGTTTTCGTATTGTGCTTCGGCGCGGTCAAGATCCACCGGAATGGTGAACTCCACTTCGGTGGAGAATTCACCAAAGGGAATTTCCATTTGCAGGAAAGCTTTTTTCTCTTCGAGGTCGGAGCGCAGGCCGTGAACGAGGAGCAGGTTTTGACTGAGGACGATATTAAAATCATCTTCGTTCATGCCGCCAATTTCCACGCGAACGATCAAAGCCTGCTCGGTTTCGTACAGATCGGTGGGCGGGCGAAAGATATGCGGGCGAAGGGAGGAACGCCAGGAGACCATCGTGGAGCTGAGGAAGGGGTCCCCAATGGGCGAACTTGCGCTGCGCGCTGGTTTCGAAATATACTTGACCGTGATCATCTTGGCCATCCTATCATCCGCCGCTGTTGAGGGCAGCCTTGGCGGCATGGAGCACCGCTTCGTAATCCGGCTCATCACCCAGGGCGTTCATGTAGGCCGCGTATTGGATGATCCCCTGACGATCCACCACAAATACGGCTCTGGTCAGCAGACGGGGCTGATCCATGAGGCAGCCGTACTTCTGGCCAAAGTCCATTTCCTTGTGATCCGAGACCACCCAAACTTGCTCAATTCCGGCGGCTCCGCACCACTTCTTTTGGGTAAAGGGGAGGTCTGCCGAAATGGTGATGATGGCAATTTCCTGGCTCAAATTTGCGGCTTCGGTGTTGAAGCGGCGCGTCTCTCGGTCACACACACCCGTCTCAAGGGACGGCACCGCGGCGATAATGCGGACCTTTCCGGCGGTCTCCCCAAAGATCGAGACGTAGCGCCAATCCTGGGTGTGAGCGTAGAAATCGGGTGCGAGGCTGCCAGCTTTGACAACTGTGCCCAAGATATTGACATCTGCTCCAGCAAATTTGATGGTGCGCTGTGGATCCATATTCTCCTCCTGATCTCTACGCCCTGAAAACAAGGCGCCCCTGGTGAGATTCGAACTCACAACCAACGGCTTAGAAGGCCGCTGCTCTGTCCATTGAGCTACAAGGGCGTGACTGCAACCAACGGCGGGATAAACTAATTCCCCTGAAGAAATGGACGTAAACCTTTATAAATCGTTGGGCCCAAAAGCGTCCGAAGAATAGTTTCGGGCGGGCGGTTGATTCTTTCAGCCAATTCTTTGGAGGACAGGGGGGCGTTGCCGTTGGCCAGAAAAACGCGAAAAGCCCCATCCACCAGGGTTGTATTCACATTGATGAATTCCGGCTGGCGAGCGCAGTGGCTCATGAGCACATGCTGCAAGCCGTCCATGCTGTGAACTTCAGCGGTTTGCGGATCAATAAAATCAATTTGGCTGTCTTGATCCATCGAGGCAAAAGCAGCCTGATGCGTTGGGCATAAGTATGACTGCAGGAAGACACGCCAGTTGTTATCGTGGGTTTTCCACCATTCAAAATCGATATGGAGCGGTGTGTCGATGGTCGGTCGGATCAAGCTATAACGTTTTCCATCAGGCATGGTGTTTATCCTTCTTGGGGTTTGTCATCCAGGCGGAAGTACAAATCGCCAAGATGGGAAGCCCAGGGCTGCGTCACCAACATTTGAAGGATGGGCCCAGGCGGGCAGCGGCGCACGATGTTGACGGCCGCGTACAATTCTTGGGCGTGGACATGGCCCTGGGGAGTGAGCTTGGCCAGTTCTCGCATCATGGACATGACGGTTTGCTCTAAGGAGCCGCGCTGTTTGTTGCTGGCGTTCCAGATTTCATCAAAGGGCTTGACATCCGGAATGCCGAAGGCCATGCGTTCATCCAATTGACTGGAGACCAACTGCTTGAGCATGGCGAAAACGATGCCGCCGTCCGCGCCAATGAGCGCTGTGCGCACCCATTCGCGGGTGGGGCGGCGCTTGCCAGAATGGATGCTGACTTCGCCGGGCTTCTGCCCTTTTTTGAGGGTGATGACGGATCCAGGCATAAGCTCCTGGCTGGCGTACCATTTTTCCAGGCCAAAGATGTAGCGGTGCTGGCGCACAACCCAGCCGGGGAAACGTTCCCCGCTGATGGCATCTACAAAGGTGAAGAGCACGCGCGGTGACTCAATGGCGGTGGGGAAGATGTGCATGTTTTCTTCGCACAAGGGCAGAGTTCCGGCGCGCCAATGGGGGAAGATCAGGGATATGGCGATTTCCTGATCGGGTTGGCTCTCGCGGCACATGTTGTCTTCCAGATCATCTTCAATGTGCCCTTCGAACATTTCCAGCAGAGGGGCTACCAGACTGACGTCAACGGTTTGGTGAGATTGGTAACGCAGAAAGCTGGGCGGGTTTTGAACACCTTCTGGCTCCAGCCGGCGCAGGTACCAAAGGACCTCACCCGATGGGCCGACTTCGTCAAAACGACCGTCTTCTTCGAGGGCGAGGTTCAAAGAGAACTCGGTCAGCTTCAGGTTGACATCCGTGGGGAGCTCAATTTGTTCCAGGATGGCCTGGGTGCTCAGCGGGCCGCCTTCTTCCATGTCCAACAAGGCTTCGGCCAAATTGAGATACCCAATGTTGACATCCACCAGAAGGGAGCGAGGGAACCAGCGCCCAGCGATGCGCACCAGATCCGGGTTGGATTCCAGTTCGGCATTGAGGCTGCTTAGCAAGGATTTGCCGTGGCTCTTAATGACTTCCTCTACATCCAAATTTTCGTCTTCACTGGCGGCTGAAACGGGGTTATTCAGCGCATGCTCCGCAAAATTGGCGGCCAAATGGGTGACGGTCTGGTCGTCGAGTTCAACCTCAATCACCTGGAATGGGGCGCTGTCGGGGTTGACGCCCTCGCGCACGGAAAGAACACGACCTTCGCGCCAATTGAACTGCGGCAGGACAATCTTTTCATCTGGCTGATAGGAGTCTTTGGGGAGATAAATTTTACCCTGGGCAGCCTGGTTCTTTTCTAGATGCTGCTTTTCTTTTTTGATGCGGTTATCTACGAGAGCACGGACCAATTCAATGGGGGTCAGGGGTATTTCGATTTCCAGCAAGTGATTGTATAGAAACTCCAAATCATCATTTTGGAGGGTAAATTGAGTCCAGTAGTCTTTTTGAAGCGAAAAGCGGGGGTTTGTCATTAGCCTTACTCTACTCTCTCGCAATGGATGTTTGATTACAATCGTAAATTATACCTTAAATCATGATCGTCTTTTTTGATTGTACAACGATCTTTAGGGCTGCGGATAGCCGGTCTCCAACCAGTCGAGGGGATCTACGGCAAAACCATTAACACGAACTTCAAAATGCAGGTGAGGACCGGTGACCCGGCCAGTTGCTCCGACTTCGCCGATGACCTGGCGCACTTCGACAACGTCACCTTCGGCTACGGCGATCTGATTCAAATGCCAATAGCCGGTATAAACACCCCAACCGTGATCAATAATGACAGAATTACCGCGAACGGCCAGCGGGCCTGCGAACACCACTTTTCCAGGAGCTGCGGCGTAGATATTCAAATTTTGTGCGCACACGCCAAAATCCAACCCCGCGTGGAAGCTGGTATAGACCCCATTGTTATAAGAGCGGCGGTTGCCAAACCAGGAACGGATGCAGGGTTCATCAATTGGATAGGCAAAGGCACCTTCCCAAAGCCGTTTGGCGCTGGCGGTGGAGGTGCGGCTGGTGACAAATTCCTCCTCCGACTTCATCGCCTCGGGGTCTAAAGTCGCCGGATCGACTTCCAATGGGGGGTCCTGCCCATAATAGCCGGGATCGAGGAGGATCATTTGTGAGTAGCTGAAGGTGGAGCCTTCTGTCAGACTGCCGTTGAGGTCAAAGGGCACCAGTCCTGGATCTAACAGCGTGGGGGTGCCGATGAGCGATAGATACACACCAGGGGTTTCTTCAAAAAGGATGTAATCCTGATCGAAAAGCCTGGCGGTGAGTTTGACCGGTTGGTTGGTTTCGACCCGCAGAACGGACGTTTTCCCTTGGATGAAGGGCAGGGGGAGGATCGAAATGGAGGTAATCACCGGTGAAATGGCGCTGAATTGAGCGTTGGCATTTTGGCCGGGCTGATAGAGCATTTGCCCGCTGACCAGGCTGGCAGAAGTACCATGACGGTTAATTTCCATCAGCTGCCAGGGATTAAGGTCCGCTAAAACGGCCGCTTCCAGCAAGGTCTGATTGGCTGCCAGATTGAAGCCAGGAAACAGGGCTGTGTCCTGACTTTCTTGGGGAATGATCAGGTTGCTGCCGGCATAAATTTCTTGGGGGCTGGTGAGCCGGTTTAACTGGGCAAGTTTTTCAATGGACACACCGTGTTCGCGGCTGAGGCTGAGCAGATTTTGCCCTAAGGGTACTGTGAGGGTGACCAGACGGCCCGAAACACCCTCCAGGCCGGGGATGATTAATTCGGTCCCTTCGCCCAGGAGGTTGGGATTGGCAATGTTATTGACCAGAATGATGTCATCCACTGAGACGCCAAAACGCATGGCGATGACATTCAACGTATCACCAGATTGGACCACATAGATGGGGCCCTGGGGATCATTTTGAGCCTGCACAGGAGAGGCAGTGACGAACAAAATGAGCAGCAGCAGGAGGAAGCTGCCCCAGGGTTTATTGCGGCTGAAATTCAACATAATCACCCACCTGAAATTGCTCAAGCTGTGTTGGATGGATTTCTAAAATATAGGCTGCCGGAGCCTGGGGCGCGACGGCAAGCTGCCATTGGCGCGCAATTTTCCGGTCTACCACTTGATGTTCGCGGTTGAGCCATACGACGCCGATATCAAAACGCATGAAGAGCATGTGAATGGTGGCGTTGAGCACGGTTTGGCTGTTTTCAGCCAAAATAATCCCCTCACCAGGATGCAGAGAGGGGCGAAGCATGAGCCCGCGGAAGCGGCTCCAAAATGTATCACAGAGGGAAAGCGCAATCGGGTTTGAAATCGGGCGGGTCTGGTTAACAATTAAGAATTGGTGCATAGGCGCGGAAAGAATCAGGGTTGTTCCTCAGTTTGGGATTTGGTGAGAACGCGCTCGATGCTGTCCAGGAGTTCCTGCGGGTGGAAGGGCTTGCTGATGTAATCGTCCACTTTGACGATGTGCAGGCCCAGCACGCGGTCAATCGGTTGGGCCTTGGCGGTGATGACGATGACGGGGATATGGCGGGTGTTTTCATCGGCTTTAATTTGCTGATATACATCCCAACCATCCAGGTCTGGCATCATGAGGTCGAGCAGCACTAAATCCGGATTCTCTTTGGCGACCATATCGAGGCCGTGCCTGCCCCCGTGGGCACCCTTCACTTCAAAACCGCGGCGACTTAAGATCAGCGAGACGAGGTCAATCATTTCGACGTCGTCCTCGATATAGACAATACGAGTGGGATTTTTAGGTTGCATGCATTGACCTCCTACTATAAGATTAAGTTTACCACACCCGTTTGATAATGCAATAAAAAGAGGATCACAACATGAAAATTACAACCTGGAATGTGAATGGGATACGGGCGGCGGCTGGTAAGGGGCTGTATGAATGGACGCAAAGCCAGATGCCGGATATTTTGGGGCTGCAAGAAATCAAGGCAAAAACAGATCAGCTGAGCGATTCAATGCGCTCGTTCATGGATTATCAGGCGTTTTTCAACCCAGCCGAGCGCCCCGGGTACAGCGGGGTCGCTGCCTATGTGCGCAATATCGAGAAATTTGAGGTGGGGGTTGGGCTGGGCGACGCGCGCTTTGATGACGAAGGGCGGGTGATTTGGGTGCGTACGGATGCTTTTCGGCTTTTCATCATCTATTTCCCCAATGGACAGCGCGGGCAGGAGCGGGTGGATTATAAACTGGATTTTTACGCCTGCCTGTTAGAGCTGACGGAGCAACTGCGCGCGCAGGGAGAACAGATTATCATCACCGGAGATTTCAACACGGCGCATCAGGAAATTGACCTGGCCAACCCAAAAGAGAATCAGAAAACTTCAGGATTTTTGCCAGAAGAGCGCGCCTGGGTGCAGAAATATTTAGATCACGGGTTTATGGATGCGTATCGCGTTTTGTATCCCGACCGGGTGCAGTACACCTGGTGGACGTACCGCATGGCGGCGCGGCGCAGGAATATTGGCTGGCGTCTGGACTATTTCCTGGTGACCCCAGAGCTGATGCCGAAGGTTAAAGATGTGGTGGTTCACGATGATGTCGAGGGGTCGGATCACTGCCCGGTGACGCTGGAATTGGATTTATCCGTGTAAGCGCGGGAATTGACGCGAATTTCAACCAGTTGGCGGCCGAAGGCGTTCCATTCTTTGAAGAACTGTGCCTGGGGACGCCAGTCAATTTCTGGCTGAGGAAGGGCCGGGTTGATGAAGCCGGGACCGCGATGCGGGTCGAGGGCGACCAGGAGCATGTAATGTGCCCACAGGGGCGACCATTGACCGGTGATGGTGACCAGAATCAGGCCTGGGGTGCTCACGCGCTGCAAGTCTTTTGGCTTGGCCCACAGCCGCCAACGGGCGCTGAAGCCCAGCTGCCTGAGGATGCGGACCATGCCCCAGGGAAAGGTGGCCGAATTGGCCAGGCGATCCGGGGGGAGCCTTTTGCTGGTGTAGCGGTTCAGGGCCTGCGAGAGGGTGTTGAAGTGGAACGGACGGGTTTGCAAAGCGTTGTTGATGGTAGCAATGACACACGGCCCACAGTCATTGGTCTGGTTCTGAAAAAAATGGTGCTGCTGGAGCTGGCCCGTATATGGTGAATAGACTGTAAGGTGATTTTGCATACGATGTAGTATACTTCTACTAGTTTGATCTTAGCAATCGGATTGAATTTGCCGTTTAGCGCGCTGCGCAGGCAGCGAAGAGAGTGTCGGAGGAAAATTGACGGATATGGCAAAACAGCGGATCCTTATTGTGGATGATCATGAAGTGGTGCGTTTGGGACTGCGTTCCTTGCTTGAACACCATCCACAGTTTGAAGTTGTGGATGAGGCTGGGAATGCAAAAGAAGCGATTGAACTGACCGCTCGCCACCAACCCGATATGGTGTTGATGGATATCCGCTTGCCGGGTGCTTCGGGCATCGAAGCGTGCGAAGAAATTACGCGCAATTTTGCAAATACACGTGTGGTGATGCTGACCTCTTATGCGGAAGATGAAATGCTGTTTGCGGCCATCCGGGCGGGTGCGTCTGGATATGTGTTGAAGCAGATCAGCCGCGACGACCTGATCCGTGCATTGGAGGCAGTGGGGCGCGGCGAGGCGCTTTTGGACCCGGCGGTGACCCAGCGTGTGTTCCAAGAAGTGCGGCGGGCGGTGAAAGAAGAGGAGGCTTCGGCCTTTGCGAACTTAAGCCAGCAGGAAAAACATGTATTGCTGCTGGTCTCCGAAGGGAAGACGAACCGTGAAATCGCCAAGGCGTTGTTCCTGGGCGAGGGTACGGTGCGCAACTATGTGAGCAGTATTTTATCGAAGCTGGGGGTCAGCAATCGGGCCGAGGCGGCAGCTTACGCCGTGGAGCACAGCCTGAAAGAATACCTGTAGGACAAGGCAGGATCACACAGAGGCGACCCTTGAGCACTACGGCTTAGGGGTCGTTTTTTGCAGCCCAGAGCTGCTGCATGTACAAGGCATCCTCTTCCATGACAGGGCTTTCACAGAGGATGCGACCTCCTGCATTCACCGTTTTGAGGGCGGTGAACAGGCCGTCCAAGTCCAAATCTGATTCCCGCAGCGGCAGGTGGTTCCGCTCGCCTTTGGCAGAATATTCGATGCCGGATAGATGGATGTGGAGGTGCTGCAGGGCGGCAGAGCCGAGCGCCTGGCCATAGGTTTGCAAGATGGACAGCCATTCATCGTAGGTGTTCACCGAGCCGTCGCCTGGGCGGGCGTGGAGATGGGCAAAGTCCAGGCAGGGGAACACGTTGGGGATGCGCCGGCTCATCTCCAGGGTGTCTTCCAGGGAACCGATCATGGCGGATTTTCCCATTGTCTCCGGGCGAAAACGAACTTCAACCCCGCGTTCCAGGGTCTCTTCGACGCAGCTTTGCAGGCGTTCGATGACCTGCGGCATGATCTGGGCGGCAGGCTGGTTAAAATAAGAACCAGGGTGAAAGATGATATCGGTCGCTCCGGCCAGCCAGCCGTAATAGGCGGCGTCCATGAGCCGCTTCTTGGATTTTGGCCATTCCTCGGCATCCGCGTTGAGGTTGATGAAGTAGGGCGCGTGGACGCTGAGAGCGACGTTGTGATCTTTGGCTGCAGACTGAATGGCGGCGCAGGTTTCTTCGGTGACACGCACCGACTGCACCCAGCCCAATTCCAGGGCGGAGAGACCCAAAACCGCGGTCTGTTGCACGGCCCCAACGCTGCCGCCGGGCTTTTTGGGCGTGGATTGGGGGGAACCGACAGTTCCAAAGCGGAAATTGGCGAGATTCGAACTTGGCATGGTGATCTACCTGATCCAGCTTTGCAGCAGCTTGAGCAGCGGAGGGCCTAAAACGAGCAGCCCCACCAAAACGGCGGCGACCGCAGCAGCCAAGACGGCCGCTGCGGCGGTGTCTTTGCTGATTTTGGCTAGCGGGTGATGGTCGGGGGAGGCCAGATCCACCAGAGCTTCGACGGCGGTATTGACCAACTCGGCTGTCCAGACTGCCCCAATGGTTAAAATAAGAACGGCCACATGAACGGCGGGTAACCGCAGCAAAACGGCCAGCAGCAGCACCGCAATCGTGGCGGCGACATGAATCCACGTGTTTGGCTGAGTGCGCAGAGCGTAGGCAAACCCGGCAAAGGCGTGGCGAAATGAAATCGCACGTTTTAAGAAAAATTTGACCATACGCCTAATCTTCGGGGAGCTGCAGAATGCGGCAGCCGATGCGCTCCAGGATCTCCGCCTGGGCGGTCCACATGCGCTGTTTCTCGTCTTCCTGGCTGTGATCATAGCCGAGCAGGTGCAAAGTTCCGTGGACTGCTAACAATTGCAATTCATTTTGAACCGGGTGGCCAGCTTTTTCTGCTTGGGCCAGGGCGCGGTCATAGGAGATGAGAATATCGCCCAGGTAGGTTTGACCTGTTTCTGGGTCAATTTCATCGGCGTTGAAAGAAAGCACGTCGGTGGGGGCGTTGATGCCGCGGTATTGCAGATTCAAGGCGCGCAGGGTCTCATCGGTGTCCACCGCCACGGTCAAATTCACATCCAGAGCGGGGTCATGGTAATTCAGGGCGGCCTGGACGGCTGTCAAAAGGGCATCCGGAGAAACTTGGGTTTCCAACGGCTCAGTAATTTGCAGATCAATCATGGTTCCTGCCTGGTCTCTTTTTGCGGTTGGGTGGGGATAGATTCGGCCGCCGGAGATGGAAAAGGAAGGGCGGCTTCTGCGACAGATGAGTTCGGCTGCAGCTCAGGGTAGCGGATGCGGGGATGGTGAGTGTTAAGCAGCGTTTTGGTGAACGAATCCGCCGCACGGTTGAGATCGCGTAATGTGAGGGAGGTATTATCCAGCTGGCCTTCGCGCTGGCAGAAATCGAAGACTTTACGGATAAGGAGACGCATTTCCTCTTCATTCTTGGGAAGCTCAGAGCGAGCGCGCGCCTCGCAGCCGTCGGCCAGCATGAGCAACGCGGTTTCTTTTGAGCGCGGGGCTGGGCCGGGGTAGCGAAAGTCATCGATATTCACCAATTCGGGGCGGTCACCAGCGGCTTTGACCGCGTGGGAATATTGATACCGGGTGATGAGGGTGCCGTGGTGTTCGCACATGAAATCCTGCAGACGAGGCGGCAGACGGTGCTTTTTTGCCAGGGTGACCCCATCGCTGACATGGCTGATGATGGTTTGCGAACTGACACGGGGGTCGAGGTCATCATGGGGGTTAAGGCGCCCGGGAAGCTGATTTTCAATAAAGAAGGATGGATTCATGGCTTTTCCCGCGTCATGGAAAATGGCTCCGACGCGCACGAGTAAACCGTCTGCGCCGATGGCCTCGGCCGCCTGTTCGGCGAGATTGGCCACCTGCAAACTGTGTTGGTAGGTGCCGGGGGCGCTGCGCAGGATGAATTGGAGGAGGGGATGGTCGGGCCGGGACACCTCTAAAAGTTGGAGCGCGGTGGTCAGGCCCAGAAGTTGGCTAAGAAAATATTGAAGCAGCAGACTCAGGCTGGCGGCCGCCATGCCGTTGAGGAAAGAGGAACCTACCAGCGTGGCGATACCAATCCAATCCGTAATGGTATCCGGCAGGCGGTATGCAAGGATAATGGCTGCCCCGGCTCCGGATATTCCAATGCCTGCCCAAAAGAAGCTGGCGATGCGCCGGGCGCGCCCCAAGATGAGCACACCGCATATGCTGGACAATACATAAAACAAGGTGAGATCCAGGCTGTAGGGCAGCCCATAGGCGGCCAGGATGCCCAAACTCAGCGAAACCACCAGGCCGATTTCCAACGTGAACAAGCTGGCGATGGTGAGGCCAAAGGCGGACAGGGGGAAGATGTAGGGCAGGATGGCGCGGTTGGGGATCACCAAGCGGGCGCTGAACAAGAAGAGCAGAAATGTCAGAGCAATGACCAGGAGGCTGCGAGAATCGGCGACCACAGCGGGCCGGCGGCGAACGAAATACAGACCAATGAAGACCGTGTTTAGGGCGACGATGAACCCTGCGGCGATCATATCCTGCGTATTCGTGGGCGGTTTGACCAGATTGAATTTTTCGAGGGCTTCCCAATCTAAAGCGGTGAGCACCTGGCCGCGGGAGACGATGGTTTCACCGGCAATGTAGGTGCGCTCAAGCGACTGGACGGTCTCGCGGGCTTCGGCGCGGGCCTTATCGGTAAGTTCCTGGCTGAGCAGGCTGTTGGGCGCGATAAGCTGCGTGACCAAATTGGAGACGATTTGCGCCTGCTCCTGGGTCAGCGAAAAACTGATCAGGGTGGGAACGTTGCGGCGGGCATCTCGCAGATCGGGCTCGCGGATGGTGTTGCGCATGACCTGTTCTAAAACCCCAAGCGTTTCCTGCTGAACAATTTCCCAGCGAGCGTCGCTGAGCCCCAGGATTTGGGCCATACTTTCCGAATCGAGGTCGAGCTGCTTAAGCATGGCCAGATCGGCGTATTTTTCTTCTAAAGAAGCGTAGCTGTCGGCGCGGACGGCGGTGATGTACGCGAGCGCATTACGCAGGCTTTCGATTTGGCGGCGCGTGATTCCAGGATCGGCGGGCAGGTATACGGGAGGGACACCCGATTCCGCTTCGGTCCTTTTAATCTCGGTGAGGACATCGCTGGCGTAAGTGAGATCATGAGGGGCCTGAATATCCTGTGCAGAGACATCCCCAATTTTGAGTGGGAAAGAAGATGGGCGCAGGGCGATGGGGAGCACCAGTGAGGCAAACGACAGTACCGCCACCATGAGCAAAAGGCCTAACCGCAGGGTATTGCGATTGGCCTTTCGAAATCGATCCTGGAAGGCGGGTAGACTCATGATCAGGAGGAGAGCAGTTCCCGAACCACCTGGCTGACTTCACTGTTGGGGATTTGCCCTTGTACGCGCGGCAGCAGGACTTTCATCACTTTACCCATATCCGCAGGCGCAGCCGCCCCTGATTCCCGGATGGCTTCAATCGCCAGGGCACGAAGCTCTTCGGGGGTGAGCTGCTTGGGGAGATACGTGGAAAGAACATCAATTTCTTCCTGGTATCCCTGGATGAGGTCTGGGCGGTTCGCTTTTTGGGCACCGTCAATGGATTCTCGCCGCATTTTGATTTCTTTTTGAAGCACATTTAAGACATCGGCTTCTTCGAGCGGTTTGCCCTTATTCACCTCTTCCAATTTAATCGTAGAGAGCGCCAGACGAATGACGCGTTTATTCAGCTCGTTATTGGAGCGCATAGCATCTTTTAAGTTTTGTTCCAGCTTTTCTTTAGTGGTCATATCCTTATTTTACTCCAAATTGGATCGGATCAGTCTGCTGGGGTTAAGGTTAGGAGGGGGCGAATTTGTTCAAAGGTGGTTGGCCCGATCCCTGGAACATCCATTAATTGCTCTATGGTGGCAAAAGCCCCGATTTTCTCACGATAATTCACAATATCCGCGGCGCGGGTGGGGCCGATGCCGGGGAGATCCTGGAATTGGGCGGCGGTGGCCGTGTTGATATCCACCAGAGAGGAAGTATCTTTCGGCAGGCTAACCCCGGTGCGGTCCGCAGCAGACAGCCCGGCGCTGCTTTTGGCCTGTAATTCGCCCACTTTGGCAACGTACACGCGGTTCTCATCATTCAGGCGCAGGGCTTTATTCACCGAATTGGGATCGGCTTCTGTGGAGAATCCGCCAGCCATTTCGATAGCCTGAAAGACGCGGCTGTCGGGGGGAAGGGCATAGACCCCGGGGCGATTGACTGCGCCGGCAACATCCACCAGAATGGGGCCTTCGGTGGGCATGGGTAAAAGGACGACCGGCTCACCCACGGGCTGCCTGGCGATGATGTAGAGCACGCAGGTCGCAATGATGCCCAAGAAAAAGGCGATCAGATAATGTTGCCAGGTTTTCAAACGGATCCCCTCCCGTCTAAGCGCTGATTTTAGACAGCCGCCCCCTCTTGTTTTGCAGCAACCGAAGCGTTTTGCAGCGACATCTCCTGGTTTTCCAGGGCGTACATGCGGTTGAAGGCGGCAATCGAAACTTCTAACATGGGCAGATCGGGCTCGGCTGTAGTGAGGCTTTGCATGGCCAGATTGGGCCGGATGAGAAATTTCACAATGGGGTTGGTGAGGTTATTGGCGGTAAATTTGATGATCTCATAGGCGACGCCCGCCAGCGGGGGGATGAGGAGGATGCGCGATGCCAACCGCCAGAAAATGGGCAGGGGACCCAACAGCGAGAACACCACGATGGACAGCAGCACCAGGGTGAGCAGAAAAGCTGTGCCGCAGCGAGGGTGCTCGCGCGAGCAGGCTTGCACATTTTCGGGGGTCAGTTCAATGCCGGCTTCAAAGGCGTTGATGGTTTTATGCTCAGCGCCGTGGTATTGATACACACGGCGTATTTCGGGCATTTTCCCAATACCCCACACGTAACCAATGAGGACGGCCAGGCGAACGACGCCTTCAATGACGCTGCCCCACCAGGTGGAAAGCTTTAACCAGCTTTCAAAGAGGTGGGCGACGGCCGAAGGCGCCACGAAGAAAATCAGGATGGCGATACCCATTGAGAGACCCAGGGTGAGGTACAGTTTGGGGCCTTCGATTTTTTCTTCTTCGTCGCCCTGAATATTTGCTGAGAAGGTCAAATATTGAATCCCCAGGCCGAGGGCATCCCAAAGCAGAATGAGGCCGCGCAGAAACGGCCATTTGCGCACTGGGCTGGTGTATATCTTGCCCAGGGGTTCTGATTTGATGATAATTTCGCCGTTGGGCGCACGAAAGGCGGCGGCGACGTAACGCGCACCGCGCATGAGGACCCCTTCAATGAGGGCCTGGCCTCCATAGGAAGGCATACGTTCTTGAGTGGACATGGTTACCTTTAAGCCTCGACTAAGTTATAAAAGAAATGCACCAGGGCCTTCATCCCCGCATACCAGGTAGGAAGGTGAAGTTTTTCGTTGGGTGAGTGAATGTTATCATCCGGCAAACCAAAGCCAGTCAGCACCGAATCCATACCCAGGATGTCCTGCATGGCGCCCACCACAGGGATGGACCCGCCCTCGCGTTTATAGATGGGGGGCACATTCCAAACCTGTTCCATGGCTTTGGCCAGCGCCTGCGCGGCCGGATGATTGCGGTCGGCGATGCAGGCGGGGCCGCCCTGCATATCTTTCAGTTCCCACCGGATGGTCTTGGGAGCGCGCTCTTCCAGGTACTGGCGCAGCTGCTGGGCAACTTGGGCAGGCTGCTGGTCGGGAACCAGCCGCATGGAAATCTTGGCCATAGCCTGAGAGGGGATGATGGTTTTCGAACCGGCGCCGGTAAAACCGGAGATCATGCCGTTGACATCCAGGGTGGGACGGACGCCGACGCGTTCCTGGGGCAGAAAATCGCTTTCTCCCCACAGCTCTGGTGCACCTGTCTGACGCAAATACGATTCACGGCTGACAGGAAGACGGCTGAATTCGTGATGCTCATCGGGGGTCAAAGTGCGCACGCTGTCGTAAAAGCCGGGGAGGGTGATGCGCTGCTGCTCGTCATGCATTCCGGCGATCAGCTCGGCCAGGGCATGAGCGGGGTTGTGCACCACGCCGCCAAACATGCCTGAGTGAAGGTCGTGGTCGGGGCCGTAAACATACAGCTCAAAATAGGCCAGGCCGCGCAGACCGTAGGTGATGGTGGGGGTGGTGGGGGAGACCATGCCGGCATCGGGATTGAGACAGACATCGGCGGAGAGAATCTGCTTTTGTTCGCGCAAGAAACGCGGCATGCTGGGTGAACCGATTTCTTCCTCGCCCTCGATGATGAATTTAATGTTGACGGGGAGGTGGTTGGTGCTGATGACGGCCTGTACCGCTTGAATGGCGGCCACAACCTGACCTTTCATGTCCGATGCGCCGCGAGCATACAGCCGATCCTCGCGAATTTCGGGTTTAAAGGGGTCGGAATGCCAGAGTTCCAGAGGGGCAGCCGGTTGGACATCATAATGCCCGTAAATCAAGACGGTGGGGGCATCGATTTTATCGGCGCAATACTGGCCAAAAACGATAGGATGCCTTTGCGTGGGGAAAACCTGGATATGATCCAGGCCAATGTATTTGAATTGATCGGCAATCCAATCGGCAGCTTTCAGCATATCGGCAGCATGATCGGGGTCGGTGGATACCGACGGAATGCTGCAAAGCTGAGTCAATCGTTCCAGGGCGACGTGTTCCTGAGCGTTCAAGTAATCCAATGCGGCAGCGCGATGATTTGGCATGACTTATCTCCTATTCGATCTGTTATGATTATATGCGAAATCCGGCTGTGAAGCTATTGCGCTGTAGAATTGGATTTGCTACAATTATTCAGAGTAAGGTTCGGTGGTCGGTTCAGGGCCATCCTGAATCGGCGTCGGGAAATCCAAATAACCCGTCGAAAAGTGCCGCCAACTAGTTGGGCCACCGATCCCTATGACCATCTGGAATCACTATTACCTCCCTGCCACATTAGACGAAGCAATTGAGCTGTTAAGCCAGGCTCCTGGTTCTGCCCGCGTCATCGCTGGCGGCACAGATTTGCTGTTAGATTTGCAGCAAGGCCGGCATCCGCCTGTGGACACTCTGGTGGATGTGAATCAGGTGCGAGAGATGCAGGTGCTGGAAATGCGCGGGGCGCATCTCTTTATTGGTGCGTCGGTTCCCCTGAGCCAAATCTCTACATCTGAGCTGGTATTCGAACATGCCCAGGCGTTAAGCGAGGCGAGTGGGTTGATTGGCGGCCCGCAGGTGCGCAATACCGGCACGCTGGGTGGGAACGTGGCCCATGCGCTGCCCGCAGCGGACGGTACGATTTCCATTATGGCGCTCAACGCCGAAGTGGAAATTGCCAGCGCTCAGGGACTGAGACGTCAGGCGTTGAACACTTTGTTCCTGGGGCCCGGAAAATCGGCTTTAGATCCTCACGGCGAGATTATCTCTGGTTTTTACCTGCCCTTGCGAAATGCAAATCAGGCTTCTGCTTTTAGCCGCATCATGCGGCCGCAGGGGGTGGCGCTGCCGGTGATCAATATGGCCGCCTGGTTGGAGCGCGACGGAGACCGTATTCAGGATATCCGCATCGCGGTGGGGCCGTCGGGCCCCATTCCGCAGCGCATTCTCGCTGCGGAAGACGCTCTGCGCGGAAAGGTGTACGGCGAAGAAAGCTTGAATGACGGGTTGAAAGCCATGCTGGACAGCGTCAAATTCCGCACCAGCCCGCAGCGAGCGACGGCGGAGTACCGCCGAAAATTGGCTGGGGTGCTGCTGCGCGAGGTGGTTCAAAAGGCCTGGCAGCGGGCAGGCAAACCCGCCTCTCATACGTTTTAATGGTGAAGGAGCAGTGGAATGACAGATCAAACCCTGATTGAGTGTATCGTTAATGGGAAGCAGGTGCGTTTACCTGCCCGCCCAGGCGAAATGTTAGCGGAGATGCTGCGCGAGCGGTTGGGATTGACGGGGACCAAGATTGGCTGTAATGAAGCGGAGTGCGGAGCCTGCACGGTGCTGATTGATAATAAGCCGATCCTGTCCTGCACCTTTCCCGCGATGCGAGCTCAGGGACGCGAAATCCTGACCATCGAAGGACTGCGGCATATCAGCGGGGATGAAGACCACTTGCACCCTTTGCAGGAGGCATTTATTCTGCACGGCGCGGTGCAGTGCGGTTTTTGTATCCCTGGGCAGATTATGACCTCATACGCGCTGCTGCTGAAAAAGCCGGAGCCGAAGGCCGAGGATATTCAGCATGCGCTGAAAGATACCTTGTGCCGGTGCGCTGGCTACCCGACGATTGAACGTGCCGTTCTGGCGGCGGCGGAGGCGATGCGCACGGGACAGCCGGTACAGCCGCCCCAAATTCAAGAATCAACCCGCGCACAGAAGGTGATTGGGCGGGTGGAACTTCGTCCGGAAGCGGTGGAAAAAACCACCGGTGAAGCCATTTACACAGATGACTTGAAATTTGAAGGGATGCTGTACGGCCGGGCGAAGCGAACGGGGATCCCCCACGGGCGTTTGAAAAAATTGGATGTTTCCAAAGCCAGGAACCTTGCGGGCGTGTGGGCTGTTTTGACCGCCGAAGATATCCCCGGAGATCATTATCACGGCCTGGTGATCCCGGATTGGCCGACGATGGTAGGGATTGGCGAGCGCGTCCGCTACGTGGGCGATACGGTGGCGATTGTGGCGGCGGAGACCAAAGAAATCGCCGCGGAAGCCTTGGAATTGATCGAAGCTGAATACGAACTGCTGCCGGTGATCCAAGACCCGGTGCAGGCGCGCAAGCCCGAAACAGAAGCGCTGCACCCCGGTGGGAACCTGCTCAAGCACATTAAGGTCCGAAAGGGTTCCACGGAAGCCGGCTTTGAACAGGCAGATGTGGTGATGGAGCATGTCTTCCACACTCCCACAACCGACCACGCTTTTCTGGAGCCGGAGTGCAGCATTGCCCGGGTGAATGACGAAGGCCGCATGGAAGTGTACGTTGGATCGCAAATCCCATACGCCGACCGTAACCAGGTGGCTCGTGCGTTGGGGTGGCCTGAGGAACGGGTGCGGATCATTGGAACCCTGATCGGCGGCGGCTTCGGCGGGAAAGAAGACATCATGGGGCAGATTCACTCCGCTTTGCTGGCAAACGCCACGCAGCGGCCGGTGAAGATCCTCTTCGACCGGCATGAAAGCCTGGTGGTGCATCCCAAGCGGCATGCGACCCAAATTCGGGTGAAGGTGGGCGCCCTGCGGGACGGGACGTTGGTTTCGGCGGAGACGGAGCTTTATGGGGATACGGGCGCTTACGCTTCGTTGGGCGAGAAGGTGATGACCCGCGCCACCACACATTCCTCCGGCCCGTACAGCATTGCCAACGTGAAAGCGGATTGTTACGCGATGTATACGAACAATCCCCCGGCGGGCGCGTTCCGCGGGTTTGGGGTGACCCAATCGGCGTTCGCAGTGGAATCGATGATGGACATGCTGGCTGAACACCTGGGCATGGATCGCATTGAACTGCGCAAGAAAAACGCGCTGCGGGTGGGGAGCATCACCAATACCGGCCAGGTGCTGCGCGACAGCGTGGGCCTGGTGGAGTGCATTGAGAAGGTTGAGGCGGAATTACAGCGCCTGGCTGGCCCAGACCCGTTTGCTCCGCGTGAAGTGGAAGGCAGCCCTCATCTAGTGCGTGCCTGGGGGTTGGCGGCGGCCTACAAGAACACCGGTTTGGGCGGCGGTGCGCCGGATAAGTCTGGCGCGGAAGTTGAACTGTATCCCGATGGGACTTTGGAAGTGCGCACCTCGGCGGCGGAGATCGGACAGGGGTTGGTGACGGTTCTGCGCATGATCGTGGCGGAAGAATTCGGGGTGCGCGGCGAACGCGTGCATGTGCTGCTGTCGGATACGGATTTGACCCCGGACGGCGGCCCCACCACCGCGTCGCGGCAGACGTATGTGACTGGAAACGCTGCCCGAGGGGCGGCTGTGGCGCTGCGGCAGGCGTTGACCTCGATGCTGGCCGAAAAATATGACGTCCCGCCGGAACAGATCCGCTTTGTTGAGGGCTTGGCTCAGGTGAATGGACAGGAAATCCCCCTGGGCGCTCTGGCCAGCGAAATGCAGAGCGAAGGGCGTGCACCGCGCTCGATGTTTGAATACTGGGCCCCGGCCACCCGCCCGTTGGGAGAAGAAGGTGATATGCACTTTGCCTTTGGGTTTGGGGTGCAGGCTGCCGAGGTGGAAGTGAACCGGCTGACGGGTGAAGTGCGGGTGGTACGCATTGTGGCGGCAACGGACGTGGGCACTGCCATTAACCCCCTGGGGCTGCAAGGGCAGGTGGAAGGGGGTGTGATGATGGGGTTGGGGAATGCGCTGACGGAGCATTTCATTTTGGATGAGGGTCGGGTGGTCACCGACCGGTTGGCGCGCTACCGCATCCCGTCTATCACGCACACACCGGAAATCACCTCGATCATCGTGGAGCACGCAACTTCCGGCGGCCCGTATGGGGCCAAGGGGATCGGCGAAATCGTCAGCATTCCCACCACGCCGGCCATTACAAACGCAATTTACAACGCAGTCGGTGTGCGGGTGGACTCGCTGCCGGTGGATCAAGAAAAAATTGCCGAAGCGTTAGCGGCGGAAAAGGCAGGTTAGGATGCTGATTGTCAACGGTAAGATTTTAACCTGGGAAAAACCGAATCGGATTCTGGACGGTCAGGCCGTTTTGATTCGCGATGGGAAAATCGTGGAAGTTGCGCCGCAGGCCGAACTGACGGCGCGCTACCCGCAGGAGGAAAAGTTGGATGCGGGCGGGCAGTACGTGATGCCGGGGAACATATGCGCGCATACCCATTTTTATGGGGCTTATTCGCGCGGGATGGCGATCCCTGGTTCGCCTGCTAAAGACTTTCCCGAAATTTTGGAGAAATTGTGGTGGCCTCTGGATAAATCGCTGGATGACCAGGCGGTGAAATATTCGGCGCTGGTCTGCATGATTGACGCTATCAAACACGGCACCACAACGCTGATTGATCACCACGCGTCACCGTATGCGATTGACGGATCGCTGGATCTTGTGGCGGATGCTGCGAAAGAAACGGGTTTACGCTGCTCGCTGTGTTACGAGGTGACGGATCGAGATGGGGAGGAGCGCTCGAAAGCGGGGATCCGCGAGAACGTGCGCTTTATCCGGCGGGTGGAACAGGAAAAGAATCCGCTGTTGGCGGCCACCTTTGGCATTCACGCCAGCCTGACCGTCTCTGACGCGACCCTGGAGCGCTGCCGGACGGAAATTCCATCGGGCTACGGCTTTCATATCCACGTGGCCGAACATTCGGTGGATGAGTATGACTCCCTGGCGAAAAGCGGCAAACGTGTGGTGGACCGGCTGCATCATTTTGGCATTTTGGGTGACCGCTCGATCATTGTGCACGCGGTACATGTGGACGCCAAGGAGATCGCCTACCTGGCAGAAACCAAAACCTGGGTCAGCCACCAGCCGCGTTCGAACATGAACAATGCTGTGGGGCTGCCCGCGGTGGAGTCGATGATGCGGGCGGGGATTAAGGTTTGTCTGGGGAATGACGGCTTTTCCAACGCGATGTGGGAAGAATGGAAGACCGCTTATCTGGCGCACAAGCTGTGGAATCTGGATCCGCGGCGTATGGGCGGCTACGACCTGGTGGAAATGGCTGTGTATAACAATCAGCAGCTGGCACAGACTCAATTTGGCGGCGTACCCGTGGGTGTGATTGCGCCAGGAGCCTGGGCGGATCTGATTTTCGTGGATTACAAGCCGTTTACGCCTTTCACTGGCGGCAATGCCCCCTGGCACATCCTGTTTGGGTTCAATGAAAGCATGATCACTACTACCATGGTTGCAGGAAAAGTGCTGATGCGCGACCGCAAGATCCTGGTTTTGGATGAGGCCGCGGTGATGGAAGAAGCGCTGCGTATCGCCCCTCAGGTGTGGGAGCGCTATAACCAAAAGTTTTAAAGGCATCCTTTTATTGCATCAGGAGGAGAATGAGCGACAACCCAGAAGTGACTATTCGTGTAATTGCCATCCTGGGGGGGACCGGCAAAGAAGGTAAGGGCCTGGCGTTCGCATGGGCAAAGGCTGGATATAAGATTTTGATCGGCTCGCGGCAGGTAGAAAAGGCTCAGGCTGCCGCCGAGGATGTGCGGCAGATGATGGCAGGGACGGCAGACATCCACGGCGTTACGAACCCTGAAGCGGCTGAACAGGCGGATATTGTGGTGATGACGGTTCCGTTTGCGGCACACCGGACGATGCTGGAAAGCGTCAAGCCGAATTTAGCAGGCAAGATCCTGGTAGATGTGACTGTACCGCTGGTTCCGCCGAAGGTGACCAAAGTGCAAATGCCGCCAGCCGGCAGCGCAGCGCAGGAAGCAAAGGAGATTGTGGGAGAGGCAACTGAAGTGGTAGCGGCCTTCCAGAATATTTCTTATGAGAATCTGCTGTCTGGCGAGGGGGTGGAGTGCGATGTGCTGGTGACTGGCAGCAGTAAGGCAGCCCGCGAAACGGTGATTAAGCTGGTGGAAGACGCGGGCTTGATCGGTTGGGACGCGGGGCCCATTGAAAATTCTGTGGTGGTTGAAGGCTTAACCTCGATTTTGATCGGCCTGAACAAGAAATATGGGGTTGAATCATCCGGAATCCGAATCACAGGGATCCCGCGGCGGACCTAGGGAGATCGTATGGCATTGGTTGTAACCCCCCTGAGCAACCTTCCTCTTATCGAACCTGGGGATGACCTTGCGAACCTATTGATGCAGTCGCTGAAGACGACCGGCATTCAATTGTGCGACGGCGACATCCTGGTGCTTGCACAGAAGATTGTGTCGAAAGCTGAAGGGCGGCTGGTGAATTTGAGCACAGTTGAGCCTTCGACTCGCGCGAATGAATTGGCTGAGATCACCAAGAAGGATGCGCGGCTTCTGGAGTTGATCTTACAGGAAAGCCAGGCGGTGCTGCGGACAGGATTTAACACCATCATCGTCGAGCACCGCCTGGGGTTTATCTGCGCGAACGCGGGAATTGACCATTCCAATGTGCGCGGCCCGTGGGGAAACGAAGAGGATTGGGTGCTGCTGCTGCCAGAAGACCCGGATGCATCTGCCCGACGGCTGCAAGAGCAAATAGCTGCGCATAGCCATATACATATTGGCGTGGTGATCATTGATTCACATGGAAGAGCCTGGCGAAATGGGACAGTCGGGGTCACGATTGGGCTGGCGGGGGTGCCAGGGATCGTGGATATGCGCGGGACTGCGGATTTATTCGGGTTTCGATTGCGGATCACTCAAATTGGGGCAGCAGATGAATTAGCGGCGGCAGCATCGCTGATGATGGGGCAGGCGGCCGAAGGATCGCCCGCGGTGCATGTGCACGGCTTTCCCTACGCATTGCGCGATTCGGCTTTGACAGAATTAATTCGACCTAAGGAACAAGATCTGTTTCGATAATGATGATCGCCATTGTATCCCTTGTCAGCGAAAGCCACACGTGGTCTGGTGAAGGAACTCAGACCCGGGCAGATTTGGCGTGTGGACCGGATGAATTTCAAGCGGTACATCAGCCGCACCTGACCTGGATGGCGGTGGAAGACCTGGAGCGTGAGGCGAGCCTGGCTGCACTGGAGCGGCTGTCAATCGATTTTGGGCCGATCCGGGCGAGTGTGTGGGGGTACGGTGTTTTTCCAGGGGAATTCCCAACAGTTACACTTGGGGTTGTAAAGACCGAAGCGATTCGGAAAATGCATCAGCAATTGTGGGCTGAGTTGAGCCCGCAGGCTAAGGGTATCAATGCGTATTATGCACCGGCGGTATGGATGCCGCACATTACCATGGTGTACCATGATGGAACCTTGCGGCAAGCTCCGTGTGCTTTGGATGCGCTGATTCCAACATCTCCCCAGCGGTATGCTTTTGAGATCAATAATCTGGCTATGATTTATCAAACTGAAAACGAGGAGGGAATTCACCGAAAAATCCCGTTGTGAAATGGAATTATTGCTAGCTGAGCAAAGGGCTCATGACTGGCACGCGGGAGTATAATTTAATATATCAATTGTGGATGGAGGGCTGCAAAGCTGATGAGCCTCTGGGCAATCGTTCCAGTAAAGCCTTTACGAATGAGCAAGCCGCAGTTATCGGATGTATTGGACGAAGAAAAACGCTTAACTTTGAACCTTACCATGTTGGGAAATACGCTGCAAGTTTTATCCAGCGTGCAGGAAATTGATCAGGTCCTGGTGATCAGCCGTGATTCTTCTGTCCTGTCTATGGCACGCGATTACGGGGCGCGGACTTTGCAGGAAGACCCGAACTCGCCGCTCGAAGTGGTTTTACAAAGGGCCGCGGCGGTGGCCAGGGCGTATGCCGCCCGCGCATTACTGATCGTAGCAGCAGATTTACCTTTGTTGGCGCCGGAAGATGTTCAAACGATGTTGGCTCACGCGGTGCAACCCCCTGAGATGATCATCGCTCCCGACCGAAAAATGGATGGGGTTAATGTAGTGCTGATTAACCCGATCGAAATGTTCAAAGTCACCTTTGGCAAGGGATCTGTGGAGCGGTATCAAAAACAGGCGGTGGCTCGCGGAACCCGGTTAGAAATTTTGTCACTTCCAACTCTTGCGTTCGACCTTGATTCTCCGGAAGACCTTGAATACCTAAACCAGGTAGAGCAGGTTTAACCGGAAGCAGAACGCCCAGCCTTTAACCTATTTTGGAGGAACTCATGAGCAACCGTGTAGCCCTTTATTTGCAGGATTCGCATGATTTACGCGACGGCCTGGACTATGTGAAATATGCCGAAAAGCGTGGGTTTGAAGCGGTGTGGCAGGCCGAGAGCCGCCTGGTTCGAGATGCGATTGTTCCGATGGCGGCATACGCGGCTGTCACCGAGAAGTTAATTGTAGGCTCTGGCGTGATCAATAACTGGACACGCAACATTGGCCTTCTGGCGGCGACTTTCTTGACTCTGGATGATCTGGCGCCGAACCGCGTGATTTGCGGTATTGGGGCGTGGTGGGATCCGCTGGCGAAAAATGTGGGGATTGACCGCAAGAAACCGCTTCAGGCGATGCGTGACACGGTTGTTGTGCTGCGCAAGCTGCTCAATATGGAGCGGGTTACTTTCCACAGCGAATTTATCAATGTGGACGGGATTGAATTGGATGTGGTTCACGGCCGCCGTGAGCCGCGGAATGTGCCCATTTTCATCGGCGCAACCGGCGATAAGATGATGGAAATGACGGGCGAGATCGCAGACGGCGCGGTGTTGAATTACTGCGTGCCGCCGGAATACAATCATAAGGCCCTGGAATTATTAGAAGCGGGTGCGAAACTTTCGGGGCGCACCCTGGATGACATTGACCGGCCGCAGCTGGTGGTTTGCTCGGTGGATGAAGACCATGATAAAGCCATTGACACTTCGCGCGAACTGCTGACCCAATATCTGGCCCAGCAGCCTCACATCGCCAAGGCATCTGGCGTTTCGATGGACGTTGTGGCGGAGATCCAATCCATTTTGGGCTGGCCTGCCACGCACGAACAGATTCAGAAAGCCAAGCACCTGGTTCCGGAAGAATTGATCCTGCGCATCACGGCTTCGGGAACGCCGTCGGAAGCTAAAGCGAAAGTTGCTGAATATGTTAAGAACGGCTGCACCTGCCCGATCCTGTACCCCGTGGGCGGTGATGTGCGTTTGCTGATTGACACCTTTGCGACCCAGTAAACGCAAAGGCAAATTATCCATGCTGATCTCCACCCTTGGGGGGGAAACCTCCCAGGGGTGGTCAACACATTTCCTGAAGCCAAAAACGTCTGGATGGGCAGGCAAAACGCCCCGACAAGGAGAGTGAAAAATGATTATTGAATATCACCGCCCTCACACAATGGAAGAAGCTCTGTCACTGTTGGGTCGAAATGCACCACCAACGGTTCCTTTAGGCGGCGGTACAAGTTTGAGCCGATACCGCCACCAGGCGATCGCGGTGGTGGATATTCAGGCGCTGCCCCTGCATGCGACTCGGGTTGAGGGACAAAGTTTGAAAATTGGGGCAGGTGTGAAATTGCAAGCCCTGCTGGATGATCCACAGACACCGGCGGTTTTGGGTGCTGCTGTTCAGGCCGAGGCCAGCTACAATTTGCGGCAGATGGCCACCGCTGGGGGGGCATTGGTCAGTGGGGGCGGACACAGCCCATTTGCGGCGGTGTGTTTGGCCATGGACGCGCAGTTATCCTGGGAACCCGGGGGAAAAGAAGTGAGCCTGGGGGATTGGCTGGCCACAAAGAAAGCAGATATGCCGTTTGGAACGCTGATGACGCAAATTACCCTGCCGTTGAATACGCGGGCTGCGTATCATGCGGTGGGGAGAAGCCCGGCGGATGTGGCCCTGGTCATGGCGGCTGCGGCGAAGTGGCCGTCGGGCCGGACGCGGATCGTGATTGGCGGGCGATTGATGGAACGGGTGGTACTGGTTCTGGATGGGACCGACAGCAGCGGAGCGGTTGAAGCTGCTGTTAATGCGTGTAGCCATTATTTTATGCCAAGGTACTCTTTAGAATTCATTGAACACGAAATAACCACACTGGCAGCCCGCTGTTTGCGGGATGTGGAGGTGAAGTGATGAAACTTACACTGAACATCAATGGGAAAACCGTTGAGCAAGACGCCCCAGCCAATACAACCCTGCTGACATTCATGCGGAATGCGGGTTTCTTTGAAGTGAAGTTTGGGGGCTGTGATAACGGGGAATGCGGGGCCTGCACGGTGCTGCTGGATGGCAAGCCGGTCAATTCGTGCGGTATGCTGGCGGCGCAGGCCGAAGGGCACACCATCGAAACCGTGCAAAATGTAGGGGAACGTGAAGGAAAAGGATGGAAACAAACTAGCGGCCTGGATGCGATTCAGCAGGCGTTCATTGAGGTCGGCGCGGTGCAGTGCGGTTACTGCACCCCGGCGATGGTGCTGGCGGCGCGTTCGCTGCTTGAAAAAGAAAAGAACCCCAGTGACGAACAAATTCGAAACGTTCTTTCCGGCGTTTTGTGCCGCTGCACCGGCTACTTAAAACCCGTGCAGGCGGTGCAGAGAGCGGCGGCGGTTTTGCGCGGCGAAAAGGTTGAGCCTCTTTATCCTTCCAATGCACCTATGCCGGATGGCGGCGAGCCTGTTCATCCTGTTGAGACCCGCGAACCAGAAGAGATGACCGGCGCGGGCGTTGAGACGCAAACACGCATCATGCCGCAAATCTGGACGGATTCCTCTGGCACAAAACCTTACCAACGCATTGGTCAGCCGGATATCAAGGTTGATGCTGTGAAACTTGTTCAGGGTAAGCCGGCATTTACCGCGGACATGGAAATGCGCGGGATGTTGGTCGCTAAAGTCCTGCACAGCCCAGTGGCGCACGCCAACATCAAGAAAATCGATGTTTCAAAAGCGCGGGCGCTGCCCGGCGTGGCGGCGGTGCTGACCTGGGAAGATCTGCCGCGGGTGGTTTATTCCACTGCTGGCCAGTCAGACCCGATCCCTGGGCCGTTAGATATGTTCTCTCTGGATAAGAAAGCCCGCTTTGTGGGCGACCGCGTGGCTTTTGTGGCCGCTGAAACGGCTGAGATTGCTTATGAGGCTTTGAAGCTGATTGAAGTTGAATACGAAGAATTGCCGTTACTGTTGGACCCGGCGGATGCCATGAAACCCGGCTCTGTCATTTTGCATGATGAACCGGAGTATGTTAATTTTGCCGATTCGGACCCGAAGCGGAATCTGGCGGCTGAAATTCACATCGACATTGGCGATGTGGATAAGGGTTTTGCAGAGGCGGATTTCATCTTCGAAGGGGAGTATGAAGTCCCCAAAGTTCAGCAGGCGCACATTGAACCGCATGTGGTCGTCACCTATTGGGATGAAGATGACCGCCTGGTGATTCGAACCAGCACACAGGTGCCTTTCCACGTGCGTCGGATGTTGGCGCCGGTGTTGGGGCTGCCGATCAAACGAATCCGAGTGATTAAACCGCGCATTGGCGGTGGTTTCGGCGGCAAACAGGAAGTGCAGATCGAAGATGTGGCGGCGCATTTAACCATTGCAACTGGCCGTCCGGTGCTGTTTGAGTACACGCGCGAAGAGGAATTCACCGCCTCCCGTTCGCGCCATCCGATGCGTATTCACATGAAGACCGGCGTTAAGAAAGACGGCACGCTCACCGCGAATGAAATGATTGCCCTCAGCGACACGGGCGCTTACGGCTGTCATGCCTTGACCGTTACGGGCAATACCGGGCATAAATCCATGGCCTTGTACGTGGGCGATGGGGCGTATCGTGAATCCCCGAATATCCGCTTCCATGCGGATATTGTGTACACCAATCACCCGCCGGCGGGGGCCTTCCGCGGGTACGGTGTTCCTCAAGGGTATTGGGCTGTTGAGCGGCACATGGAAAAGATCGCTCGAGAGCTGGGTCTGGATCCTTTGGAATTTCGCCTGAAGAACGCCATTCGCCCCGGCGAGCTGCACCCCTTCAGCACTGCGTGGAGCGAAGGCCGCGAACCTAACCCTGAAATTATCCATACGGTGGGACTTGAAGACTGTGTTCGCCAGGGACGTGCTGAGATGGGTTGGGATTCGAAATTTGGGAATCCGGAATGGCATCTGATACCGGGTAAACCCCACCTGCGCCGCGGGATTGGCGTGGCGATGGTGATGCAGGGGACGGCCATCCCGTATCTGGATATGGGCGGAGCGAGCATCAAGATGAACGATGACGGCTCATTCAACCTGCTGATTGGGGCGACCGACCTGGGAACCGGTTCTGACACCGTGCTGGCACAGATGGCGGCTGAGGTGCTGGGGGTTCCGATTGAGGATATGATCGTCTATTCTTCTGACACCGACTTTACACCTTTTGATAAGGGCGCTTACGCCTCCAGCACGACCTATGTTTCGGGGGCGGCGGCGGTGCGGGCTGCGGAGCAGGCGGCGGAACGGATCAAAATTCGCGCGGCACGCATGCTGAATGACCGTGCGGATGGACCCACAGTCCGGCCTGAAGAAATTTTGTTGGAAGACCGCAAGGCGATTGCCCCGGATCAGCGCTTTGTGACTCTTTCCGAAGTTGGGCACGATTCCCTGCACCATAAGGATCAGGAACAGATTATGGGCGTCGGGTCTTACGTTTCGCCGGTTTCGCCGCCGCCGTTTGCTGCGCAGTTTGCTGAAGTGACGGTTGACCTTGAGACGGGGCAGGTTACCGTGGATAAACTGCTGATGGCGGTTGATTCCGGGGTGATCGTGAACCCCATCACGGCCTCTGGGCAGGTGGAAGGCGGCATGACCCAGGCTTTGGGATATGCTGTATGCGAAGAAATGCTTTATGACGAAAAAGGCGCGGCCTTGGAACGCGATCTGGTGGATTACCACATTTTCCGAGCCGATGAAATGCCAGATTTGTCCACCCTGTTCATTCAAACCTTTGAGCCCTCGCATCCCTTCGGTGTGAAAGCCGTGGCTGAAATCCCCCTGGACGGGGTGGCCCCGGCTGTGGGCAACGCGGTGCTGGACGCATGCGGTGCGAATGTGGATATCAATCCTGTGACGCCGGAGCGGGTGTGGCTGGCGCTGCAGAATAAAGAATAAGGCAGCGATGGAATCGATTTATCAAGCTTTAGCTGAATTGGAAAAACGGGGTGGGGCCGGTGTGGTTTGTACCATCATGAACACGCACGGCTCCACGCCGCGTCACGCGGGAAGCAAGATGTTAGTGTACCCGGATGGGCAGTTTATTGGCACAGTTGGCGGCGGCGAAGTGGAAAACCGGGTTCTACAAGAGGCCAAAGCTGCTCTTGAAGACGGCAAGAACCGTGTGTTACACTACAATATGTCGAACCCACAAGCGGGCGACCCGGGAATCTGCGGAGGACAGTTGGACATCTTCGTTGAACCTATTCTTCCGAAGCCGGTGGTGGTCATCGTGGGCGCCGGACATGTGGGTAAGGCGGTTGCTCATTTGGCGAAATGGTTGGATTTTCGTGTGGTAATTTCGGACGACCGCCCTGAGTTGTGCACGCCGGAGGAAAACCCGGATGGGGATGTGTACCTTTGTGTTCCCATGCAGGAGATACCGCAGCACCTTGAAATGAACCGCTTTACCTATTTACTGCTCACCACGCGCGGTTCGAATGTGGACATTGAGGGGCTGCCGGCACTGCTGCGGCAGCCGGTGGGGTATATCGGTGTGATCGGTTCCCGGCGGCGGTGGATTACCACGCGCAAAGGTATTTTGGAAGCAACGGATATTACCGAGGCGGAGCTGGACAAGGTGCATTCACCGATCGGGTTGGAACTGCATGCCGAAACCCCTGAAGAAATTGCAGTGAGCATCCTTGCGGAAATTATCATGGTGCAAAATGGCGGTACCGGGAAAAGCATGAAACAATAAGTGGTGTGGAGGAGCTATGTGGAAAAACTACATCAACGCAACAACCATTGAAGAAGTCCTCGATATCCTCGCCCGTGAGGGTGAAAAGGCGCGTATTGTTGCGGGCGGCACCGATTTAGTATTAGAGTTAGAACGCGGACAGCGCAAAGGAATTGAAACACTGGTGGATGTTTCCCGCATTCCGGGTTTGGATGTGATTCAAATGGATGAGGATGGGATCATCCACATGGGGCC
>DAIOUB010000002.1:15544-21837 GCA_036751735.1 Levilinea sp. | reverse complement strand
TTCTTCCCTGCCATGCGCTCCGGCCAGAGAGGCATGTTCATAAAATTTGCGCTGCGCCGCGCACAGGCGATTTCTTTGGTCAATGTGGCGGTGGTATTAAGTCTGGAAGGCGGAATTGTTCAAAAAGCGGTGATCACTCTGGGCGCGGTGGCGCCGGTGATCATCCATGCTGTGAAAGCCGAGCAATTCCTGGTTGGAAAAGCGCTGAGTTCAGAGGTGATTGAGCAGGCGGGAGAACTGGCAAGAGAAGCTGCGAAGCCGATTAACGATTTGCGCAGTTCGGCGGTTTACCGCAGCCATATGGCCCGGCTGATTACCAAACGGGCGCTGGAGGCGATCCAAAAGCATGCGGAGCACACAACCTTGCCGGAATCGCCGATCCTGCTGTGGGGAAAGCCGGTCAATGTGCCCAGCCGCCTGGAGAAAATGTCCCAATTTGACGGAACTCAGCCGATTGAGACGACCATCAACGGTAAGAAGTATTCTTTCGCAAGCGGGCACGAAAAAACGCTGCTGCACCTGCTGCGCGAAGATGCGGGCTTAATTGGCTCGAAAGAAGGCTGCGGCGAAGGGGAGTGCGGGGCGTGCACCTTGTTCCTGGACGGCATCGCGGTGATGGGTTGTTTGGTTCCGGCGGGCCGTGCTCACGGCGCGGATATCCGCACGATTGAGGGCATTTCCGAGGCGGATACTCTGCATCCTGTGCAGGAAGCATTTGTCACTGAAGACGCGGTGCAATGCGGCTACTGCACGCCAGGCTTCGTGATGTCTGCGGTCAAACTGTTGGAAGAGCGCCCACACCCGACTTTGGAAGAGATTCAGCAGGGGATCACCGGCAATTTATGCCGGTGCACAGGCTATTACAAGATCATTCAGGCGATTGATAAGGCGGCTCAGCGAGGGTAAGCATGGGTAAATACAGCTCGTATACCGGTCGGCCAGACCAACAACCCAAAACCAGAGAAATTCATCCCATTTGGCGAGGAGTGGGGTTCGCCCTGATTGTCTTGATCCCCATTCTGTCTTACTTTGGGGCGTTGGTGTTGTTTGATCTGAATAAGCAATATCATTGGCTTCGAATCACGCCGGATATGATTTCGCCGATCATCGAGCCTTATTTTTACATCAAAGCCGGCCTGACGCTGGTGCTCATGTTCCTGCTCTTTGCGATTTTCTCGTTGTTCTCTTTTGCGCTATACCAGGTGTTTGCTCCCCCGCGGTATGGGCCGTATGACGTGCCGCCGGTGCAGTACCGCGGGAAACGCTACAAACGGTAACCTAATCCGGATTTTTTTACCTGTATGAGTGAGTTTAGGAGGCCTTGCAGCGATGACAGAGGTTGTGGGTAAGATCGTACAGCGAGTGGACGCGGTCAGCAAGGTTCGAGGAGAAGCGCTGTACCCCGGCGATATTCACATGGATGGGCAGGTTCATATGAAGATCCTGTTCAGCCACCGACCGCATGCGATTGTGAAACGTATTGACACCAGCCAGGCCGAGCAGATGCCTGGGGTGCTGGCGGTTTTAACCGCCAAGGATGTCCCGGTCAATGAGTACGGCTTGATCGTTGCCGATCAGCCAGTGCTTTGCGGTCCTGGCGCCAGTAAGCCGTTCACTGACCGTGTGCGGTTTGTCGGTGATCAGGTAGCGGTGGTCGTGGCAGAAACGGAAGCCATCGCGACCCAGGCCCGCGACGCAATCCGTGTGGAATATGAAGACCTTCCTATTGTGACGGATCCTCTGGCAGCGATGCAAACAGAGGCTTTTTTGCTGCACCCAGACCGCGGGTCGAACGTGTTCGGCCATTACCGCATCCGCAAAGGGGATGCTGAGGCGGCACTCAAGGAAGCCTATATCGTTGTCGAAGGCGTGTATGACACACCAGCCCAAGAACACGCGTTTTTACAGCCAGAGGCTGGGCTGGGGTATATGGACGAAGAGGGGCGCATCACCGTGGTGGTGGCTGGGCAGTGGACGCATGAGGATCAGGACCAGATTGCCCATGCTCTGAACTTGCCGGTAGAGCGGGTGAGGGTGATTTACCCTGCCATCGGCGGTGCGTTTGGCGGGCGCGAGGATATGTCGGTGCAGATTGTTTTGGGTTTAGCGGTGCTGCGCCTGAGCGAACGCGGCATTCACCGTCCAGTGAAAATCGTGTGGACCCGAGAAGAATCGATGGTTGGGCACCACAAACGCCACCCGTATCACATCCGCACACGTTGGGGAGCGACCCGCGAAGGGAAAATCATCGCCGCGGATGTGGATGTGTATGCTGACGGCGGGGCTTATATTTACACCTCCACCAAGGTGCTCGGAAACGCCACGTTAATGTGCACGGGGCCGTATGAAATTCCCAATGTGCGCGTGGATTCGTATGCGATTTACACCAATTCCATTCCTAATGGGGCATTCCGCGGTTTTGGTGGCCCGCAGGGCGCTTTCGCAGCGGAATCACAAATGAACAAACTAGCCGAGGCGCTGGGGATGGATCCGGTGGAAATTCGGCGCAGAAATTTACTGCAGGAAGGGTCGCTGCTGTCTGTGGGGACGCCGCTGCCGAAGGGTGTCAGCATCCAGGCGGTGGTGGAAGCCTGCGCCAAAGAAGCGGGCTGGCAGCAGGAAGGTGAGAATTTCAGGCTGCCTGAAAGCAATGCGCCGATGCAGTCGGCCTCTTCCCACAAGAAGCGCGGACGTGGGTTTGCCTGCGCGTTCAAGAACGTGGGTTTCTCATTTGGCGCACCCGAAAATTGCTGGGCGACCATTGAGCTTCGTGGGAAAGACAAAGTGGAAGAAGCGGTGCTGTACCATGCCGGGGCTGAGGTTGGGCAGGGTGCGCATACCGTTTTCCTGCAAATGGCGGCTGAAGCCCTGGGGCTGCCCTTGACCCAGGTGCGGTTGGTTGCCTCTGACACCGCTGTGACCGAAAATTCGGGGAGTGTCTCGGCTTCGCGCATGACCTTCATGGCCGGAAACGCCATCCGCGGCGCGGCGCAGGAGGCGCTGCAGAAGTGGACGAACGAGGAACGCCCTGCGCGAGCCACCTTCCAATACCGGCCGCCGAAAACCACGCCCTATGATCCGGAAACCGGCAAGTCGGAACCGAATTTCTCCTACGGCTATGTGGCGGAAGTGGTGGACGTAGAAGTTGACACCGAAACCGGTCAGATCCGTTTGCTGAATGTGATCTGCGCGGACGACGTGGGAAAGGCGATCAACCCGCGGCTGGTGCAGGGGCAGATCGAAGGGGCTGTGGTTCAGGCGGCGGGATATGCGATTTTGGAAAACTTCATCCAGCAAAACGGCGAGGTCATCTCCAAAACGCTGTCCACCTATCTGATCCCCACGGTTTTGGATATTCCTGACCAAGTGCAGTCTGTCATTATGGAACACCCCGATCCGATTGGCCCGTGGGGTGCGCGCGGAATGGGCGAAATGCCGTTTTTGCCGTTGGTTCCAGCTATTACTGCGGCGCTGCATGCGGCGACCGGTGTATGGTTTGACCGTTTTCCGCTGACTCCTGAGCGGGTTCTGGAAGGCCTGCAGCAAGGCAAATAACGTTTTGAGGAAGGCGAACTGTGAGCATTAAAGTATTGATCCGCGGCGGTGGGGATCTTGCCAGCGGGATTGCTTTACGTTTGTACCATGCAGGAGCCAAAATTCTGATCACGGAGCTGCCAGCCCCTGTGATGGTGCGGCGGCTGGTTTCGTTTGGTCAGGCCGTTTATCAAGGAAGCACTACCGTTGAAGGGGTCAGCGGGCAGCTCATTCATGCAGCGGACGAAGCCGGGGCTGTTCATCAACAGGGATCTGTGGCAGTGCTGGTGGATCCTGACCTGGCCTGCCTGTCTGCCTATCGGCCGGATGTGTTGGTGGACTGCCGGATGCTGAAGCAGCCGCCGGAGACCGGTTTGGACGCAGCCGTCCTCGTGATCGGCATAGGCCCAGGGTTCACCGCCGGGCAAGACTGCCATGCAGTCATTGAAACGAACCGGGGGCACTGTATGGGGCGGGTTTATTGGCAGGGGCAAGCCCAGAACGACACGCGCACCCCTGAAGCGGTGCTGAACCATGAAGCAGACCGCGTGCTGCGCTCGCCGGCAGATGGAAAAATCGAGGTTTTCCCTGCGATCGGCAGTTTAATTCAAAAAGATGAACTGATCGCGCGCGTAGCGGGGCATGAGTTAAGAGCGCCCTGGTTCGGCGTGCTGCGCGGCATCTTGATGAGCGGATTGCCAGTAGAAGCGGGAATGAAGATTGGCGACATAGATCCACGCGGCGAGCCGCGATACTGCTATTTGGTATCGGATAAATCGCTGGCGGTGGGCGGGGGTGTCTTGGAAGCCATCCTGAGCCGGCCAGAACTGCGCTCCATGATTGCCTGAGTGACGATGAAGCGCGTCGGAGCAGTTATCCTGGCGGCAGGCCTTTCGCGGCGCATGGGCGAGCCCAAGCTGATTTTGCCGTGGGGTGAGAGGCATACGGTGATTTCGCGGGTGGCCGGTGTGCTGCATGAAGCCGGAGCCAGCCCAATTGTGGTTGTCACCGGGGGTGCGCATACCGAAATTTCTGAAGCCCTTTTCGGGCATCCGGCAGTCTGTGTAAAAAACCTGCAATTTGAAAATGGATCCATGCTGACCTCGCTCCAGGTGGGGCTGGCAGCCATGCCGGCCGATGTCAGCGCGTGTCTGGTGGCCCTGGGGGACCAACCGCAGATGGAATTGCGCACGGTGGCTGGGCTGATGGATGTGTATCAGGAAAAGCAGCCCCTGTTGTTGGTGCCCAGTTACCAGATGCACCGCGGACACCCCTGGGTGATCGCTCGCGGGCTGTGGGATGAGATCGCCAGTCTGCCGCCGAGTGCGACCATGCGCGATTTTCTGTCTACCCATGCACATCAGATCTTGTATTTTGAAGCGGCTACCGATTCCATCCTGCGGGATGTGGATACGCGCGAAGACTATGCCCGCGAGAAACCTCAATCATACGACAATGGAGAACCGTCTGAATGAATGACACCGCAGCCTGGAAGGTGAATTTTATCGGCGACCCGCTCTTGAACGCATTTGCGCTCCCTGATTCGGTGGTTGGTTTGAATCAGGCTTCGGGAGTCATACCCGAAGGAGCTTACACGACCTTCAGAACGTACCAGAGAGCCTGGGTTCCGAAACTTGACGAACATTTTCGCCGCCTGCAAGAAACCGCACTTCTCACCCTTTCAAAGCCGGTGCCGATAGATGAGGCGGTTCTGCGGAAAGCGCTGGCTCTGGCTGTGCAGCAATACCCGCATGACGAGGCCAGAATTCGCCTGACGATGGATTTAACGAAGCAGGTTGGAGATGTGTATATCAGCCTGGAACCGCTGAAGACCCCGCTGCCTGAGGCCTACGAACGCGGCGTTCATACCCTCACCCGGAAGATGCAGCGCAGCAATCCCAAGGCCAAGCTGACCGCTTTCCTGCACACCGCTCAGCAGACCGCGCAGGCTTCTGAGCAGAAAGTGGAGGAGATCCTCATGGTAAATCCCCAGGGATTTATCCTGGAAGGGTTGAGCAGCAATTTCTATGCGATCCAGAAGGGTGAAATTTGGACCGCGGAAGAGGGCGTTCTATCGGGGATTACCCGCCTGATGGTATTTGAAGCTGCGGGAAATCTGGGCGTGAACGTCCATTTGGAACCGATTTCGATACAACAGATCGCCCAGGCAGAGGAGGCATTCATCACCAGCGCCAGCCGGGCGATTTTACCGGTGGTGCAGGTAGATCAGCATTGCATTGGGGACGGACGCCCAGGCAAGCTCACGAAGGCACTGATGGCAGCCTTTCAGGCAGTTCTAAAAGAAAGCCTGGAGCAGCTCTTCGATTAGTAGCGCACCCGTTTTGAATGATACGGGCGAAGCCCTTTGGCATGGGTTTGCAGGTGCGCGCGAAGAGGCTTGCGCTTTTCTTGCTGGAGGGCTCGCAGGCTTTTGGCCAACAAAGCGGAAACGCCCATCTTCTCGTCCAGCTCTATGAGAATTCTGCGAGCGTCCGCTGCGCTTTCGCGAGGCACGTAGATCTTTGAGACCCCTAACGGCCCGACCGTGAGACCATAGGTCAAACCGACGCTTTCCTGCGAGGCTAAAGCGCGGATGCCGAACGATTCCAGATAGAGACGGATCATTGAGGCTTCCAAGCGCCCTTCGGCGTGATAAACGACTTCGTACAAATCTTCCATAGCCGCCATCCTTACTAAGACCGCCGTGCGATCAAACTCGCTACGGCTTTTTGTTTTCCGTGATCCGATTCAGTCCAGCC
>DAIOUB010000002.1:0-15444 GCA_036751735.1 Levilinea sp. | reverse complement strand
CGCAGGGCCTGCCAGGAAACATCCACACCGATCACCTGAAACCCCTGCTGCTCCAGAAAGCGTGCGTTTCTCCCCGTGCCGGCGGCAATATCCAATGCGCGGCCTCCCTTGGGCAGCAGAGACGCGTTTTCCACCAGCAGCCGCCGCGGTGGAAGTGGATGATCGTACTGTGAGTCTCGATAGCGCAAATCCCATCGGATCGAATCGGATTGGGCCATACTTTTATTCTATCACGGGGTGAGCAGCCGATTCAGGCGAGAAAGCCGCTTGTGGATCTCGCTGTCAAAATCGCGGCATTGGGCGGGGGTCCAATGCGGTGGGATGCCGGCTTGGAGGGCGCGTTGTGCCCAGGTGAACGCCTCGGCCGGGCAGCTGAGCTGGTGTTCACAATATTTTGCCAATTCAATGCAGGCCTCGGCATCCCCAAGGTCAGCGGCGCGTTTCCACAGATCGGCAGCAGTTTGCCAATCGCCGCGGCGTTTGAAAATCCGGGCGTAGCGGTGAAGGGTCTGCGCGAAATTAATGGGCGGCAGATCACCTTGCTGCAGGGCGCTTTCGTATAAGGCCAGCGCCTGGGGAATGCGTCCCAGATCTTCATACAGCCGCGCCAGGGCGGCTCGGTCGAGCCCATGAAGAGAACGGTTGGGGTTAGACTGCGACAGAATGTCGGCACAAAGGTGAAATAGTGCCGCCATGGAGACGATATCCATCTCATTGTGATAGAACACGCCTTGCAGTGGGCCGGCGTCTTGATGGTCGAGATAGTCAATATACAGCTCAGGGACCATCCAGCCGGGGACTTCTTCAGCGGTGCGCTCCAGCCCCAGGATTTCTGTTTCCAGACTGCCCAAACGGCGGCTGGGCAGCCGGTCTCGCCACAGGCGGCGGGCTAATTGGAGCAGATCCACGTGGGCGTGTTCGGAAAATACATTTTGAAAGCCGTACAGAGTAAAACGAGTGTTGAGCAGCGGAATATCAAAGGCTTTGCCATTGAAAGAGACTATCACCTTGAACCGGGCTGCCAGCTGCTCGATATACGCCAGGAATGCGGCTTCCATGCCTGGGTCGCGTAAAAAGACCTGGTGGAGTTCAAACCCCTGGGGGGAGAGAAAACCAATGCCCACCAGAAAAGCAAAAGTACCCGCGCCGCCAGATAGCCCGCTGGTTTCAGCGTCCAGAAAAAGATAGGAATAGGGATGGTGCTCTGCAATTTCTGGCGTGCGGTTCCATTCTGCCAGAATTTCCACATCGCGGAATTCACACAGCGGCACGGAACCTTGAAGGGTCGCTGGCCCGTAGACCTTGCGGCTGACAAACACCGGCCCAAACGGCGTGAGCACATCTTCGCCCGAAACCACTTCCTGAATGGTAACCTTTCTAGACGCTGCTTCAGGAGAATGGGCAGGTACCTGCTTCGCGCCTACCTGCACCCCTAATGATTTCAGACGGTCAAAGAGCGATTCCATTAATTTTGATCCTCGAAAGGAACTAGTTCGTTGAGCATGGCCAGGGTTTCGGGTTTGCCGCCGAAACCGTTTTCCGGGGATGGGCCCACACAGCCAGGGCAGCCGTCTGGGCAGCCGCAATGCACGAGCTGATCGCGGCACTGCGCCATCAGCAGCAAATGCTCCTGATACGCGCTCTCACTCAGACCGATGCCGTCAGGAACCTGGTCGTAAAGAACCACGGCGGGGCAGGTTTCAGAAAAGACGGATTCATGATCTACATGCGTTTCGATGTCGTTCAAATCGCACATCAAAATCAGGGGCGCAATCTGACGCATGAGATAACTCAACCCTGCCAACCCGCTGCGGACGCGAACCTGTGCCTCGGCCTGGCGGTGACAGGAAGGGCACAAGGTGATCAGATTCTCCAGGCGGTTGGCTTCTGCTGCGGATGTGAACATGCGGAAGGGGGTTTTATGGTGCACATGGTGGGGGCTTTTGCCCTCGGAAGCGCCGCAGGCCTGACAGGTGTACCGGTCTCTCTGGCGGGCAAGCTGCCGTTGGCGTTCCCAGTTTGGGCCGTATTGGATCGGGTCGCTGCGCCAGAGGCCGCTCTGCTTCAGCTGCTCCAAGCTGGCATCATTCAGATAGACCCAATACCCCACTGTGCGCAGCTGGGTGGCTGGCATTTCCAGGTCCACCATGCGCAGGGTTTCGCGGGTGAACCACTGGATCTCGCGGTAACCGACCACTTGGGTCGTCACCAGCAATTCCCCGTAGCCCTTGACCCCGCCAGGGATCTCTTCTTCTTTGAGGGTGGAAATTTTCTGGACGGTGGTTTTCCGAATGGGCTCGGTAAAGTAATCCAACTCCACGGGGCGGAGGTGAGCCTGATGCTGCTCAAAATCCAGAGCTTCCACCTGATAACTGCGGCCAGCATGCAGATAGACGGCGCCGGGATGCACCATCCAATTCGCGCTGGCCTCATCCACTTCGCCGATGGTCTCCGTGCGGAGGGGATCTTGGATGGAAAGCAGGCGGAAGGGGGAGGCTGAAGCGGTGCGCAGAGAAACGGAGTTGGCGGGATATTGATCGCTGATCCAGAAATAGCGCTGGTTCGAATGGTGAACCTGCTGTTCGGCCGCGAGGAATTCCATCAGCCCTTGCAGCACATCCAACGGAACAGCCCCGAATTTTTCACCTTCGTGAAAGGGCAGCTCAAAAGCCGCGCAGCGCAGGTGCTGCAAGAGGATCACCAGGTTATCGGCGTTCACCAGAGCGTGCTCAGGCGAACGCTCCAGCACATATTCGGGATGGCGTGCCAGGTATTGATCCAGCGGGGCGGCAGAAGCCACCAGCACTGCCAGGGCGTCGCCCAGCCGCCGCCCGGCCCGCCCGGCTTGCTGGCGGATGGTGGCGATGCTGCCCGGGTAGCCGACCAGGATCACCGCGTTCATCCCGCCAATATCCACGCCCAATTCCAGGGCGTTGGTGGACACGGCCAGGCGGACCTCACCGTGCTTCAGCCCATCTTCAATCGCCCGCCGCTCCTGCGGGAGGTAACCGCTGCGGTATCCCTGAACGTCGTTGGAATTGGTTTTATCGCGCAGATCACGCAGCAAAATTTCCACCGCCCGGCGAGAACGGACGAAAATGAGGGTTTGCATCTTTGCCGCCCATAAATCTTGGGCCAACCGCACGCTCTCGGCGGCGGCGGAGCGCCGCAGCCCCAAATCGGGGTGGATGACTGGCGGATTGTAAATCAGGAAAAACCGCCGTCCAGCGGGGGAACCGTCCTGGTCAATGAGCGTCACCGGGGATTCCACAAGATGCTCGGCGTGTTCCCGCGGGTTCGAGATGGTTGCCGAGGTCATGATGAAGGTGGGGAATGCGCCGTAAAACTGGCAGACGCGCTTCAGACGGCGCACCAAATTGGCTAAATGTGCGCCAAACACGCCGCGGTAGATGTGGATTTCGTCAATGACCACGTACCGCAGGTTTCGGAAAAACTCAGCCCAGTTGGTGTGGTGGGGCAGGATGCCGATATGCAGCATATCGGGGTTTGTCAGCAGGATGCGAGCCTGAGCGCGAATGGAAGAGCGCTGCGAGGCGGGGGTATCCCCATCATAGGCGGCCGCATGAATGGGAGGGGCGCCGCTGATGGGATTGAGCCTCTGCAGCAGGTCGGTCATGCTGCGCACCTGATCATTACCCAGGGCTTTGGTCGGAAACAGAAACAAGGCTCTGGCGGAAGGATCATGCACTAAGGTGTTCAACACCGGCAGCTGGTATCCCAAGGATTTCCCACTGGCGGTTCCGGTGGACATGACCACATTGAGACCGGAAGACGCAGCCTCGAACGCGGCGGCCTGGTGGCTGTAGATTTGGGTGATACCAGAGGATTCAAGCACGCGCAGCAGACCCGGGTGCAGATTCTCCGGCAGCCTGCCGTATACGGCCTCTCTGGCGGGAATTTCACGGGTTTCGACAATGTTGGGGGTGATCCCAGGCTCATTTTGCCAGCGGGACAGAATTTGTTCCAGAGGGGAGAGAGGGGTCATCATCGGGCTGCCTTATGAGCTGCCCCAACGTCGAATATCTGGGCGCAGATAGTGAAAACCAAGATACCCCACCAGGCAAACAGAGCCGCCGATCATCACCGCAGTGGATGCGCCAACGGTTTGCACCAGCCAACCCAAGAACAGGCTGCCGAAGGGGGCGATGCCGTTCATCACCCACAGGTAGCTGCTGATCACCCGTCCACGCAGGTGATCCGGCACGGTCAACTGGATCAAGGTGTTGGCCAGTGCCAGCTGAGTCACCGTCCCCCAGCCCATCATCAGGATGAAGGGCACCGCCTGGTAGAGGGAGCGGCTGAAACCCAGCCCAACCAGCCCGAGCGCAAAGACGATCTGACCGACCATCAGCAGACGCCCTTTATGGCGCATGGTGCTGAAAGCAGCCAGGGTCACCGCGGCGATGAGAGCGCCCACGCCCTGCGTGGTGACCATCAGGCTGTTACGCCCGGCCACAATCGCGTTGGTATCTCCCACGGCTTTCAGAACATCACGAGAAAAAACTGGGATTTGCTGGGCAAACGGAAAGCCCCAAAAGCTGGGAATGGCCACCAGCATGAGAATGAACAAAATAATCGGCGTACTGCGGATGAATTTCTGACCTTCTAAAAAGTCCGCGGTGCTGAGGCGGTGATTGTTCTCTGCCAATTGCTTGGGTTTGGTCTGGATGATGAACAGCCCGATGATAACAAACAGATAGGAAACCCCGTTAGCAAAAAAGGCCCAACCTTCACCTGTGTTTTGCAGCAGCATCAGGAACGGCGCAGAGAGAGAGGGGCCGATCACGCGGGCGGCATTGAAAATGGTAGAGTTGAGCGCGATGGCGTTTGGCAGAGCCTCGCGGTCCACCAATTCGATCAGCATGGATTGGCGGGCGGTGATTTCGAGGGAATTGGCAAAACCCAAAATGAAAGTCAAGCCTACAATGTGCCAGATGGTCACCTGGTGGGTGATGGCCAGATAGGCCAGGGTAAAAGCCTGCAGCATCATCACAATTTGCATGATGATGACGGTTTTGCGTTTATTCAGCCTTTCGATGATGACCCCGGCGGGCAAAATGAACAAAAAGGCCGGCAGGGTATTGGCAAACCCAACCAGACCCAGGTAAATGGGCTGATCGGTTAATTGGTACGCCAAATAAGGCTGGACGGTGCTTTGCATCCAGGTGCCGATCAACGACACGAACTGTCCAAACCAAAATATGCGGTAATTTCGAAATTGCAGGGCTGGAAAGCGAGAATTGGCCAACAGGCTACCTCATAAGGGTGATGAAAGAACAGGAACGAGTGGGCGTTTGCCTTTCCTCATATTCCAGATTATACTCTTACTTACAGCTGGAGTGTTCGCTGTTCCCAACGATCCATAAACTCAGGAGTGATACCCACCATGCCCACTCAAAAATCACGTTGGATTGCGGTTTGGATTTTCTTCGCTTTCATGCTCCTGCACCAATCCGATCGTCTCTTAATCGGTCCGTTGACGGTGGATATCATTGAAGAATTTCAGATCACGCAAACCCAAATGGGGGCTGTATTCACGGGTGCTTTAATTGTTGGTGCTGTATTATACCCGCTTTGGGGTTGGCTTTATGACCGCTACGCGCGTGCCCGCCTGTTGGCGCTGGCTTCGCTGATCTGGGGTGTCACCACCTGGTTCAGCGCGGTTGCGCCGACCTACGGATGGTTTGTGGCCAGCCGGGCTTCGACCGGCGTGGATGACTCCAGCTACCCGGGCCTGTACAGCCTGATCTCCGATTACTTCGGCCCGCAGGTACGGGGGAAAATCTACGGCTTGCTTCAGCTGACCATGCCGTTTGGGTATTTGTTAGGGATGGTTCTGGCGCTGCTCTTGGGCGGCATCATCGGCTGGCGGGCTATTTTTTACATCACCGGCAGCCTGGGCATCGTTTTGGCGGTGTGCATTTTCATCTGGGTCAAGGACCCACCGCGCGGTCAGAGCGAACCGGAATTGGAAAACCTGACGGAAATTGGCATCTACCGCTTTGAGTGGAAGATCGCTCGCGACCTGGTGAAAAAGCCCAGCCTGATCCTGCTGTTTGTTCAGGGCTTTTTTGGGGTGTTCCCCTGGAATGTGATCACCTACTGGTTTTTTGCTTATTTGGAAAAAGATCGCGGTTACGCAGAAAACACCATCTTGATCACCATGGTTCCGGCGATCCTCATCCTGGCTGCGGGGTATCCTTTGGGTGGAGCGCTGGGTGACTTGTGGTTTAAGCGCACGCCGCGCGGCCGGGCTTATATTTCCTCCATTGGGGTCATCATTGGCGCGGTGCTTCTGTATTTCACCATGAATGTTCCCAATCAGCAGACGGGTTTATTCATGGCGCTGCTGTGCGCGACAGCGTTGTTTATCCCCTTTGCCTCACCCAACGTGCTTTCTACGGTTTATGACGTGACCTTGCCGGAGGTACGCAGCACGGCCAACGCTTTGCTGAGCTTTTCCGAATCCATCGGTTCAGCCCTGGCTCCCTTGATCGCAGGAATCATCGCAGACGCTTTTTCGCTGCAATCGGCCATTCTCTGGATTTGCCTGAGCGCCTGGGCGCTCTGTTTCATCTTTTTCTTGGTGACTGCGTATTTCGTTCCGCGGGATGTGCAGGTTCTGCGCCGGCAGATGGCGCAGCGGGCGGCTAACGAAAAAGCCGCAGCTCAGGCGGCGTAACCATGAACCTCGGCTGGATCGCTGTTCTCCTGTTTGGCTATGGTTTGGGCTGTACGGTCAACTATTTGGCTGATGTGCTGCCCATCCACCGCCGGTTTACCGCGCCCGTCTGCACGGCCTGCCATGAACCCCTCGCGTGGATGCAGTTTTTTTGGCCGGGCACATGTTCTGGCTGTCAGATGCGGCCTTCCGTGCGCACCTGGGTCGTACTCATAGGCTTTCCGCTGGCTGCCTTGGCGCTGTGGGTGTGGACGCCGCCGCGCCTGGGGTTTTGGGTAGGCAGCCTGCTGCTGGCTTATTTTGCCCTGGTGGCCATCACCGATCTGGAATACCGCATCATTTTGCATCCGGTGAGTCTGGCCGGAGCTTTGGGCGGGTTGGCGTTGGGCTGGCACCTGCACGGCCTGACCACAACCCTCATTGGTGGGGCGGTGGGCTTCGGCATTATGCTGGTGCTGTATTACTTCGGTGAGCTGTTTGCACGCTTTATCTCCAAACGCCGCGGGCAAGAGGTAGAAGAGGTTGCCCTGGGCTTTGGGGATGTGAACTTGAGCGGGGTGCTAGGTCTGATCCTGGGCTGGCCGGGAATCACCCTGGGACTGCTGTTTGGCATTTTGTTGGGGGGTGTCACCAGCGCCGGCATCATCCTGACAGCCGTTTTGCGACGGAAGTATCAAATGTTTACCGCCATTCCCTATGCGCCGTTTCTGATCCTGGCGGCCATCTTCCTTCTCTACCGGCCCTAGTTGTATGCACAAATGAAGACGCCAACAGATCCTTTTCGAGCTGTTGGCGTCTTTTTGTATCAGTTCGATTTGGCTTATGGGTTGTGGGGACCCGCCTTAACCACCTCAACCGGAACTTGCTGGGCAAACTGCTTGAAATTATCTTCGAAGCGGCTGATTAAACCGCGCGCCTGCTTTTCATACGCGGCGGTGTCTTTCCAAAGCATATGAGGCAGGAGCATCTCGTCGGGTACATCCGGGCAGCTGACCGGTACAGATAACCCAAAATAGGGGTCTTTTTGCATGGCGACGTTGTCCAGGTCGCCGTTGAGGGCCGCACGGATCATAGCGCGCGTATACGGCAGCTTAATGCGCGAGCCGGTGCCGTAAGCGCCGCCGGACCAACCGGTATTGATCAACCACACACGCACCTGGTGCTTTTGGATTTTTTCGCCCAAAAGGTCGGCGTACCGTCCAGGGTGAAGGGGCAGGAAGGGGGCGCCAAAGCAGGTGGAGAAGGTGGCTTGCGGTTCACTGCCCAAATCTTTCTCTGTTCCCGCCAGTTTTGAAGTATAGCCCGACAGGAAGTAATACATAGCCTGCTCGGGGGTCAGCCGCGAAATGGGGGGCAGCACGCCAAATGCATCTGCGCTCAGGAAGAAGATATTTTCCGGGTGGCCGGCATAGCCGCTTTCCACATGATTAGCCACATAATCTAACGGGTAGGCTCCGCGGGTGTTTTCAGTGAACCGCTCCGAATCAAAATCAATCTTACGGCTGTCCGCGTCGTAATCCACGTTCTCCAGCACCGACCCAAAGCGCTGGCAGGCATCCCAAATCAGCGGCTCCAGTTCCGGTTTCAGACGAATGGCCTTAGCATAGCACCCACCCTCAAAATTAAAGATACTCGTGTCAGACCAACCGTGTTCATCGTCCCCAATCAGTTGGCGGTCGGGAGAGGAAGAAAGGGTGGTTTTCCCGGTGCCTGACAGACCAAAGAACAGAGCCACATCCCCTTTGACACCCACGTTGGCCGAGCAATGCATCGAAAGTACACCTTGGCGCGGCATTTCATAATTCATCACAGTGAAAACGGATTTCTTAATCTCACCCGCGTAATGAGTGCCGCCGATCAGCACCAGCTTCTTTTGGAAATTGACCAGGATGAAGGTGGGCGAGCGGGTTCCGTCTGTTTTGGGATCCGCCTGAAAATCTGGGCAAACCAGGATGGTGTATTCAGGGGTATGCTTGGCTTGCTCTTCCGCGGTGGGGCGGATGAACAGGTCGTGAGAGAACAGCGCCTGCCAGGCTTTCTCGGTGATCACGCGGATGGGGAGCTTATAGTCGGGGTGTGCGCCCACCATCATGTCTTTGACATAGACCGTACGCCCTTGCAGGTAGGCCAGCATTTTCTGATGCAGACGGTCAAAGGCCTCCTCTGGCATCGGAACATTCACTTTTCCCCACCAGATCTCGTCATCTTGGGCTGTGTTGTGCTGAATAACGAATTTGTCATTCGGCGAACGTCCGGTAAACTGACCGGTGTTCACAATCACCGCGCCCGAATTGGATAAAATCGCCTCGCTCCGTTCAATCGATTGTTCCACCAGGGCGGCTGGGGGCAGGTTAAATAAAGCAGCTTTGAGGTGCTTTAACCCCTGATCTTCCAATCTTGTAACGCCGACAAGGCTTTCAGGTTTCATTAGAACGCATCCTCCTCATAGAAATTCATGATCCCGGCTGTTCAGACAGTCGGGGGAACCAATACCAAAGCACATCCGCAGCCGGTTTTCCATACACCGATGCGGATTTATCCACTAAAAGAGCCGGCACGAAAAATCCGCGGCTCAAAATGCCTGTGATCCACTCGCGTTGATTAACCGCAGCCAACATCGCATTGTAGGCCTGGGTTTGCTCATCCAGGCTCAAAACTGCATCTGGTTGGTCAGCATGAAATGGGTACAAGTTCTCGAAACGCACACAGACATCCTTCGCCAGTACGCAGCCGCTGGCTGCCCCCTGCGCGGATGGGTATTCCAACCCCAGCACAACCCCTTTGCCGGTTGACTGCACCAGTGGAAGCGCTTTCCCATCTAATTGGTGTCCAGCTTCCACGGCCATCGCCGCCGGATCCAGTTCCATTGACGCCGAGAGTGGTACAGACCACAAGAGATAGATGCGATCCACCCTGCTCAAGATCTCCTGAGGCGGGGGCGAGTCTGAGGCGTTGACCGCCCATAAAATTTCACCTTTATAGAAGCTGCGCACCTGATCAATGAGGTTCACCCATCGAGCGACCGCATCCTCTGGCACACCCGAAGGGCTGCCGTCGCTAAGCGTGCCTGCCGGAAAAGCAGGGGCGACCTCCGGGTCACCGAGAATGATCGCCGCTGCGCCTGTTTGTTGGGCCAAAGCCGCCTGATGCTGTAGGAATTCTGTATAACGGTCAAACCAGCTTTGCCACCAGCTGTCGTCCCGTTTGGCTTCTGTCCACCATTTACTCAGGGATTTGTTGGCCCGTACGCGCGGGAACAGGATGCCTTCCAATTGATTGGCCTTGGCCTGCTGAAGCATGGCGAAGGTATCAAAAGCCAGGGGGTCTTTTCCTGCCGCCGGCAGCAAAATGGGCGGCATTTCGCGGGTGAACGTCCAGGTGGGTGAAAGCACCACCTGTTTTCCACCAAGGTTATGAATGGTTTTAAAGCCTTCGTTGGCGTATGTCAGCCAGGAAGGACGGTAAACATCTCGCTGATAGAGTTCTACACCCACCCAAAAACTGCGGTCGCGCGGGGTGATGTTCATCGCTACCACGGCTGTGGGTTGGCTGGGTTTCTTCATCCAGGCCCAGTTGGCAATATCATCCTGGAACAATTGCTGAATTGGACTGGTGGAGAAGGGGAACCCGTTGGCTTTCACCCCTTTCGTGGCGGCGTCGTCGGCTGCGCCGCACTGGTCATTGCGGCAGTAACGGTAGCCCACCTCGCGCAGCATGCCCAGCGGACTGTACAGTGTGAAGCGCCATTCCCGCCCACGCTGCTTCCACATGGGGATCGGTTCCGTCCATCCGCCTGGGCTTCCGTAGGGGTTGAATTGTATCGAGATGATGTCCGTTTCGGGTGTGTTGGCGGGGACCGTCGCAGAGAACTGGATGGGCGCAGAGCTGCCGCCGCTTTTCCAGGTTTCCACCACATCTTCGATGATCACATCCTGCTGGGGCAAAATTACCTGGCGGGTTTGGAATTTACCGTCTCCGCGGTGTTCCGCATTCCAAAAACCGTCTCCCAGCGTGTATTTGTAACGCAGATCCCACCCGGCGGGCAAGGATGTGAGCAGACTGTAGCGGCCGTCCGGCATCTGGGTCAGCACCGGTGCGCGTGAAGCCGGGGCGCTGATGCCGCCCGCTAGGTCGCCGTGCATATTCCCCAACCCATACAGGCTGCCCACCAAACGCACCACCGCGTTGGGATCGCTTTCTGGAATTTTCACCAGGAATAAAACCTGGATCATCTTCGAAGGGCTGAGGGCAAATTCCGCCGGGGTGGTGGCATTTTCGGCGATCAGTGCGCCCTGTTGGAAAGGTTGGTGTGTGCCGTTAATGGGGTAAGCCACCAGATTGTGCGTTCCAGGCGCCAGGCCTTCGAGGATAAAGTAGCCGTCCGCGCTGGACAGGGCTTGCTGGCCGCCCGCGCAAACCAGCGCATCCGCAATTGGTGCGCGCGTGGCCGCATCAACGATCTTACCGATGATCCGCCCGGCGTTCTTAACTTCCACCGTCCGATCCGTCCAGCCCACCACGATATCCTGAATTTCTTGAGTCGAGGTGATGTAAGCCATGCGGTACCGCACGGCTTGATCGGTGGCATAAGCCTCCAGCACGGGTGGCGAGCCCGCCAGAATGTAGCGGTATTTGACCAGGGAACCCGTGGGAATGGGGATAGTGACTTTGAAGTTGTTGTTGCCCTGAGATTCCATTCCGTAGCGCTGCGGATTCAGGCTTAGGCCAGTCACTTCATCTAGAATTTCCAGCGCCACATTTTGCAGGCCTGGGCCTGTGCCTGCCCAGCGCAAGACAAAAGTTATGTCAACCGAGGGGGTTGCCGGGATGGAGTTTGGAACTGGGGCAGGGGGGGTGGGGGCAACAGGTACAGCAAAGCAACCGCTTAACACGCTCAGCAAGGTCAAACCAATCAGAAATCCACCAGCTTTTTGTAGCAAGCGATTTCCTCGCGTCATATAACCCCTGTTAAGCTTGCCCGAATTGTTTTTTTTGCCGGGCAATCCGGAAGATGATCTTAGAGCGTTGTTAAGCCCAGGGCTTTCTTAATCTCTGCCTGGCGGTTGGCCAGGCTTCCCAAAACCCCGTTTACAAAGCGCGGCGTGCTGTCTGAACCAAAAAGTTTGGCTAATTCAATGGCTTCGTTAATCGCTACTTTGACCGGCGTGGTTTCGGATACAGCAAATTCCCACACAGCAATCCGTAAAATATTGCGGTCAATAATCGCGACCTGATCCATGGGCCACTCTGGGGCATGTTGGGCAATGAATGCGTCCAGTTTACCCATGAGCGGCACCACCCCGGCAATAATCTGCCAGGAGAAATCAGCGGTGCTTTTGTCCAACGGTTCGGTGTCCAGGCGCGTTTGAAACACCGCGCCAATGGGGTGACCCGTCAGATCAATTTCGTAAAGAACTTGCAAGGCGACACTTCGTGCCTTGGTGCGTGATTTCATAGGTTGGAAGATTCTTGGTCTGATAGGTAATCAATATCTTCAACATGAATGTTGATTTTGCCAATTTCCATTCCAACCATCTCAGAAATGGCACGGGCAACTTTCTGTTGAATATTCCGGCTCACGTCGCGGACATTGACGTCTTGCAGGAGAACCACATATAAATCGGCATACACCGTATTGTTTTCAACGCTGATGCGCACACCCTCTGTGTCTGCCCGCTTGAGAAACCGGTCTACGGCTCCTGGGATAGCAGTGAGCCGGCTGACGCCGGGCACGCTGAGGGTGGTCAAACGCGCGATGCTGGTCAGCACATCGGGCGCGATGGTGGTTTTTCCAGGGGGTCTCGTCTGATCGCTCATCATATTCTCCAGGTTAAAGTACAGGATAATTATAACTGATATTCTAATTCACGACAGCTGGCTTTTGCTGAATGCCCTTTAAAGCCAGCACAGAAAAGAGCAGCAGGATGGCGTAAATGGCGAATAAAGCTGCGTACCCCACACCGGGCAGGTCCGGCGCCAGACGGGTGATGTGATCCGCGATCGGCCCGCCGATGTAGGCTCCCACAGCCCCCGCGCCAGCCCCAGCCAGGTTTGAAATCCCTAAAAATCTTCCAGCCTCTGCCTTGGGCACAATTTCGGTTCCCAGCGCCCAGTTGACTGCGTAGAACAAACCGGTGGCCATGCCGATGAGCACGCCGCCCAGATACACAATGCTCATGCCGGGCGCAAAAATCACGCATAACGTGCCTGCTGCGGCAACCATCCCGCTGAGCACCAGCATCGGTTTGCGCCCAAAACGATCTGAGAGCCATCCCGAGGGGATGGCCGAAAGCAGGATGAAGATACCAACAAACATGGTCAGTTGGGCGGCGGGCTTGGCAGCCTGTTCGCCCACGTACCCAAAGCGACCCTGCAGGAAATACACTGTGAAGCTGGCCAGATTGGTAGATCCCACCAAGAACGCTAACCGGCTGATGACCCACCAGGTGAACGAGGAATTGCGGGCTGCGTCTTTTCCCAGCCCCACGCGCACGCTGAACCAAACACCCAGGATCACGGCTGCGCCCATGCACATCACCCCGGCCAGGAACAAAACGGTCACAACAACGGTGGAGGAAAGGCCGGCGATCAGGCTGCTTATTCCCTGAATCACCCACTCCATCATCAAAATCACCAGGGTAAAAGTGGCGGTCATCGCCGCCAGGCGCAGGAAGGGCTGCCAATCCAGGGGCGCGTATTCGCGCTGATTGCGTTCTTCAGGGATCAACAGAGACAATCCCATGCACAGCAGCAAAATGAACATGAGCAGCAGCAGCCCACCCCACAGATTGCCCCCAGCGACCAAACGGGCAATGGTGAAGGACACCAAAATGACCGGGATGGGAACTTCTAACACCGCCTTCACCCCAGAGAAACGGCCGCGCAGATCGTTGGGGACTAAATCGGGAATCAAACCCTGCTGTGCGCCGTGGGCTGTGTTGGCCGCCACCATTTGCAAAATGATCAAGGTGAACAGCACCCAGTAACCGCCCAGGCCTTCTAACTCCGCGGTGAAGCCCACCAGGGTGAGCACAACCACTAACCCCAGGGTGCCCGCTACGATGAAGGGCCGCCGGCGGCCCCAGGGATGTTTTGACCGGTCGGATAACATGCCCATCAAAGCCTGCACCAACAGCGCCGTCATCAAGGTCCACAGCCGCAGCCGGCCGTAATAGGTGCCCTTGAGAGCTTCACCCACAAATTGCTGCACCAGCAGCGGGATGATCAGCGGCGTCATCGTCTGTGAGAGGGTTGTCAGGCCCGTCCAATAGGCGTTGAATGTCAGATAGTCATACCACCGGATGTCTCGTTTCATGCGCTGGGTTCCTATGGGGCTAGCATGGGTAAAGTGTTGGTCGCGTAAGGCATCACCGCAATCCTGGCCTTCGCAGGCAGCTTCGTAAGAGCCAGATCCACCGCAGATTGCAGACTCTCCGCAGGGTGTAGCAAAAACCGGGCGGTCAGCTCCTTAGGCATCTCTGAGACCAGGTATATGTGACTTCTGGCGGCTTGCTGGGCGATTTGAAAGGCTTTATGCGGCCCCACACGGAAACCTTCGCGGGTAAATTTGGAGATGGCCTCTTGATACGTCCCCACGTTTTCCATGAATTTCTCAAAGCTGGCGCTGCCAGAGCCTTCCCCGCACTCTGCCGCCAAGATCACCACGCCGCCTTCGCGCACGACCATGGAAGCATGGGTGAGCGCCTTTTGGGCTTGATATAAATTGAGGTCTTTTGGCGCGCCGCCCACCGAGGCGATCACCAGATCGTACGGTTCATTGAGCCCTACCTGGGTGGCCTGCAGGGAAAGCGGAATGCCGGCGCGCATCACCATTTTTGGATCGTCAAACAACACCGCGATGATCTCTTTTTCGGCGTTCATCACTGTGTTTAATGCCAAATCAATGCCGATTCGCTCCCCAATTTCTTCAATATCCTGACGCATGGGGTTTTGTTCATAGATCCCTGCGCGCGCATCCGGGTGGATCAGAAAGGCGTGGTTTTTATTGATGGTTTCGCGTCCGCACAAACCAATGGCAGCGCTTTTTACACCGCCCGAAAAACCCATAAAGTGGTGTGGTTCCAAATTACCCACAACGATTTTCAGCTGCGCCTGGTAATACTTGCGGTTCACGTAAATGGGCGTGCCGGCCTGGGTATCCCCTAAAAAGACCAGGTTCTCGGCGCAGTCGCAGTCGTGCGATTCAATCGAATACTGCTGAAGGACCGCTTCTGGAACAATGCGGTGGAATTCATCCGGCGGGGTAGGGGTATGCGTTCCCGTGGCGATAAAAAAGGAAATATGCTCAGGCTGGATCCCCAGATCCTCCAGCCATTTTAATAACGGCGGCAGCAAAAGCTGGTGGGGGACCGGCCGGGTTTTATCGTTGATGGCAATCGCCGCGGTCAGACCTCTGCCTTTGGTGCGAATCTGCGCCGGCACGGCTGCGTTCTCCAGCGCTGAGGTGATCAGAACCTCTGCAGGAGCAGGTGGGGAAGCTTTGGGCGGCAGAAGGGCGTCCACATGGAACGAATCAGGCAGGGTAAAACTCAGCTCTTTTTTTCCGTAGGGCAATGAGAATGCGGGCATCGGGGGCCTTACTCCTGAGCGTCAAACGGCTGGATGAACTGCTGGATCTCGATCCGGTAACCGTTTGGGTCTCGCAGGAAACAATGATAGATCTGATATTTAGGGTTCAGTACCGGCGGGTGCTCAAAAATGACCCCCTGGGCGATTAAGGA
>DAIOUB010000001.1:45844-82121 GCA_036751735.1 Levilinea sp. | reverse complement strand
TGCTGGGCTCCAGCATCTGCCCGCCGCGCGCCGCCCAGCGGCCGTTAACCATGGTAACCGCCACGTGAAATGCATTCAAATCGTCAATCAAAAGGATGTCCGCCTTGCGGCCGGGGGCGATCAGCCCCAGGTCATATTGACGCAGACGGCGAGCCGGCAGCAGCGTGGCTGCGCGCACCGCCTCGACTGCGGGCATACCCCATTGGATCGCGCGCCGCACGCCCTGATCCAGATGCCCGGCGCTGATCAATTCCTGCGGCGGGATGTCATCCGTCACAAATACCACCGCGTCCAAAGGCCCGCCCATGCGCCAGGCCTCCACCGCGGCGGGGATGGTATCGCGCGCCTGACAGCAGCAGATCTCCACCGTCATGCCCAGGCGGCTGCGGGCCAAAATCCCGGCGGCGTCCAGCTGTTCGTGGTCCGAATCAATCCCCGCCGCCAGATAAGTGTTCAGCTCGCGGCCGCCCAGTTGGCGAATATGGCCGGTCATCAGCGCGCCGCGCGCCCGCCCCACCTTCACAATCTCGGTCACGCGCGGCTTCTGGCGGATCACCCCCCAGAAGTCCATCACCTCCGCCAGGCCAATCACATCCGCCTCGTCCAGCAGCGCGTCAATCTCGGCCGCGCCGAACTCCGCCCCCGAAGTCTCCATCCCCGGCACCGAGGGCACGCAGGTGGAAGCCAGGGTGAGAACGCGCAGCGGCAGCCCCACCGCCGCCCGGCGCATGGCGTGAACCCCCTCCAGGCCCAGCACATTGGCCATCTCATGCGGGTCCTGAGCCACACAGGTAACGCCGCGCGGCAGCACCGCATCGGCGAAATGCCGGGGGGTGGCGTGGGTACTCTCAATGTGCATGTGGGCGTCAATCAATCCCGGGGTCAGCCAGCAGCCGCGCGCATCCACCACCTGCGCGCCCTCCACGGCCGCATCCTCGGCGCCGGTGACGTAGGCGATGGTATCCTCGCAAATGCCCACCGTGGCGGAGTAAATCTCGCGGGTGAGCACATTCACCAGCAGCCCGCCGGTGATGACCACATCCGCCGGGGCCTCCCCCAAAGCTACCCGGAGCAGCCGTTCATAATTCGCCATGCTCGCCTCCTCGGCTCACGCCCACAAAGGCACCCGCTCCTGGCGCGTCACGTCCACCAGGCCCAAATCGGTGAAGCCGTAATCGGGGATCACCGGCAGCGCCATCGCAAAAATCGGTCCCAGGGGCTGCGGATATTCCATGCCCCCCGCCCGCATGGCGTCGTTCAGCAGCCCCATGCGCGCCACCATCTCCTCCAGCCCCCAGGGGCTCATCAGGCCGCCGATGGGCAAGGGCAGCTCGGCCGTCACGCGCCCGTCGCGGGCGTAGGCAATGCCCCCGCCCGCCGCCGCCACAGCCCCCGCCGCCGCGGCCATATCCTCCGCGCTGCGGCCCATCACCACCAGATTGTGACTGTCGTGGGCCACCGTGCTGGCCACCGCCCCCGCCCGCAGCACCAGGCCGCGCGCCACCCCCAGGCTGCGGCCCTGCGTGCGGCCGTGCCGCTCCAAAACAGCCACCCAGCACAAATCCGTCTGATCCGTCAGGTCCACCCAGCCGCCGCGCACGCGGACCGCGCGCGTCTCCAGGCTGCGCTGCAAGCTGGGCGCCACCACCAGCACATGCACCTGCTCCTCCGTCCGCCCGGGGCGGGCCGCCAGCAGGAAATCCTCGCGGCAGGGAGGGTGCGGCAGATGCACGGTGTTCTCGCTTTCCAAAGGGTGCGGCTGGGCCGGGCGCAGATCCATCAGCATCTTGCCCTGGCGGGCCGTCAACTGGCCGCCGCAGAACACTTCGTCCGGCACAAAGGCCGTCAAATCCGGCACAAGGACGATATCCGCCGCCTTGCCGGGGGCCAGCGCGCCCAGGTGGTGCAATCGGTGGCGCAGCGCCCCCTGCAAAGACCCCGCGCAAATGGCCTGAACCGGCGTCATCCCGCCCGCAATCCCCAACCGCACCACGCGGTCCACATGGCCGTGCCGCGCCAGATCTTCGGGGAAAATGTCGTCCGTACACAGCACCAGATTGGGAGGCAGCGCCCCCAACTGCCGCACGATGCCGCCCACCGCCGTCATGCTCTCCAAAAAGCTGGAAACGCGCCCTTCCACGGTCATGCCCGCGCGCAGCTTCTGCCACAATTCTTCTGCCGTATAGGATTCATGATCCGAGCCTGGGCCGGCGATCAGATAGGCCGAAAGGGCCTCGTTCAGCATCCCGGGAGCGTGGCCGCTGATAGGCACACCCTTTTCCAGAGCCGCCCCCACCACCCCGCTCATCAGCGCGTCCTGCTCGATCACGCCCACGTAATTCATCACCTCGGCCAGGCCGATCACCCGCTCCCAGCCGAGCATCTCGCGAATTTCCGCCGGGCCAAAGGCTGCTCCCGCTGTCTCCAGGCCGGGAACCGCCGGAACGCAGGAGGGCGCCTGGGCATACACCCGCAGCGGCAAATCGGCGGTGGCCTCCAGCATGTAGCCCACCCCGCGCAGCCCAACCACATTGGCGATTTCGTGCGGATCCACCACCACGGTGGTCGTGCCGCGCGGGATGACCGCCTCGGCAAAGGCCGCCGGAGACATCATGCTGCTTTCGATGTGCACATGCGAATCCACCAGCCCCGGCAGGGCAAACTGGCCGCGCCCGTCATAGCGCCGCGCCGCCGACCCCGCAAAGCAGCCCGGCGGCCCCACATGCACGATCATGCCCTCCAAGATACCGATCTCTGCCGGGTAGACTTCCTGAGTATAGACATTGACCAGTTGAATGTTTTCTAATACCCAATCCAACGGCCGCAGACCGCGCGCGGCCTCAACCTGCCTTTGTCTGGCTGACTGCATATGCCGCCTCCTGTTGGTTCAGCCGGATTTCCATGCGGTGGAAGAAAAGCTGGTTGACCAACCCGGCCATAATAACCGCACCCGCCGCCCAAAACAGCGGGCTGGTGTAATCCGAACGGGCCATAGACCAACCCACCAGGGGCGCCGCCACGGCGTTGCCCAGCCAGTAGGTCACGTTGAGCCAGGCCGAGGCCGCCGTTTTGGCTTTCTCGGTGGCGGCCCGCATGGCAAAGGCAAAAGACAGCGGCTGCGACATCTGGAACATGGACATCATCATCCAGTATGCCGCCGCGCCCAGCCAGGGGTTGGCGGCGAAGGCAAACAACACCAGGAACACACTGATGCCCATGCGGATGGCCGTCACCACCGGCACCGACCCCCAGCGGCGCGCCAGCAGCGGGGCCAGGCTGACCGCCGTCATGGTGAACAGCACCGTCACCGCCGAGACCGAGCCGAAGAACTCGCGCGTGCCGCCCAGGTGATAGATGAAGTACAGGTTCATGAACGGGGTCAGCATCCCCAAAGACAGCCCCACGAACAGGGAAACCAGCGCCTGCTTAACCGTGAAGGCGTCCATACCCCACAGGTAAGGCTTCAGGCTGATTTTGCGGTCGTGGGCGGGGGGCAAATCCTGCATGCGCAGGCACGGCAGCACCGCCAGCACCGCCAGCGCCCCCGAAAGGTACAGGGTCAGGCGGTAGGCCGTCAGCAGGTCCAGGTTCAGGGCCGAGAACAAATTAGGCATAAAGCCCGCCGCCAGCGCGCCCACCGACATGGACAGGCTGAAAATCAGGCTGTTCAGGCTGTACACCTGGGTGCGTTCCTCGGTGGTGGTGTTGGCTGCTAAAAACGAGAGCCGCACCACAAAATCCCCGGCCAGGGCCAGCCCGCCCAAAAAAGCCGTGGCCGAAATTAGCCCCACACTGCCGGTGGAAACCTGCGCCAGCCGCGCCAGGCCGGAGATGCCGTAAATCAGCACGAAGACCTTGCGAAAGCCAATCACCTCCGCCAAGAAACCGATGGGGATGGAACCCAGCGCCTGCGCCAGCGGGCTGGCGCTGAGGATGCCGCCCAACACATCCGCGGAGATGCCCATCTCCAGGATATACAGGTTAAACACCACCAGGAAAATGCCCTGGGATAACCCGTTGAGTAAGTTGGCGGTAAAGCTCAGCTTGACGTTGCGGTTGAAGCCCAAGAAACTGCGAAAATAGGTGGTGATGCCGCTCATCGTCTCTTACTCCGCCGGATGAATTTGTTTTTGCGAGGCCCGGGCGCGCCGAAGCGGCACCGAGATGAACCAATGCGTCAGCGAGGCCGTCATCAGGGCCGCGCCAGCCGACAAAACAAACGGCATGGTGTAATTACCGCGCGCCAGGTAACTGCCGGTCAGCAAAGCCGCAATCGCCATCCCCACCTGAAAGGTGATCTCCAGCCAGGCGGAAAGGGCGGTGCGCGATTTCGGCTGTGAAGTAGCCATGGCCAGCGAGAACCAGATGGATTGGGTCGAAGAAAACAGGCCGCGGTACGCCCAATAAGCCAGCGCGCCCAGGGTGGGCAGACCGGTGAAGGCCAGCACCAGCGGGAAAATGGGGATCAGGAAGCGCCCCATGGTGATCGATTCGGCCACGCCCCGCCGCAGGGCCACAATGGGCAGCAGCGCCAGGGCGATACTGGTGGGGATCCACACCAAGGCCTCCACCATGCTGAAGAACTCGCGGGTGGTGCCCAGGTGGTAAATAAAGTACAGGTTCATAAAGGGCACAATCAGGCCCATCGTTAGGCCGATAAAGAATTCAATCGCCGCGCCTTTGGCGGTGAAAAGGTCCATGCCCCACAGATACGGCTTGAGGCTGATCTTCACCGTGGTGGAGCGCTGCGTATCGCGCATCAGCAAGGCCGGCAGCAGCCCCAAAAAGGTCAGCGCAGCGGCAAAAAACAGGGTGTAGCGGTAGCGCGCCGAGGGATCCGCGCTGAGAAAGGTGAGCAGGTTGGGCAGATAGCCCGCGATGAGCGCGCCCAACGCCGTGAAGACCCCTTGCAGCAAGCTGTCCATCGAGAAGGCGTGGGTGCGCTCTGCGTCGCTGGTGTTGGCGTTCAAGAAAGGCAGCTTCACCACAAAACCGCCCGAAGCCGCCAGCCCGCTGATAAAGGCCGCCCCGGCGATCCACGGCAGCTGCACCACCGCGGCCTGGGTGAACTGCATCAGGCCGATGATGGCAAAAATGGCCACATAAATGCGGCGGTAGCCCATCTTTTCGGCCACAAAACCGATGGGGATGGCCGAAAGGATCTGCGCAAACGGCCCCATGCTCAGCACCCGGCCCAAATCGGCGGGGTTGAACCCCAAAGACAAAATATACAGATTAAAATCCACCGAAAAAATGCCGTACCCGATACCGCTTAAGCAAGAAGTCAGCATCAATAGGCGCACATTCTGATTAAATCGGTTGAAATAACCGACATAATTTCGTAAGCCCTGAAACCAGCGAGACAAAAGATTCATGCAGCCGTCTTTCATTCAATGAGTAAAATTGCACACCGCACCGGCCAGGGAGCCTGCGCCCCCCGGCCGGGTCCAGCAGCGGCGTTCAGCGCCCGCCTCGTGTGATGAAGTTCGCGGCAGGCAGCGGGTGGAACGTCATACCGGCTGGGCGTCCCATACCTTTAATTGGCGAATGACCTCATTAAAATCGTCCACAATCGGCCCGTGTTCCAGCACGGTGCCCAGAACGAACAAATTGACCCCGTAGCCGGTGGCGGCCCGGGTGACCCCGCGGCTGTCGGTCATAAAGCCGATGATGCCCTTCTTGCTGGGGTCGCGGCGGCACAGCGCCGAGAAAATACCGATCTCACAGGCCGTGCCGTCATCCACCTGCGTACCGTCCAATACGGCCACCACCGCATCCGCCGTGGACAGGCCCTCGTAATCCACCTCAAAAATCACCTCAGGGGTCATCTTCGGCAGGTTAAAATCCTCGCGGCTCAGCTTGCCGCGGCGGATCAAATCCATCACCGCCTCGCGGAAATCGCCCGTGCCCAAATCTTCCGCGCGGATCTTGCCCGCGGCGATGACCGCGTCCACCTGCTCGCGGGAGATCATGCTGTTGAATTTTTCGTGCGGCACAAACGGGTCAATCCCGTTCTCGCGCAAAATCTGGGCGTGCTCGGCGATGAACTTGCGCACATACGGCGTAAACAGCGGCCCGGCGAAGTAAATTTTCATGATGTCCTCCCGGCGTTTTCCAAATGCCCTTCGGCTTCCAGCTCGGCCTGCCAGACCTTCAGCTGGGCGATGGCCTCTTCCAGGGTCTTGCACACCACCCCGGATTTCAGAATGCAGCCGAGGACAAAACCGTTAACCCCCTTGCCTTCCCCTTTGGCCTGCGTGCGGTAATCATCATGCAGGGCCACAATGCCTTTTTTGGTGGGGTCCACCTTCATCAGCTCAGAAAAAATCCCAATCTCACACGCCGTGCCGTCATCCACCTCGGCGCCGTTAAGGATGGCCAGCATGGCGTTGGCGCCGTCAATGCCGCCAAAATCCGCGTCAAAGCACTTCTTGGCCGGGCTGCGCGGGTCGGCGGGGTTGGCAAATTTGGGGTTTTCGTGCGGCACAAAGGGGTCAATGCCGTTTTCGCGCAGGGTCACAGCCGAGCGGGAGATAAAGTCCCGTTCATAGGGCGTAAACAGCGGGCCAGCAAAATAGATCTTCATGTTGTCCCTTTCCTACAGATTAATTTCGCGCAGGATGGCCTTCATCAAGCGGATGAATTTGGGCTTGGTGCGGTTGGCCACTTCCACCACCTCTTCGTGGGTCAGCACCCCCGCCGGACCCGCCTTGGGGTCTTTGCTGGCGTCGGTGATGCAGGAAATGCCCAGCGTGCGCATGCCCGCATGGGTGGCGGCGATGATTTCCGGCACGGTGGACATACCCACCGCGTCCGCGCGCATCAGCCGGTACAGCTCGCCCTCTGCGCGGGTGGTGTACACCGGCCCCTGGGTGGCCACATACACGCCGCGCTTCACGGGGATGTTTTCCTTGTCCGCCGCGGCCTGGGCCAGCTCAATCATGTCCCAGGGGTAGGCCAGCCCCATCGCCGGGAAACGCACCCCCAATTCGTCATCGTTGGGGCCGATCAGGGGGTTATCCCACAGCAGGTTGATGTGATCCACAATGATCATCAAATCGCCCGGCGAAAATGAGCGGTTAATGCCCCCCGCCGCGTTGGTGGCGATCAGCACCTGCGTGCCCAGGGTGCGCATCACCCACACCGGGAAGGCAATCTGCTGCATGGTGTAGCCTTCATAAAAATGGAAGCGCCCATTCATGGCCACAATCTTTTTGCCTTCCAGCTCACCCAAAATCAGCTCACTGGCATGCCCCATCACGGTGGACTGGGGGAAATAGGGGATGTCTTTGTAGGGGATCACCGTCGCGTTTTGAATCTCGCTGGCGATGGCCCCCAGGCCGGAACCGAGGATGATGCCGATCTCCGGAACGAACGAAGTCCGCGTGCGGATGTACGCCGCGGCCTCTTTGCGGCGTTCGCGCCACAGCAGGCTGGGGCCGAACGTGTCGCCGAACTGCGCTTTTGTATCCATATGCGTTCCTTTCACTCCCTTCAATGATGTCAGCCCGCTAGGGGGCGGTCAGCGTATCCACCACCAGGGCGCGGTAGCGGAGATTATCCACCGTCTTGACCACGTTCACGTTCGGCTGAGCCGAAAGCCCCATCGCCCGCGCCCACATGCGCCGGTCGAGGAGGGTCATCCCGCGGGTGTGCTCGCCGCGGCATTCCACAGTCACATGGAACATCTCGCAGTCGGCGATGCTGGGGTCAATGTACACCCCCACCGCCAGCAGATCGGGCGGGGTGGTGCGCAGGTCGTCGCTGTAAACAATCTTCATGCGTTCCAAATTGCGCCGCAGCAGCCGCGCCACCAGCGTGCACCAGGGCGTGCCCGCCGCTTCCATATCCTCCACGTCAGCCACGTAAATGCCGCCGCATTCCATGATCGGATCGAGGGCGATCATGGTCAGGGGAATGCCGCTGCGGAAGACCAGATCGGCGGCTTCGGGGTCGGCATAAATGTTAAATTCCGCCGCCGGGGTGGAATTGCCCGCGTTGATACCGCCCGCCATCATGGTGATCGAGCGGATCTTGGAGGCCAGGCGCGCATCCTTGGCCAGCGCCAGAGCCACGTTGGTCAGCGGGCCGATGGTGATCAAATCCAGGTCGTCCTGGCTCTCCAAAAAGGCGCGCACCAGGAAATCCACAGCGTGTTCGGCTTCCACGCTGATTTTCGGCTCCGGATATTCCAGGTCTCCAAAGCCCTTGCGCCCGTGCACCGAGGCCGCCGTCTCCCAGGCGCCCATCAAAGGCCGGTAGGCCCCCGCGTACACCGGCACATTCTTGCCGGAAAGCTCCACCACCGTCAGCGTGTTGCGGATGACGTGTTCCAATTCCACATTCCCCGCCACGCAGGTGATTCCGACCACTTCCAATTCCGGCGAGCGCAAAGCCAGGCTCAACGCCATCGCGTCGTCCACGCCGGTATCACAGTCAATGATCACTTTTCGAGGTGTCATCTTTTTGCTGCTCCTTGTGCCAAGACAATAGAATACCAGAGGGGAAACGGGAGGTTTCCCCTTGGTTCAGGGCTATTTCATTCCGGCTAAACCGAATGCTTAAGCGCCGGCTGCAGCGTCCGCCTGTGCAATCGCTTTCATGGCTTCCAAAGCGATGCGGATGGCATTTTCTTCTCCGCGCCGGAAAGCCTCTTCTCCCCATTCAGGCTTGGTTTCCTTTGAAGTGCCGTCATTGGCATACAAAGCACCGGCGCGCCACCCGCGTAAGGCGGCGATCACGAACAAAGTGTCGCTTTCCATCTCACCCGAAACAATCCCGGACTGCTTCAAATAGTCGCGGCCTGAAGGGTCGCGGGGCGCATAAAAGGCATCCCCGGCCGAGCCCAGGCCCACATGTACCTTTAAATCCAGCCGTTTGGCCGCCTGAACCAGGGCCGCGGTCACATCGTAATTGGGCACCGCGGGGAATTCGATGGGCAGGTAGTTATTGGCTGTGCCGCCCGCGCGGAAGGTGCCCGTGGCCACCACCACGTCGCCCACATCCACGTAATCCTGCATGGTGCCGCAGGAGCCTACGCGGATCATCGTATCCGCGCCCATATGGCCCAGCTCCTCCACCGCAATGGCCGTGGTCGGCCCGCCCATGCCGGTGGAAGATACGGTCATAAAAATGCCGTCCACCATGCCCGAATACACCAGGTAGCCGCGGCTGTCCGAAACCAGGCGGCATTCCTGAAAATGTTCTGCCATCATCTTGGCCCGCGCGTGGCTGCCGGGCACAAACACATACCGCGAGATCTCTTCTGGGTTGCAGCGAATATGGAATTCCATGACGTTTCCCTTTCTGCCTCAGGCGGCCTGCCGCTGTTGATCTTCCAGGGCAATGCGCTTCATGGCGCGAATGGCCACCTGGATGGCGCGTTTTTCACCGTCCAAAAAAGCCTGGCGGCCCCATTCGGGTTTGATCTCGGTGGAGGTGCCGTCGCAGGCCAAAACCGCCCCGGCCCGCCAGCCGCGGAAATTGGAGATGATGAAGAGCGTGTCGCATTCCATCTCAAAGGCCATCACCCCCGCCTGCTTCATCTTGGCGTACAGGGCCGGGTCGCCCTCCGCGTAAAACGCGTCGCTGGAAGAGGCGATGCCCACGTGCGCCCCGGGGCCGGTGGCGCGGGCTTCTTCCACGAGCGCGGTCAGCACCCCAAAATCGGGCGCGGCCGGAAACGCCGGGGGCAGGTAGCGGTGGGCGGTGGCCCCGCCGCGGTACACCCCCGTGGGGACGATGATATCGCCCACGGTGATGTTATCCTGCGCCGTGCCGCACGACCCCACGCGGATGAACACCTTCGCGCCCAAATGGGCCAGCTCCTCCACGCCAATGGCAACTTGCGGGCCGCCCATCCCCGTCGAGCAGACGGTCATGGGAATGCCGTCCACCGTGCCGGTGTAAATGTGGTACCCGCGGCTGTCGCTCACAAAGCGAGCCTGATCGAATTGGTCAGCGATTTTCTTGGCCCGGTCGTGATCCCCAGGCACAAAAACGTAAGGGGCGATATCTTCAGGTTTGCAGAGGATATGAAATTCCATCTTGTCCTTCTTTCTCTTGCCAGGCGCCGCAGAGACGCCTGGCAAGCTAAGTACCGCTCATGCTTTTTTGGTGGCAGCCCGCTTGCGCGCGTTTTCACGCCGGATGGTGAAATAGGTCAAAGCGGCCAGGGTGACAATGTAGGGCATCATACTGACGAAGTAAATGGGGATAATGCGCTCGGCCTGCAAACGGAAGCCCAACATATCCACAAAACCGAACAGCAGGCTGGAGAGGAACACGCCCAATGGCGCGCCTCCGCCGAAGGTGTTCACCGCCATGCCGATGAAACCGCGGCCGGCGGCCATTTTGTCCACATAGCCTTGCAGGTGGCCCAGCGAAAGGTACACACCCGCCAGCGCGGCGAAAACGCCGCTGGCCATCACCGCCAGGAAGCGGATGCGCTGCACATTGATGCCCATCGTTTCGGCGGCTTCGGGGTTCTCGCCCACCGCGCGCAGGTGAAAGCCCCAGGGCGTGCGGTACAGGAACAGGGCGGTGGCAGCCACCAGGAACCAGGTCAGATAGACGATGAAGGTGTAGCCGCTGAGCAGCTCGCCCAAAATGGGGATGTCTTTGATGATGGGGATTTGAATAGCCCCAAAGCCCACAATCTTGGGGTCGGTAAAACCGCCCGCCACCCCAAACACCGAGCGCGTCAGGAAAATCGTGGCGGCGTCCGCAAAAATGTTGATGGCAATGCCCATCACAATGATGTGGGCGCGGAATTTGAGGGAAAAGAGCGCAAACAGCGCCCCCACCACCAACCCGGCCACAATCCCACCCAACAGGCCCATCATCGAACTGCCAAAGAAATAGCTGGCTGCCACGGCGAACCAGGCTCCCAGCAGGATCATCCCTTCACCAGCGATATTCAGAATGCCCGCCCGATCGGTAATCAGCGCGCACAGCCCCGCCAGAACCACCGGGGTGGCCAGGCGCAGCATACCTTGAATGTTGGCGATGTTAAACACGTACCGCGAAAGAATATCCAGCAAGACACTTCCATCCATGGTTTGGTCCGCTCCTTATCGGTTCATCCAGTTCACTTGGCCTGAGCAGCCTGACCGGCGGCTTCCGCTTTATCGGCGGGCTTGGCCGGCGTCTGTCCTGCGGTGGGGGCGTCGCCGCCGCTCTTGGCAGCCGCCTTGCGCCGCCGCCGCAGAAAGTCCCACATGCCTTCGGCGGCCATGAAGAAGATCACCAGACCGACGATGATGTCAATCAACTGGCGGGGAACCCCCGCGCCCCATTCCAAACTGAGCGCGCCGGATTCCATGCCGCCGTAAAAGATGGCCGCCACGGTTGAACCGATGACCGTCTGCCCGCCCAACAGGGATGCCAGGTTGCCGCGAAAACCGAACCCCACCGCAAACAGGTTCTTATATTCGCGCCACACCCCCAAGATTTCCACAATGCCGCCCAAACCGGCGATGCCGCCGCTGACCAACATACCGCTGATGAAGGTGCGGTTGAGGTTGACGCCGCCAAACTCGGAGAACATGTGCGAAAGGCCCACCATGCGCCATTCGTAGCCCAGCTTGGTGCGGCGGAAGATGAACCACATGATCACCACCACCGCCAGGGCGATGAAGATGCCCACATGCGCCTGCGAGCCTTTGCCAAACTCTTTGCTGATCTCCACAAACTGCGGCAGCCGCGCCGTCATCTGCACCGGAGGGGTTTCCGGCGTGGTGGCGCTGGCGCGCATGGGGTAGTTGGTCAGATACGAGATCAAGAATGTGGCGATATAGTTGGTCATGATGGTGGTGATGATTTCATTCACCCCCAGTTTTTGGCGCATGACGGTGGGGAAATACGCCCAGGCCGCCCCACCGATAAAGCCCGCCAGCAGCGTCAGCGGCAGGTGGATCACCGCGGGCATCTGGAAGGCGTAGCCCACCCAGGTTCCCATAATGGCGCCGATGAAGAACTGGCCTTCCACACCCACGTTGAACACGCCCGTGCGAAACGCCAGGGTCGAGGCGATGGCCGTGAAAATCAGGGGCGTGGCGCGCTGTATAGTGATGAACAGCCCGCGGGTGCTGCCAAACGCGCCTTCCAGCAGCAGCCGGTACACCTCAATGGGGTTTTGCTTCTCAATCAGCATGATGATGGAACCCGCCAGGATTGCCATTAAAATGCTGAGGCCCAATGTGAATGAGCGTTGAAGAATGCCCCGCATGGAATTCATGAATTTGCTCACGAGAATCCTCCTTTAACCTTTCAACGTCTCGGCGGTGTGTTCACTGGAGGCTTCATGAGCCGCTTCCGCATTTCCACCAACCCCCGCCATCCACAGACCCAGGGATTCTTCGTCCGCCTCGGCGCCGCTCACCTCACCCATAATGCGCCCTTCGTACACCACGTTGATGCGGTCGCTGAGCGACATAATCTCTTCCAGCTCAGCCGAAACCAGCAGCACAGCAGCTCCCCGATCGCGGGCATCAATGATGGTGCGGTGAACGAACTCAATGCTGCCCACGTCCAGACCGCGGGTGGGTTGGGCCACAATCAAAAGGGTCGGATCCAGACTCAGCTCGCGCGCCAGCACCACTTTCTGCATATTGCCGCCCGAAAGCGCCCCAGCCATCACTTTGGAACTGGGGGTGCGCACGTCAAATTTCTTGATCAAATTTTCCGAGAATTCCGTCACCTGGTTCAGATCAATGAGCATCCCTTTGCCAATCGGCTCTTTGAAATAGGATTCCACGATCAGATTGTCTTCCAGGCTGGCGCGCAAAGCCACACCGCGCACATAGCGGTCTTCGGGCACACAGGAAATGCCGTCGTCGCGGCGCTGGCGCACGCTGGCATGGGTGATCTCTTTGCCCTGCATGGCCACCTTACCGCTGTACACCGGGCGCAGCCCCACGATGGCTTCCACCAGTTCGCGCTGCCCATTGCCTTCCACGCCGGCAATGCCGAGGATCTCGCCCGCCCGCACCTGCAAACTCAAGCCGCGCACGGCTTTCAGATTGCGGTTGTCGAGCACTTCCAGGTCCTGCACTTCCAAAACCACATCTTTGGGGTTAGCCGGGGCTTTTTCCACGCGCAGCAGCACGTCGCGGCCAACCATCATGCGGGCCAATTCGGTGGGGTTGGTGTCTTTGGTGTCCTTGGTTTCCACCACCTTGCCGTCCCGCATCACCGTCACACGGTCAGACACGGTCATGACCTCGTTAAACTTATGAGTAATAAAGATAACGGTCTTCCCCTTGGCGACCAATGAACGAATCACGCCAAATAAATCGCGCGTCTCCTGGGGGGTCAGCACCGCCGTCGGCTCATCCAAAATGAGAATGTCTGCGTTATGATACAAAGCTTTCAGAATTTCAACGCGCTGCTGAACGCCCACAGGTAAATCACGAATGCGGGCGTCGGGGTCCACCTGTAAACCAAAGCGTTTCGAAATCTCAACGATACTATCGTGAGCGGCTTTGCGGTCTACCAAAAAACCTTTGCGCGGCTCACCGCCCAGGGTGATATTTTCAGTGACCGTGAAAGAAGGAACCAGTTTAAAGCTCTGATGCACCATGCCGATGCCCAGGGCAATGGCGTCAGAATTTTTGTGAATATGCACCTGCTTGCCGTTGATGGATATCTGGCCTTCTTCCGGACGGGTTAACCCAAAGAGCACGTTCATCAAAGTGCTTTTACCAGCGCCGTTTTCGCCAACCAGGGCGTGGATTTCTCCCGTCGCAACCGAAAAGTTCACATTGTTGTTCGCTATGACCCCTGGGTATACCTTGCGGATCCCAATCATCTCAACTGCGTTCGTCACGTTTGCTGCCTCCTGGTTGAAGGAAACGGGAGGGCAGGGGCAGACCCCTGCCCTCCGTTCTCTTACGACAAGATCCGCTGCTTACTTACCCATGCCGCCTTCGGGGGCAGGCTTTTCGCAGGGGAACACTTCCATGTAATCCTTCACGCACATCTCACCCGCTTTGATCTTATCCACAGCGGTCTTGACAGCGGGGATCACTTCGTCTTTCATCTTGGCGGCCATATCTGCGGGGCCGTTATCCAGGAATTCGGTGTCAATGTCGTACAGGTAGCACATGCCAACGCCGTCTTCTTTCAAACCGAAGACTTTGGTGCCGCCAGCCAGCTCACCCGCCACCAGGGCCTGAACCGCGCCGTAGATGGAGAGGTCCACGCGCTTCATCATGGAGGTGATGACGCTGCCGGGATACAGGTAGTCCTGGTCGGAGTCCACGCCGATGGAGTACAGGCCGCGTTCCTTGGAAGCGTTCAGCACGCCTTCGCCAGCCTTACCAGCCGCCGCGAAGATGATATCCACGCCTTCCTGATATTGGGTCAGCGCTAATTCTTTACCCTTGTTGGCATCGTTGAAATCGCCCACCCAGCCGGAAACCACTTCGATGGAAGGATCCACATACTTGACGCCCTGGATGTAGCCCAGTTCGAAGCGGCGCAGCAGCGGAACATCCATACCGCCGATGTAACCGACCTTCTTGGTCTTGGTCAGCATGGCAGCTACCATACCCACGGTGAAGGAGCCTTCGTCCTCGCGGAAGACCAGGCCCGTGCCGTTGGGCTGAGCCAGGGTGGCGTCCACAATGGCGAACTTGGTGTCCGGGAAAGCAGCCGCAATTTCATCGGTCCAATCCGCGGAGCCGTAACCAATGGTGACGACCAGGTCATAACCCTGCTCGGCCATGGCGCGGGCGGCCAACTGCTGTTCACCGACATCCGCGTTCTCGATGATCTTGGTTTCAACATTGGGCATATTCTCGTTGACCAGCTTAATGCCAGCCGCGGCCGAGTCCATGAAGGACTTGTCGCCGAGCAGGGAAGCGATCAACGCCACTTTATAGGTCTTGCCTTCGGGCTGAGCCGGGGCAGCCGGTTCCGCGGGGGCAGCCGGTTCGGCCGGGGCGGGCATGTCAGCTGGGGTGCAGCCCACCAGCATGGCCATCATGACCATCAACAGTACCAGGGAAGTTAAGGTTTTGCGAAACATGCGTTCTCCATTTGGTAAAACAGGGTTAGGGTTGAAACTGGGTAGAGTTTCTCGCGGTTTACCCATTCGTTGGGGCGAAATATCTACATCATCTCACGTATAGGCTGTCCTCCTCTTCCTCCTCGTTGAGAATGCAGGCGGCTTCTGCGCGCCTACCCACGGCTCACAGGCAGGTCTGGAGCCACAACTTGAAAACTGGCCGTCCGGCGTTAGGGCGACAATGGGGGGGGGCCAGGATTCAACCTGAAGGATATGGGATTGTCAAAGTGCAGTTGGGGGCTCGGTTTAAAAACCGTTAAGAGTCACTTTTAAGGCTGTGGACGTCATACACTGATATTTGGCGGCTGTGCAGCAGATGGCGTTCCATCGCGAAGCGCGCGCGAGCCTCATCGCCCAGTTCAATCGCCTCTAAGACCTCGACCAGATCCTGGTCCAATTCGCTGGCTTTTGAAAAATGCACCTTCTGTTCGGCGCGGTAGTTGTTCCAAATGCCGTGAATGGTATCCAGAAGCTGGCTCAAAAGCTGGTTCTGCGCCATATTCAAAATAGTGCGGTGGAATTCCCAGTCCATTTCCACCGCTTTGAGAATATCATCTCCTGAGCTCAGGTAGCCTTCAACCACCTCGCGCAGGTGCGCCAGGGCTTCGGGGGTGGCGCGCAGCGCCGCCAACCCGGCCGCCTGAACCTCCAGCGGATCACGCACCTCGATGATCTCGACGATATCCGGCTCTGTGAGCAGCCGCGACCATTCCAGCTGTTCCGCGATCATATCGCTGGCCAGATTTTCGCTCACATAGGTGCCGCCCCCCGGCACGGTTTCCAACAAACCCACCAGAGTCAGCGAGCGCAGCGCTTCGCGCACCGGCGAGCGGCTGACTTTGAGCTGTTCCATCAATTCGCGTTCAGAGGGGAGTTTTGAACCCGGTCGGAGTTTGCCGGTGTTGATCATGTCAATGATCATCCGGATGATATCTTTGCTCATGGTACTGCGCGCAATGGGTTGAAAACGAATATCCATGCTCCACCTGCCGTTTCTACGGTATGCTGGTAGGATCAGTTTCGATTGTACAAAATAGCGGATGATATGTCAAGTTGCGACCTTGCAAGTTTTATTGTGCTTTTTTGCGCTCGGCCACAATCTCTAACAGGCGCTGACGGTAGGTGCGGTCGCGGTCGGCCAGCTCTGGCTCCACCTGCGAGCCGACGGCCAGGAAATAATCCAGATCGCGCCCCATCTGCTGCCCGCGGGCGGTGTGCATATCCAGCGCGTAATCGGGGATCTCCGGCAGGCGGCCACCCTCTTCCACCACCGCGTGCATCCAGTTGACCAGTTCGTCCGTCGAGCGGTCTTTCTGGCTCAGGCACAGCACGCGCACGGCGTGAACGCCAAACAGCAGCCGGTCGCCTTCGCCGCGCTGGTAGACCTCGTGCATTTTGAAGAGGGTGTACACCTGGCTGGCGGCCTGGGGGTTGCCAAAGCCCACATCTTCCACCGAAATGCACAGCAGCCGCTTCCACATGTAGGCCTCCAGCTCGGCGCTGGTGGTCATCATCTCATAGGCGATCAGGGCCGCGTTTTCCGTGTGGCCGCGGCGAATTTCTTTTTGCAGGGCAGAAATAATCTCATCCGCCGGGATGTCGTGGCGGGTGCGCACGCGCGTCCAGGGGTCTTGCGAATAATGTACAGGCATGGTCAGTTCTCCTCCGTGTCCGAATTCAATACCGCATGAATGATCCCGGCGTACATGGCCATCGTCACCGGTAAACTTGCCAGATCCACCCACTCATCCGCCGCGTGCGCGCCGCCGCCCGTGGGGCCAAAGCCGCACAGGGTGGGGATGCCCTGCTCGATGAGCATATAGCCCTCATTGGCTGGCCCGGCCCCCTCCACCGGCCACGTGCGGCCCGTCAGCAGGCGGGTGTAATCCTGCGCGGCCCGCACCAGGCGGTGATCCGCGGGCACCAAAGCCGCGGGCAGGCGGTTCTTCACCTCCACTGACAGGCCCAAACCCGGCCGAGCCGCCGCCACCTCTCGTAAGACACCCTCCACCGCGGCCAACACCGCCTCCGCGCTCATCCCCGGCAGCAGGCGCACATCCACCAGCGCCTCGGCCGCCGCCGGAACCATGCTCTCATATTCCCCCCCGTGCAGCAGCGTACCCGGGGTCAGCGTGGTGCGCATCCCCGGAAAAGCCGGGTGAGAATCGGGCGGCAGCAGCTTTTCCAGGCGCAGCAAGACTTCCGCCAGGCCGGTGGAAGCGTTCACGCCTTCTTCACCGCGGCTCCAGGCCGGGCTGCCTGAATGCACCGCGCGCCCACGGGCCAGCACACGAAAGCGCAGCAGCCCGCGGTGGCCGATGCAGATGATATCGCTGGTGTAGGTGTAAATGGCCGCCTGGGCCGGAATCAACCCCTCATCCAGCAGATAACGCACCCCCAGGGGCGAACAGGCGCCGGATTCTTCGTCTGCCACCCCCGCCATCCACACTTTCGCCGCGTCGGGGTTTAGAATACCCTCATCGCGCAGCAGGGCCAGGGTGTACAGCCCGCAGGCCAGCCCGGCTTTGTTATCCGCCGCGCCGCGCCCCAAAAGCCGCCCCCCGCGCACCTCCCCCGCAAAAGGCGGGCAGCTCCAGGCCTGCGGGTCGCCCGCCGCCACCGTGTCCATATGTGCAATCAGCGCAAAACCGGCCTTACCCCGCCCCCACTCGGCCAAAAAGTTGGGTCGCCGCGGGTCGCGCGCGGGCAAAGAGGCCGTCAAACCCAGGCGCCGCGCCTCTTCCCAAGCGCGCTGCGCCACAGCTTGCTCTGGATGGCTCCCGTTCACCGACGGGATGCGCACCAGGTCCCCTAAAAACGCCTCCACCTGGGGGGCGTAGCGGCGCGCGCTGCGGAGCAGGGCTTCGCCTGAAAGCATGTTAACCCGCCGCCTGCACCCGCCGCTGAAGCTCGGCCTGGGCCAAATCCAGCCCTTCCGACATCAGCGCATAATCCAGGGTGGTCAGGCGCCCATCCCGCAGCAGCCAGCGCCCGTCCACCATCACGTCGCGCACATGGTAGCCGCCCACCGAATACACCAGCGCCGAGTAAACATCCTGCCCGCCGCGCGGGCTCCAGCCGATCTCGCCCAGATCCAGGGTGATCAAATCAGCCTTCTTGCCCGGCTCCAGCGAGCCAATTTCATGCTCCAGGCCCAGGGCACGCGCCCCGCCCAGGGTGGCCATCTCCACAATCTCGCGCGCGGGAATGGCCGAAGGTTCCTGCTCACGCAGAGACATCAGTTTACCGGCCAGCTGCATTTCTTTGAACAGATCGTAGGAGTTGTTATTCGCCACATTATCGGTCCCCAGGGCGGTGTTAATCCCCGCCTGCCGCATGGCTTTCAGCGGGGCAATGGCCGCGCCGCTGCGCATGCAGGCCGAGGGGGCGATGACCGCGGTGAAGGGGTGCGCCGCCAGGGCTGCGAAATCCGCTTCGGGGATGGTGATGCAGTGCGCCGCCAACAGACGCCGATCCAGCAAGCCCATGCGGCCCATCTGCTCCACCGCCGAAACGCCGTAGTGCTCGCGGCAGTAGCGTTCTTCCTCGCCGCTGGTGGCCAGGTGAAAATGCAGCCCGGTGGAAAATTCGTCTGCCAGGGCAATTTCCATCTGGATCGCCTCAAGACTGTTATCCACAAAGAAAGCGTGCGGCCCCACCCAACCCGTCAGGCGCGGGTGGTCGTGAATCAGGCTCAAAAAGCGGCGGGCCGCATCCAGTTCGCGGCGGCGGGCGGTTTCGTCCCCCAGTTCCACAATGCCGTAGGCCAGGGCTGCCCGCAGGCCGCTTTGGGCCACCACCGGAACCACGCGCTCCATATAGAAATACTGGTCAGCAAAGCAGGTGGTGCCTGTGCGGATCATCTCGGCGCAGGACACTGCCACCGCCTGGGGAACCATATCCCCGTCCATCACCGCTTCTAACCCGCGAATGCCCGCGTACCAACCCTCAAAGGTGAACAGGGAATAGGGCTCAGCCATGCCCCGAAAGAGCGACATGGGGGTGTGGGTGTGCGCATTCACCAAACCCGGCATCACCAGCCGCCGTTCCAGATGAACCGCACCGTCCAGGCTGCGGCCCTGCAGGGCGCTTTGCGGACCCACTTCGACCAGCCGGTCGTCGTCAATCAAGACGTAACCCGGCTTAAAGATATCCCCCTGCGAATTGAGGCTCAGCACCTCATCAGCTAAGTACAGTTTTGGCGTCATCGTCGTTTGGGTGGTATATTAGGGATAGAAGCGGTTTGGGAGGGCGCGCGCCCCACCAATATTGCGAAAATGGTATACTGATCCTACCACTATCTTAGTGTAGCCAGGAGTGAGAGGTTTGTCAAGCGGTCTTTCTACGACTTTTCCCAGAATGCTTGACTCCCGCTGATTGGCAGCCAATACCACCCAAGGAGAAACCACATGCAGCCGATCCAAAGAGCCATTGTGATTGTCTTAGACGGCGTGGGCGCCGGTGAGGCCCCCGACGCCGAATTGTATGGGGACCGCGGCAGCAATTCGCTGGCCAACACGGCCCGCGCCGTGGGCGGGCTGAACGTCCCGCACATGGAAGCCCTCGGCCTGGGGCACATCCAGCCCATTTTGGGCGTATCGGCCGAAAAACCCGCCGCGGGCGCCTTTGGAAAAATGCAGCCCCAATCTGCCGGAAAAGATTCCATCAGCGGCCATTGGGAGCTGATGGGCGTGCCCCTCCATCAGGCCTTTCCGGTGTACCCCAACGGCTTTCCCCCCGAGGTCCTGGCAGAATTCAAACGCCTCACCGGCTTAGACGTGTTGGGCAACAAGCCCGCCTCCGGCACCGAGATTCTGGTGGAGCTGGGCGAAGAACATCTGCGCACCGGCAAGCCCATCGTGTACACCTCCGGCGACAGCGTGTTTCAGATCGCCGCCAACGAAGCCGTCATCCCCCTGGAACGCCTGTACGAGCTGTGCCACATCGCCCGCGAAATGCTCACCGGCCCCCACGCCGTGGGGCGCGTCATCGCCCGGCCCTTTGTGGGCACCGCCGCCGACAATTTCAAGCGCACCCCCAACCGCCACGATTACCCCCTCAAACCCATCTCCCCCACCATCATGGACAAGCTCATCGCCAGCGGGCGCACGGTTTTAGCCACCGGCAAGATTGACGACCTGTTCGCCAACCAGGGCATCACCCGCTCGGCCCACTCCGCCGAAAATGACAAAGCCATGGCCGCCACGGTCGCCTTTGCCGAAGAGAAGTTCGAAGGGCTGCTGTTTGCCAATCTGGTGGAATTTGACATGACCTACGGCCACCGCAACGACGCTGCCGGTTATGCCAACGCCCTGGCCGCCTTCGACCGCCAACTGCCCGATCTGCAGGCGCGTTTGGGGCCAGCGGACATCGCCATGATCGTGGCGGATCACGGCGTGGACCCCACTACCCCCGGAACCGACCACACCCGCGAATTCATCCCCCTGCTGGTCTTTGGGCCGCGGGTACGCGCCAATGTCAATTTGGGCGTGCGCAAGACGTTTGGCGATGTGGCCGCTACCCTGGCCGAAATCTTTGATCTGGAAACGCCGCTGATTGGCGAAAGCTTCTTAAAAGACGTGCTGGCCTAAAAAGCCGCTCCCTTTTTTGCGTCATTCTCAGCAGAATAAAAAAGAACAAAAAAATCCCCTCCCAAATGGGAGGGGATCGGCTTTGCTATGGGCTAGGTAAAGCCAGGGATATTTACTGCGTGCCCTGCAGGCGGGGGTCCAAAGCATCGCGCAGACCGTCGCCCACGAAGGTGAAGGCCAACACGATCAAGGAGACGCAGATGGCGGGCAGCAGCAGCAGCCAGGGCTGCGCGTTGATGGCCGTTTGACCTTCCAGCAGCAGCGAACCCCAGGAGGTGATGAAGAAATCTTTGGGGTTGGTGCTGGGGCGCAGACCCAGGCCCAGGTAGCCCAGAATGGCTTCGGTGATGATCATACCCGGCACGGTCATGGCCGAGATGATGATGATGGGGCCGAGGCTGTTGGGCAGAATGTGGCGGAACATGATGCGCGAATCGCGCGCACCGATGCAGCGGGCGGCTTCGATGAACTCTTTCTCTTTCAAAGACAGCACCTGCCCGCGCACCACGCGCGCCACACCCACCCAGCTGACGATAGCCAGGGAGCTAAACAATAGGAACAAGCCGTTTAGCATTTGCCCGATGAATGTATCCCGCAGGGTGATCATCATGATGATGAAGAACAGCAGGTCCGGGAAGGCATACACCACATCCGTCACGCGCATGAGCAGGTTATCAACCCACCCACCGCGGTAGCCGGAGACCAGGCCAATGACCGTTCCCACGAGCAAGATGATGAAGGTCGGCACGAAGCCCACCACCATCGAAACGCGGGCCCCGTACAGGGTGCGGCTGAGCACATCGCGTCCCAGGGTGTCGGTGCCGAAAATGAACGCCGGGTCGCTTTTGGCGCCGTTCGGGCCTTCTTCCAAAAACGCCGGGGGCAGGAAGCCTTTGCCCGAGTTGATCTGAATGGGGCTAAAGGGAGCCAGGAAATTGGCAAACAAAGCACCCAGAACAAAGATGGCAATGATGATCAAACCCACGACAGAGGCTTTGTTGCGCAGCAGGCGGTACAGGCCGTCCATCAACAGGTCGCGCTGCGGCGTTGAAACTTCCAACGCGGCGATGCGGTTCTTGGTTGCAGTTGCGGAATCATGTGCAGTCGTCATGGCAGTTCTCCACTAATCCAATCGGATGCGCGGGTCGAGCAGAACGTAGGTCAAATCCACGCTCAGGTTGGCCAGCGCCACCAAAACAGCATAAATCAACGTGGTTCCCATGATCATGGAGTAATCACGCTGTCCGATCGCCGTAACGTATGCACGTCCCATTCCAGGGAAACCGAACATGGTTTCGATGATGAAGGAGCCAGTCACCAAAGCTGCCAGGGAGGGGCCCAACATCGTCACCACCGGAATGAGCGAGTTTTTGAGCATGTGGCGGAAAATAACCAGGCGTTCGGCCATACCTTTCGCGCGCGCCGTGCGCACATAGTCCATGCGCATCACTTCCAACATGGAAGCGCGGGTCAGGCGCGCTGTGCGGGCCATCGTTCCAAAGCCCAGGATGACCGCAGGCAAAATCCAGACATCCACCTGATCCCAACTGCGCGGCACAATACTGACCACGTGCAGCCAGGAAGCAAAGATGATAATCAGGAAAATCGCGATCACGAAGTTTGGCACCGAAATACCAATGGTCACGATGAATAGACTGATGTAATCCGCCCATGTATTTTGCTTGAGTGCAGAGATGATGCCAGCGGGAACGCCCAGAATCACGGCGAAAAGCATAGCATACACACCCAGGCGAATGGAATATCCAAAGCGGCTGTAGAAGAAGTTCTTCCCTTCGGGCGGCATGAAGAGGATCTGTTGAATCGTCAGGCCGCGCTGGCGGTAGGAGGGGCCAAGATTGCCGCACACCAAACCGCACTTAAAGCTGCCGTCTTTCGCCGCGAAGTCGCCAATCACATAGGCCACAAACTGCCGCCACAGCGGCTTGTCCAGGCCGTAATACTCATTGAGCAATCGCTGGGTGTTGGGGTCCACCTGGCGCGCGCTCAAATCTCGATCCCAAGGTCCACCGGGGGCGCTGTGCATCAGAATGAAGGTAATACCTGAAACCACCAGGATAACCGGGATCAGCCACAACAAACGCCGAACAACAAATCTGCCCATAGCATCTTCCTAGTAAAAGGGGTGTGGTTCTTTTCAAAAAGGGCTGGTCGGCCCCGCCCGGAGGGCAAGGCCGACCAGCGGAATTACAAGTTGCTAGATCTTACAGATTGGTTCGATTTTGCCAGGGATCCTTACGGAACCATGGTGGTGTCGATGGTGATGGTCAGCGGGTCGTTGTCGCCCACCCAGCCGGAGTCCTGCGGGGTCTGGAGGATGCCCTTGACCCACGGCTTGACCAGGTAGCTGTTGACGTTGTTCCACATGAAGGCCACCGGGGCGCCGTCGGTCAAAAGACGCTGGGCGTCGGCATACAGTTTCATACGGCCTTCGGGATCGATGGTGCTGTCAGCCTGGGCCAACAGGGTGTCGAGTTCAGGATTGGAGTAGCCAATCCGTTCGCCAAACGCGCCGGTCTTCCAGTACACGGAGAGCCAGTTCTGGGGATCCGGGTAGTCAGCGCACCAACCGAGGATGAACATCTGCGGAGCAGTGGCGATGTCTTTGGTCAGGCCGGTGAAGGTGGTGGATTCCACGGGGTTGAGTTTCACATCCACGCCCAGGACTTCCTTCCACTTCGCAACCATCCACTCCCAGCGAACGCGGTTGCGGGGGGTGTCGCCAAAGGTGGCGGTGATTTCGGGCAGTTTGTCGATGGAGCCGTAGCTGGATTCAGCAATGGCCTTCTTGGCGGCTTCGGGATCGAAGCCAAAGCGATTTTCCTCAGCATCGTAGCCGGGGAAGCCCTTGGGGATCCAGGTCAGGGTGGAAGAGCCGAGGCCCTTGAGCACATCCTTCACCCAGGTTTCGCGGTCGAGAGCGTAGGAGAACGCTTCGCGGACCTTCTGATCGGTGAAGGGTTCCTTGAGCTGGTGGAACATGAGCGCGAAGGTGCAGGAGCCGGGGTAGATCTGAGCTTCTTTGCTCAGGACGGCGTCGTTCTGCACGGTGGCGAGGTCTTCAGCACCCAGGGGGACGATATCGAATTCGTTGTTCTTGTAGGCTTCGAAGGAAACCGCGCCATCGGTGATGTAGCGATATTCGATGTCATAGGTCGCGGCGCCGCGCCAGTAGGCTTTGTTGGGGACGAAGTACGCGCGGACGAAGGGCTCCAGGTTCTGGAGAACGAAGGGGCCGTTGCCAATATGGAACTTGGAAGCGTTCCACCAGATGTCGCCACCCTCGGCGATCATTTCTTCCTTCGCAGGGAAGGTAACCCACAGGCCCATCACAACATGGAAGTAGGGGGCAGGTTGGGCAAGACCGATCTTCAGGGTATTGCAGGTGGTCTGTTCGTAGTCGGTGCAGGCAACGCCAGCATCGTCAAGCGCCTGAACCATCACACCAGCCTTGAGAGCGGCAACTTCTTCTTCGCTCAGGGTGGCGAGGTCAGCGGTGCGCCATTCAATCGCGCCCTTGATGTCGTCGGTGATGGCGGCATATTCGCCAGCGGTGGTGGGGTCAATGTTGCGCAGCAGCGAATACTCGAAGCGCTTGGCATTGAGCAGGGTGCCGTCGCTGTAGGTGAGGCCGGGGCGCATCGTGAAGGTGATCTCGGTGGCGTCGGCGTTGTATTCCCATTTCTCAGCCGCGGCGGGGATGGTGTTCAGATCGCCATCCAGACGGGTCAGACCTTCGTACATCAACTTGAGGTGAGCAATTTCGTTGACGAAGGACGACTTCTGGGGGTCGATCGTGTCGGGGTAGGTCCCCAGGTTGATGCGCAGGATCGCGGGCTTGGCAGCTTCGGGGCCAGGCGTGGCGGTCACAACGATTTCTTGAACCTCGCCCTCGACCACAACGGTCTGGACGATGGTCTCAGGGGCCGGCGCAGCAGCAGGTTGGCAGGCGGCCAAAACCATGCTGGCGACGATCAGCAGTGCTGCAACAGCAAATAACTTAGAACGCATTCTTTCTCCTCCTAGTAGAGATGGATACGAACTGCTTGTAAGCTTGGCACTTGCGTTGAACTGGACCTCTTTTAGCCGTAGCATCACCTCCTTGGAAAAATTATACCAGGTGGCAAGCCACAAAGTGACCAGGACTTACCTCACGGAACTCAGGCTTGGCTTCCGCACAAATCGTGGTAGCCAGCGGGCAGCGGGTGCGGAAATGGCACCCAGAGGGCGGATTGATGGGCGAGGGCACATCCCCTTGCAGGATGATGCGCTGGCGTTTCTCCTCGGCCAACGGATCCGGAATCGGCACCGCGGAAAGCAGCGCCTGGGTATAGGGGTGCAGCGGGTTGTTATACAGCTCATCCCGAGTGGTCAGTTCCGCAATCACACCCAAATACATCACGGCCACGCGGTCGCTGATATGGCGCACCATCGAAAGGTCGTGAGCAATAAACAAGTAGGTCAGGCCCAACTGTTCCTGAAGGTCTTCCAACAGGTTGACCACCTGCGCCTGAACCGACACATCCAGGGCCGAGATGGGCTCATCGCAGACGATCAGCGACGGTTCCAGGGCCAAAGCGCGGGCCACACCGATGCGCTGCCGCTGGCCGCCGGAAAATTCATGCGGGTAGCGGTTGGCAAAAGCGGCGTTCAAACCCACCAGCTTCAGCAGGTGTTCCACACGGTCCTGAACTTCTTTGCCTTTGTGGGTTTCGTGGATAACCATCGGCTCGCCCACGATCTCGCCCACGGTCATACGCGGGTTCAGGCTGGCGTAGGGATCCTGGAAGATCATCTGCATCTTGCGGCGCATATGGCGCAGCTCTTCACCCTTCAGGGCCACCAGGTCTTTATCCCCATAGAAGACCGAGCCGGAAGTGGGGCGGTGCAGCTGCAAAATAGCGCGGCCCGTGGTGGACTTACCGCAGCCAGACTCCCCAACCAAGCCGAGAGTCTCGCCTTCGAAAATGTTAAAGCTCACGCCGTCCACGGCGCGCACCGCACCGACCTGTTTCTGAATCAGCACGCCTTTTTTGATCGGGAAATGCTTTACCAGGTTTTCAACACGAAGGAGAACTTTGGTGGATGTCATATTAGCGTTCTCTCCCAGTCTTAGTGTCCACCCAGCAAGCAGCGGTATGATCGGGGCCAACGTTGAAGTTGCCCGGGTTCTCATTCCAGCAGCGGTCCACGGCATATTTGCAGCGCGGCGCAAACGGGCAGAAATGCGGGGCTTCCAAAAGCACCGGCGGGATGCCTTCAATCGAGGTCAGGCGTTGGCGGCCGGTCACATCCAGGCGGGGCAGGCTGCCCAACAAACCCATCGTATAGGGGTGGGTCGGGTTGGTGTACAGTTCTTTCACCGGCGCGTGTTCAATAATGAAACCGCCGTACATGACTGCCACCCGATCCGCCAGACCCGCGATAATGCCGAGGTCGTGGGTAATCCAAATAATGGCCATCCCAAGTTCATCGCGCAGGCGTTTCACCAGATCCACAATCTGCGCCTGAATGGTCACATCCAGGGCCGTGGTCGGCTCATCCGCAATCAGAATCTGCGGGGTGCAGATCAGCGACATGGCGATCATCACACGTTGGCGCATACCCCCGGAGAACTGGTGGGGGTAATCGTTGAGGCGGTCCTTCGCATTCGGGATGCCCACCATCGCCAGCATTTCTGCCGCCCGATCATAGGCTTGTTGGCGCGAAACCGCGGAGTGAATTTCCAACGGTTCTGCAACCTGTCGGCCGATGGTCAACACCGGGTTGAAGGAGGTCATCGGGTCCTGGAACACCATGCTGATTTGCGAGCCGCGAATGTGACGGATTTCCTCATCAGTCGCTTTGAGGAGATCTTTTCCCTGATACATCGCGCTCCCCGCCACAACCTTGCCTGGCGGAGATGGGATCAGGCGCAACATTGACATTACCGTTACGCTCTTACCGCAGCCGCTTTCGCCCACGATGCCTAACGTCTCGCCTTCCTTCAAAGAAAACGAGACCCCGTTCACAGCGTGAACGGTGCCTTCGCGGGTGCGGAACTGCGTTTCGAGGCCTTGTACATTCAGTATTTCGGCCATGCAGCTATGCCCTCTGGAGATGGATTTTTGGGGATACGAACAATGGATCCTCGCTTTGCCCTTGGCAAGCAGTATAAGTCTTTAGCATTGTACCTTGATTGAACATCTTTGTCAAACATCATAAGACGATCATCACGCAAAGCAGCGATGAAGGATATAATTAATCATATGAACCTGAACACGATTTTGACAAAAATCACATCTTTGGGGGGCTCTTACGCCGTTTTTTGGCAAATTCAAGGCCAATCGCCGGTGTTCTTTGCCAATGCCGAGCGTTTTCCCTCAGCTTCCATCATCAAAGTGCCCCTGCTGCTGGCCTGGCTGCTCCTCGAACGTGAGGGGCAGGTGGATCCCAATGAACTTTGTCACCTGGACGCCGAGCCGCAGGTGCAGGGGGCCGGCTTCGCCTGGCAGATGCTCGCCCGCCAGCTGCCCTACGGCGACGTGCTGCGCCTGATGATCGCCCTCTCCGACAACCTGTGCACCAACCTGATCCTCCAGCGGGTGGGCATGCAGCGCGCCAACGAGACCTTTCAGCGCCTGGGGTTAAGCGGTGTGCGCTTGCAGCGCAAGATGATGGATCTGGAAGCACGCCAGCGCGGGCTGGATAACTGGATCACCCCCCAGGACTGCATGCGCCTTTACCCCCTGCTGGATCAACTGCCCCCCCACCAGCGCAGTTTCGCCGATTCGCTGCTGGCCTCCTGTCAGGATGACAGCCTGCTGATGCGCGATATCCCCCGCGACACGCTTACCTTTCATCACAAAACCGGCTCGCTCAGCGGCATCCTCCATGATTGGGGTTACACCAGCGGACGGCAGGTCTTCCTGCTGACCCACGGCTTCGCGGATGAAACCGCCGCGGCCCAGGTCTTCGGTGAATTGGGGCGCGCCGTGCTGCTGGACGCCTAGCTCCGCTCCATCTCGGTCACAAACAAATCCAGGGCCGCCTCCAGCGGCAGCTTATCGCCGCGCCCCTTCGAGGCCAAATCCATCGCCAGCAGGCGGCGGTAAATGCTTTTCAACTGCTCCAGGCTGTAGCGCCGCGCCTGCGGAAAAGCTTTCTTCATCACAAAGGGCGGTTCACCGCAGCGCCGCGCGGCCTCATCCGGCTGGCTGATGCCGTCGTCCAGCAGCTCCCGCGCCAAAATCAGCAGGCGGTATTGGCGGATGATCATGCCAAACAGGGCCATAGCGTCTTCCTCGGCCAGGAGCTGATGCAAAATGCGCTGGGCCTTGCGCGCGCTGCCCTCTGCCAGCGCGTCCACCAGTTGAAACACGGTGGCCTGCGTGCCGGGGGCTGTCAGCGTCTCCACATCCTCCACGCTCACCGCCCGGCCGCGGTCCACATAGGTGAGCAGCTTTTCAATTTCCAGCTCCGCCCAGCGCGTATCGCTGCCGGTGTGCCCGGCCAGCACCTGAGCCGCGTCGGGGCTGAATTCGCCCCCAAAATCGCGCGCCTTTTTCACAATCCAGCCCGGCATCTCTTCCGGTTTGGGCAGGCTGTAGCCTTCCATCTTGCGCGCCTTGGGGTCGCGCCGCGCCCATTCGCTCAGCCAATGTTTCTCTTGCAGCGTCTCCCATTCCCAAACGAACTGGTTGTCTTTTTTCTTAAGCTTCAACTGGTCGTCCAGGGTCATCACCAGGCGCGTGGTGGACGGCAGCCCATCCAGCCATGCCAGGAAACGCTCCCGCGCTTTTTTATCGGCCAGGCGCGCCAGCGGGTGGCTCAGCACCACCATGCGAAATTCGGATAAAAAGGGGATGGCGCCCGCGGCCCCGCGCAGCTCATCTTCGCTGGCCTGCCGCCCATCCAGGCGGGTCAAGTTCAGGTCCAGCATGCCGGAAGCGTTTAACGGGGCCAGCAGCCCATCCACCGCGTGGCGGATGGCGATTTCATCATCACCGTGCAGAATCCAAACCTGAACCGAGGTCAAAAGAGGCGCTCCGAAAAAACTGGGGTTTCAGAAATTATACGGCAGAACTCAGCCGCCGCGGGTTTTCACCCGGTGGGTCACCACCTGGCCGCGCACGTATTGGTTAATCTCCGTCACCTGCAACGCGCCCAGGTCGGCTTCGGTGGTCACGCGCGCCTGCAGCGCCGGGCCTAAGGGCTGGGCGGCGATCAACGCCAGGGTCGCCAGGGTCACAGCCGTGGGCAAACGATCCAGCTTGCGTCGGAAACCGCCGTCCGCGCCCAGCATGGCCAGCCAGGCGGCCGCCCCCGCCGCCAGGCCCGACACCGCGAAGTTGGTGCCGCAGTGCGGGTGCACCGCCAGGGCGCGCTCGCCGCCGCGCAGACGCTTGAGCGCTTCTTCGATCGCCTCTTCCAGTTCGATCGGGTCGGTGTTCCCCACCACCCAAAACCCGCCGGGGTCCGAATACCCCGCCAGCGAACGGTGGGGGTTCCTGCGGGCTAAGATTTGTAACGTCGCGTGTTCCAGGGCGTGATTGCGCCGGGTGCGCAGCACAGCGCCGCGCTGAAAAATGGCTGAGAACATAGATGCAATCCTTTCGGTTAAGAAGCTTCGTTCACCAGGGCGGCGCGCTCGCCGATGCTCAGCTCGGTCTGTTCGCGGAAAAGCTGCACATCCACCCGCCCCAGCATCCACCACGAGACCAGCAGCATCAGCCCTTGCAGGCTGAAGACCACCAGATAGCCCGCCAAAACCTGACCCAACGCCGCTGAAACCACATCCCGCACCACCCCGCTCATCAGCGTACCCACCCCGCGCGCCAGTGCGTCCGCCACCCCCCACGCGCCGATGAACAGTCCCACCTGATGGGTGGTCATGTCAAACATCAGCGAGAGATTGGCCACGGTGGACAGGCCGGTGCCAAAGCCCAAGATCACCACCCCGGTGTAAAACACACCGCTCTGATGCACCAGCCCGCTGCCCACAATCAGCGCAAAGCCGGCCGCCGCCACCCACGCGCTGACTTTGGCCAGGCGCAGCTTGCCCAGGCGGCGCTCAAAAAAGCCCGCCGCCAGCAGGGCGATCAGAAAGGTGCCGCCCCAAATCGAAGTGATGCGCGTGGTGGCCGACACCGACAGGCCAAAGGCCTCGCCGCCAAACGGCTCCAAAAGCACATCCTGGCCCAAAATCGCCGCCAGCAGCACAATCAGATAGAAAAAGAAGTGGCGCGCCTGCGGACTGCGCAGCACCCCGCGCAGCAGGCTGTTCCAGCCCGTGCGGCTGGGCGCGGGGCCTTCGGAGCGCGCCGTCTGACGCGGCTCTAAGCCCACCAGACCCAGCAGCCCCAGGGCCAGCGCCGCCAGCGCCACCCATTCAAAGGCAATTTGCAGCTGCTGGGGGGAATATTCGCGCAGCAGGCGGCTGAGGGTCGCCGCCGTGAGGATGATGCCGGTGATCATCACAAACCACATCACCGAAACCGTGCGCGAACGGCCTTTCTCGCCCGAAAGCTCCGAGGCCAGCGAAAGGTAAGACACCGAGGCCACGTTGAAGCCCATGCCCCAGGCCGCAAACACCCCAAAGCTGAGCACGTATCCCCACCAGCCCCAATCCGCCAGGTGATACACCGCCTGGGGGGCCAACATCACCCCGCCCGCGCACAGCAGCAGCCCCAGGGCAATGTAGGGCGTGCGCCGCCAGCCCCACAGCGGGTGGCGGTCGGAATAGGAGCCAATCCACACCTGGATGGGCGAGAAGATATAGGGGAGCGAGGCCAGGATCGAAACCAGCGTGGCCGAGAGGGCCAGCTCTTTGATCATCACCCGGTTGAGGGTGCTGTTGATGGGCACCAGGGTCATGGCCACCGCCATGTGGATCAGGGCCAGTTGAATGCGCGCGCGGATCATCGGCTTACCCACGGGTGTGCCCGCCTTCCTCGGCCACCAGGGCCTGCTGAATGGCGTCGCGCAGCGAACGCGCCTCCAAAATTTGCATCCCCTCCGGCAGCGGCTCCGAGCGGCGTACGCGGCGGGGGATGATGGCCGTCTTAAAGCCCAGCTTGGCCGCCTCGCGCAGGCGCTGGTTCATCTGCCCCACCCAGCGCAGCTCGCCCGAAAGCCCCACCTCGCCCAACAGCACCGCGTCTGCCCGCACCGGCTGGTCGCGCAGCGAGGAGAAAATCGCCGCCGCCACCGCCAGGTCTGAAGCCGGCTCGCTGATGCGCAGGCCGCCCACCACGTTGACAAACACATCCTGCTCGCCCAGCCGTACCCCCATGCGCCGCGTCAGCACCGCCGTCACCAGCAGCAGGCGGTTCATGTCCATGCCGTTGGGCGTGCGCCGCGGGTTGCCAAAATTGGTGGGGCTGGTGAGGCCCTGAATTTCCACCAGCAGCGGGCGCGTGCCTTCCATCATCACCGTGATGGCTGAACCCGCCGCCGAAGCCAGCCGCTCGGCCAGAAAAGCCTCCGAGGGGTTGGGCACTTCCACCATGCCGCGCTCCCCCATCTCAAACACGCCCACCTCCGAGGTGGCCCCAAAGCGGTTTTTCACCGAGCGCAGCAGCCGGAAGGACAAAAAGCGGTCGCCTTCCAGGTACAGCACCGTATCCACAATGTGTTCCAACACCCGCGGCCCGGCGATGACGCCCTCTTTGGTCACATGCCCAATCACAAACACGGCCATCCCGCCCGATTTGGCCAGCTCGCGCAGGCGCGAAGAGCATTCGCGCACCTGGGTCACCGACCCGGCGCTGGATTCCAGTTCCGGCAGGTACACGGTCTGGATCGAATCCACAATCAGCAGGTCCGGCTGCACCGCCGCCACATGCTGCAAAATCACATCCAGGTTGGTCTCGGTCACCAGGTACAGGTCTTCGGGCAGGGCGGGGTCGCCTTCACCCTCCGGCTGCAGTAGGCGCACCGCGCGCATTTTGATTTGCCGCTCCGATTCTTCGCCGGAAACGTACAGCACCTTGTACTGGCGAGACATCTCCATCGCCATTTGCAGCGTGAGGGTAGATTTGCCAATGCCGGGGTCGCCCCCCACCAGCACGATGGAGCCGGGGACGATGCCGCCGCCCAGCACCCGCGCAAATTCCTGCATGGCCAGCGGCAGGCGGTCTTCGGCGTTGCCTTCAATCTCGCCCAGGCGGCGCGGCTGTGAATGGGCGCTGCTCAGGCCGCGCGCGCGGCTGGCCGCGGCAGCGGGCGCTGTGGACACAATTTCTTCGACCATCGTGCCGTAACTGCCGCACGAGGGGCAGCGCCCCATTTCCCGCGGTGAAATCCGCCCGCACTGTTGACACACGTACCGGGTTTGTGTTTTTGCCATGCTCCCCTTCGCTCTTCCCAGGAAAAAAAGAACACGGGCTGCCCCTTGCCTGCTGGACAGCCCGTGTAAATGTGCCGCTTACGCGCTGGCCAAAGGCTCGGCTTCGGTTTCGCGCTGCAAGACCACCTCGCGGTCTTCGTTCAAATCAATCAAAATCGTGTCGCCCGCCACAAACTCCTTGGCCAGGAGGGCATCCGAAAGGCGGTCTTCCACCTTGTTCTGGATCACGCGGCGCAAGGGGCGCGCCCCCATTTCGGGGTCGTAACCTTCGTTGGCCAGCAGCTCCAAAGCCGCTTCGCTGGCCTGCAGGCGAATTTCGTATTCCTCCAGGCGCTGCGCCACCTTGTCCAGCTCCAGCCGCACAATCTGGCGGATGTCGGAGCGGGTGAGCGCGCGGAAGACCACCACGCCGTCCAGGCGGTTGATGAACTCCGGCCGGAAGACGCGCTTGAGCGAATCGAGCAGCTTCTTGCGCATTTCGTCGTAGGCCTCCTGCTCTTCCTGGGCCTCGTCGCGGATGAAATTAAAGCCCAGGGAGGACTGGCGCTTGATCATGTCCGCGCCGATGTTGGAGGTCATCACGATGATGGCGTTGCGGAAGTCCACCTTGTGACCCTTGGCGTCCGAGAGATGTCCCTCTTCCATGATCTGAAGCAGCATATTGTGCGCTTCGGGGTGGGCCTTTTCGATCTCGTCGAAGACCACGATGGAATAGGGGCGGCGGCGAATGGCTTCGGTCAACTGCCCGGCGTCATCATAGCCCACATATCCCGGAGGCGCGCCCACCAGACGGCTGACCGTGTGGCGCTCCATGAATTCCGACATATCCAGTTGGATCAGGGCTTCTTCGCTGCCAAACAGGAAGCGCGCCAGCGCCTTGGTCAGTTCGGTCTTGCCCACGCCCGTGGGGCCGAGGAACACAAACGAGCCGATCGGCCGCCGCGGGTCTTTCAACCCGGAACGCGCCCGCCGCACCGCCTTGGAGATGTTGATCACGGCTTCTTCCTGGCCGATGATGTGCTTGCGCAGATCTTCTTCCATGGTCAGCAGTCGGGCTGATTCTTCCTGCGCCATCTGCATCACCGGCACGCCCGTCCACATGGAGACCACCTCGGCGATATCGTCCGCGGTGACCACCGGGCTGCTGCTGCGGTCCCAGGCGGTGCGCATTTCGTCCAGTTCCTGGGTCAGTTCCGATTCCCGTTCCTGCAGGGCCACCACTTCGTCCGAGCGGCCGTCTTCCAGGGCCAGGGCGCGGTTTTGGCGCACATTGCGCAGATCGCCCATCAATTTTTTGGTGGCCTGGGCCGCCGGGCTTTTGTACATGCGCACCCGCGAAGAGGCCTCATCCACCAGATCAATGGCCTTGTCCGGCAGGAAGCGCTCGGTGACATAGCGCGAAGACAGGCGCACCGCCGCTTCAATGGCCTCGTCTGAGATGTTCAGGCGGTGGTGCTCTTCGTAAGCGCTGCGGATGCCGCGCAGAATCTGGATGGTCTCATCCAGCGTAGGTTCGTTGACTACAATCGGCTGGAAGCGGCGTTCCAAAGCCGCGTCGCTTTCGATGTGCTTGCGGTACTCATCCAGGGTGGTGGCGCCGATGACTTGCAGCTCACCGCGCGAGAGGGCCGGTTTAAGAATGTTGGCCGCGTCCACCGAGGAGCCGGCCGCGCCCGCCCCCACCAGCATGTGCACCTCATCAATGAACAGGATGGCGCCGGTGCTCTTCAGTTCGTCAATCACGCGCTTCAGGCGCTCTTCAAACTGGCCGCGGTACATGGTGCCCGCCACCAGCGAACCCACGTCCAACTGCAAAACGCGCTTGTCCAGCAGCAGGGCCGGCACATCGCCTTCGATGATGCGCTGGGCCAGGCCTTCCACGATGGCCGTTTTGCCCACACCCGGCTCACCAATCAGGGCCGGGTTGTTCTTGTTGCGCCGCGCCAAAATCTGAATGACGCGCTCAATTTCCATCTGCCGCCCGATGACAGGGTCCAGCTTGCCTTCTTCGGCGCGGCTGGTCAAATCCACCGCCAGCTGATCCACCAGGGGGGTCTTGCTTTCTTTATCCTTCTCTTTTTCGCCCTTACCCGCGGGTTTAGCGGGCGCAGTCGGCCCGCCCGCCGGAGAGGTGCTGCTCTCTTGCAGCACGCGGCGGGTTTGGCGGCGAATTTGCTCAGGGGTCACGCCCAGTTTGCGCAGCACTTCGGGGGCGTTGCCCTCGGTGGAGCGCACCAGGCCCAGCAGCAGATGTTCGGTGCCGATGTAATGGTGGCCCATGCGGCGGGCTTCTTCGATGGCAAATTCCAGCACCTGCTGAACGCCAGCCGTGAGGTCAATTTTGCCGGTGACTTCCTGCCCAAAGCCGCTGATGCGCTCCACCATTTGTTGAATACGATCCGGCTCCAGGCCCAAATCGCGCAGCACGCGTCCGGCAATCCCGCCGTCTTCCAGGCTCAGGCCGACGAGCAAATGCTCGGTATCAATTGAATTTTGGCGCAGCCGCTCGGCTTCCTGGTGAGCCAGGCTCAGAACACGGCGCGCGCGTTGTGTAAAACGCTCCATACCAGCCACGGTGTCATCCTCCTAATCGTCCCCAATCCGCCGCACACCCTGGCGGTTGGCTCGAACGGGAAGGGAACCAATAAAAGAAACCCTTCCGCGAAACTCTTTTAACCTTAATGGGGATTCTACCAGAGTTTAGGGGGCTTTGCACTCACCCGAAGGGGCGATTGTATAGGTTTTTGATAAGAGTTTTATTAATTATTCCGGGCTTTTCGCCGCGCTTCGCGCCGCACGAAAAACGCCAAGGCCAGCGCTGCCGCGGTTGTGACCCCCAGTCCAGCCAGCAGCAAGGCAGTATAGGGCGGATCGGCGTGGTTGGCCACGGTCTTAATGGTCACATCCACCGGCGTCAACGGAAACACCGCCGCGGCCGCCGTCACCCGCCAGGCGTAAGCCTGCCGCAGCAAATCCACCCCCAACAGTGCGTTCACCCCCAAAAGCAGCGCCCCCCAGCCCGCCCGCTGCCGCCCGTCCAACAGACGCTGCAAAGCCGCCCCACCCAAAATGCAGGCCATCATCACCGGCAAAATCAGCATGCGCGAGGAGACGCGCTCCGCGTTCAGCAGCGGGATGGGCAGCCCGGCGAAGGGTTGGTACAGGCTGCCCACCGAGAGCAGCGCCAGCACCCCCAGCGGAGCCCACAGCGGCGAAAGCCGGCGCGCGCGAATCTGCTGCCAGGCCCAGGCTGCCAGCCCCACCCCCACCAGGGCCAGCCCCAGCCAACCCAGGTACAGGTTAAATTCCCAGTAGCCCAGCGGCGAGTAGAAATTGGCAAAGGGCAGCGAATCGGCGGGGGCGCGCGGCTGAAGCAAAGAACGCGCCGCCGCGCCCAGCGAGGGGTAGCCGCCGTAGAAATCGGTGTCAAAGGCCCCCAGCAGCAAGGTGGGCGGCAGCAGGCGCACCATGCTGAGCAAATTGGCAAACACCAGCGCCCGCAGCACCGCCCAGGCCTTTCGCCAGGCCGCCAGCCCCAGAATCCCCAGGAACATCAGCGCCCACACGTACTGGTGAAACGAGCCTTGCAGGAAGATCAGGAACAGCAGGGCCGCCGTCTGCGCCGCCCAGCGCCAGGTGGTGTCCCCCGCCAGCAGACGCAGAATCAACAGGGCCAGCCAGGGGAATAAGAAGGTGCCGCCCCAGGTGACGTGCCCCACCCCCAGATGCGCGGCCAGATGGCCGTTAAAATTCAGCAGCAGGAACAGGCTGGTAAACACCCCCAACGAAAGACGTTCCTGCCGGCGCAGGGCCAGCAGCCCGGCAAACCCCGCGGCATACAGCAGCAGCCAGTTCACCAGGATGAAAACCCCCAAAGGCATGACCCCCAGCAAAAGCAATTGCGGCGAAAGGATCACATCCGGCAAAGCCTGAAACCGGTCGGTCAGGCCGCGCAGGGCGCTGCTGTCGGGCATGTGCAGCGGCAGCTGCCCGGTGCGCACGGCGTCTTGCACAAAGGCCAGCCGCGGCAGGTTCACCTCGGCCCAGTCGTGATACTCCCACGGCCCCGCCCCAAAATTGAGGAAGGCGGCCCAAAAAGCCGCCCCCAACAGGAACAAAGCCGTCAGGAACCCCCAGCGGACGGCCGCAGGCAGGCGGGTTTCGGCGTCTTGCCGAAAAAATGCGCTGAAAAAATCCGCAGCAGCCTTCATCTTGCCTTCCTCACGCTCCGCCCCGCTCCGGCATGGCCACCACCCGCGGGGGGTGTTG
>DAIOUB010000001.1:40058-45744 GCA_036751735.1 Levilinea sp. | reverse complement strand
GCCTTCCTCACGCTCCGCCCCGCTCCGGCATGGCCACCACCCGCGGGGGGTGTTGGGTCAGCGCAAAAAAGCGCAGTAAATCGGCGCGCGGCAGAACCAGGGTGGCCGTGTTCACCAGGGGGTGGCAGAAGAAGGCCTGCCCCTCCCAAATGTCCGCGTCCATCAGCACTTCCACCTGATTCTGCGTGTCGTGGATGACCGCCAGCAGCGTCACCGCGCCGGGGGTGACGCCTAAACATTCCCAGAGCTGTTCGGGGCTGGCAAAGTGCAGCTTGCCCACGTCCAGGGTCTGCGCCAGGGCTTTCAAGTCCAGCCGCTTGGCGCAGGCGGTGGTAGCCAGGAAAAAGCGCCCGCCGCCGCTCAGGAACAGGTTCTTGGTGTGAACCCCGGGCTGCGGCGGGTGAAATTGGTCCGCCTGTTCGCAGGTGTAGACCGGCGGGTGAGCCGTGTAGCTATAGGTCAGGCCCTGGGCCTGCAAATACGCCAAAAGCTCCCCTTCGGTCAGCGGCATGTCCGGCCTCTTATTCGCCCAAAAGGTAGGCCATCACCCAGCGCGCGGTGGCTTCCAGCGCGTCGGTGTGGGTGCGTTCGTAACCGTGCGAGGCGTCCACGCCGGGGCCGATCAGGGCCACGGCCACGTCCCCGCCCGCGCGCCAAAAGGCCTCGCCGTCCGAGCCGTAGAAGGGGTACACGTCCACCACGTAGGGGATCTGGTGCTCATCCGCCAGCTGGCGCAGGCGGTTGCTGAAGCCGTGATGATACGGCCCGCCCGAATCTTTGACGCACAGCGAGGTCTGATATTCGTTGGAGGTCTGCCCATCGCCCACCGCGGCCATGTCCACCGTCAGCAGCTCGGTCACTTCGTCGGGGATGCCCGCCGAAGCCCCGTGGCCGACCTCTTCATAATTGCTGATATGAAGGTAGGTGGTCTGCACCGGCTTCAGCCCCGCGTCCGCCAGGGCCTGCACCGCCGCCACCACACAGGCCACGCAGGCCTTGTCATCCAGATGGCGCGAGCGCACAAAACCGTTAACCACCTCTACCCGCGGGTCAAAGGCCACAAAATCGCCCACCTGAATGCCCAGGGCGCGCGTCTCCTCCGCGTTGGTGGTGCGCGCATCCAGGCGCACTTCCATGTTGGCGTCCTCGCGTTTGGTCTCAGTCACGGCCATGCGGTACACATGCGCCGAGGCCGTGTTCACCAGCAGACTGCCGCGCACGGTTTTGCCGCTGGCGGTGAAGATGGTGCAGCCTTCATTTTCAACTGTGTTCCAGGCAAACCCGCCGATCTGGGTCAGCTTCAGGCGGCCGTTGGGCTTGATCTCTTTCACCATCCCGCCCAGGGTGTCGCAGTGGGCGGTCAGGGCGCGCGGGGCGTCGCTGCGCTGGCCCGGAATCACCGCCACCAGGGCGCCCTTGCGCGTGCGCCGCATGCTGATGCCGGGCACAGCCGCCAGAGCCTGCTCGGTGAAGGCAATGCCCGCGTCTGCCATTCCGGTGGGGCTGGGGGTGTTCAGCAGCCCGCACAGGAACTCAATCATTTTTTCTGTAGCAAGGTTAGGGAGTGTCATGCCGTCCTCAACGAAAACGATTAGAAGGTGCGCCCCTCATGGGCAGAGATGATCTCGCGCCAACGAGCGGGCACGGGGATGCTTTGGCGGGAGTGGTAATCATAGGCCACCATCACCGTCTCGGCTCTGGCCAGGGCCTGACCGCTGGCGGCGTCTTCCACCAGGTATTCCAGGGTCATGCTCTTCGATCCGATGCGCGCCATACGCACCCCCACGCGCACATTTTGCTGAATTTCGATGGGGGCCAGGTAGCTGACGTGCAGATCCGCCACGATCACCCCCACTTCGAAATAGTTCTTGCCGTCAAACAGGCCCAAAGCCATCAGATACGCAAAGCGCGACTGCTCGATAAAGGTCACCGTGTGGGCATGGTTCACATGCCACTGCGCGTCAATATCGCCGTAACGCACTTGAATGGGGTAAAAGAAGCGGTATTCATCCATGTCGCGATTATACCAGAGGGGCGCTCTGAAATCCCACGGGGTACGGCTCTATGCAAACCAGGAAACCGATGGTATTTTTAGGCGCAGGGATATGAACAGACGTCTTGATCCCGATGGGCGAAGCGGGCGCCGCTGGGTGCGCAAAAGCACTTGGCCGGATTTCCAAAAAGGAAAGGCTGCCGCGCAGCCGAAAGTTTTATGACGTAATCTGTCATCTTTTGGCATGATATATTACACTTGCCGGAAATTCTGGAATATAATAAACTTAAAATCTAGATAAATAAGACCTGATTTTCTGAATGAAGGATTATTGATATGCAAATCACACGGCAGGCCGATTATGCGTTACGGGCGATGATTTACCTCGCCCAGATGGAACCGAACCGCCGCGCCTCCACCAGCCAGATCGCTGGTGATCAACGCATCCCCCCCTCGTTTCTTGCCAAAATCATCTCCCAACTCTCCATCGCCGGGTTAATTCACACCTCCCGCGGTGCGCGCGGGGGCGTTTCGCTGGCTCGCTCGCCAGAAGAAATTTCCGTTTTGGAAGTGGTGGAAGCTATTGACGGTCCGATTGCGTTGAACGAGTGCACCGACAACCCAGAAAACTGCCCCTTTGGCCCCAGCTGCCTGCTGCGCCCCCTGTGGTGCGACACCCAGGCCGAGCTGGTCAACCGCCTGCGCAGCACCACCTTTGCCCAGATCCTGCCCAAACAGGGCGCCTAAACCGAAATCCGTATTCCAAAAAAAGGGGGGGATAACACATGGTCTCTGGAACACCGGTAGATCGTCAGTGGGTTGTGGTTTTAAAGCACGGTCAAGTGGTGATTGACTGGGGGGACGGCTGTTTTCAGGCGGTGGATGACGGCCTGTTCGTGGCCGTGGACCCGCATGAGATCAGCCACACCATTTCAGAAGCGGAAATCGGCCAATTGCTGAGCCTGGGGTGGGTGAACGCCTATGACGGGCGCTATCTGTACGTGCCCAACCTGCCCGACCGGCCTCAGCCGTCCGATCAAGATTAGTCTTTCACTCAGCACTGCCGCGCGGCTGTCTGTTCGAATTCGAACGGGCAGCCCGTTTTTTTCTAGGGTACAATAAGCCCTAACCCTATCTAAAAAAACCGCGCGGAGGCAGAGTGTCCGTTCCCCCTTCCCGTTCCACCCAATGGCAATGGCTGGTCCTGGCGTTGACCCTGGGGCTCATCGCCCTCACCGCCTTTTTGGCCCCCGAAGAGCGCTCGCTGGGCGCAAATCTGCGCCTAATCATGGTGCACGGGGCCTGGGTGTGGGTCGGCAAGATCGTCTTTGGGGCCGCCGCCCTGGCGGGGGCAGCAGGGCTGCTGCTGCGCCGGCCAGAGATGCACCGCTGGTCTCAGGCCCTGGCGCACACCGGCCTGACCTTTTGGCTGACCTATCTGCCTATGGCTCTGCTGGTGATGCAGCTCACCTGGGGCGGGCTGTACCTGGATGAGCCCCGCTGGCGGGTGCCGTTCACCTTCGGCGTGGTGGGGCTGCTGCTGCAAGTGGGCCTGTGGCTGGCCTCCGTTCCCTGGCTGTCCTCGGCAGCCAATGTGGGCTTCGGCGCGGCCTTATGGTGGTCGTTAGGCGGTCTGCAAAACATCCTGCACCCCGACGCCCCCATCGCCCAATCCGATTCAACCCGCATTCAGTTCTTCTTTATCCTCCTATTGGTTCTGACCCTGGTTCTGGCCGTCCAGGTAGCCTTCCTTTGGCGGCAAGCCGCCCGAAAGCGCACCCCATGAAGCCCTCTTCCTTTCGCGTTCAACTGATCCTCTTCACTTTCATCCGCACCCTGCTGAACACCGCCGTGCGCATGATGTACCCCTTCCTGGCCGTGTTCGCGCGCGGTCTGGGCGTCACCGTGGATCAGGTCTCCCTGGCCCTCACTGTGCGCCAGTTTATGGGCATGTTCAACCCCTTCCTCTCCCCCCTGGCCGACCGCTTTGGGCGGCGGGTGGGCATGCTCACCGGCCTGGGCATCTTCGTGGTGGGGGCCGGCATTCTGGTGCTCTTCCCGCGCTATGAGGCCCTCTTCCCTGGGCTGAGCCTGTCGCTGCTGGGCATGTTCCTGGTGATCTCCTCCATGCAGGCCTACATCGGCGATCAGGTCAGCTATGAACAGCGCGGGCGCACCATGGCCGTGGTGGAATTCGGCTGGTCGCTGTCTTTCATCCTGGGCATCCCCGCCGTGGGCTTTCTCATCGCCCGCTACGGCTGGCAGTCGCCCTTTCCGGTGCTGGCGGGCCTCGGCCTGGTTGCGCTGATCGCCCTGGCGCGGGTGGTGCCCCAAGACCGCCCCCAGCGCGGCACCGTCCACAACCCCCTGGCCAACCTGGGTGTGGTGCTGCGCAGCCCGGCGGCGCTGGCGGGGCTGGGCATGGGCCTGTGCTTCACCGCCGCCAACGAAGTGGTCAACCTGATGTTCGGCGTGTGGATGGAAGACACCTTTGGCCTGCAAATTGCCGCCCTCAGCGCCGCCTCAGTGGTCATCGGCCTGTCCGAGCTGAGCGGCGAGGGCATCACCGCCCTGATTGTCGACCGGCTGGGCAAGGCGCGCGCCATCCGCATCGGTCTGGCGGCCAACAGCCTGTTTGCCCTGGCCCTGCCCTGGCTCAGCGGCAGCCTGTGGGGGGCTTTGGCGGGTCTGTTCTTCTTTTACCTCAGCTTCGAATTCACCCTGGTCAGCTCGCTGCCCCTGATGAGCGAGATCCTGCCCTCGGCCCGCGCCACCCTGCTGGGCCTCAACATCGCCATCTTTTCGCTGGGGCGCGCCATCGGCACGCTGATCGCGCCGCAGCTGTACGATTTCGGCTTCTGGAGCAACGGCGCTGCCGCGCTGCTGTTTAACCTGGCCGCTTTTCTGCTGCTGGGCCTGGTGCACGTCGCCAAACAGCCCACCCCTTCCGATCCGGCTTGACCTGCGAGGAACCATGCTGATTCACTCCGCTTCTCAACTCATCACCCTGACGGGCGGCCCCCAACGCGGCCGCGAACTCGGCCGGCTGGGGATCATCCCCAACGGGGCGGTGCTGGTCCGCGGCGGGAAAATTGCCGCTGTGGGTTCCACCGCCGAGCTGCGCGCCGATTTCCCCGATGAGCCGTCTCTGGACGCGGGCGGCAAGGTGGTGATGCCCGGCTTTGTGGACCCCCACACCCATCTGGTATGGGCCGGGGACCGCGCCGCCGAATTTGAAATGCGGCTGGAGGGCAAAACCTATCTGGAGATCATGGCGGCGGGCGGCGGGATCGTCTCCACCGTGCGCGCCACGCGCCAGGCCAGCCTGGAAACCCTCAAAGACCAGACCCGCGCACGCATGCACAGCCTGCTGCGCCACGGCACCACCACCGCCGAGGCCAAAACCGGCTACGGCCTGGAAACCCAATCTGAACTGCACCAGATGCAGGTGCTTTTGGAATTGGACGCCGAAGGCGGGCTGGAGCTGGTGCCCACCTTCCTGGGCGCACACGCTATCCCGCAGGAAACCAAAGACAACCCGCAGGCCTTCACCGACCTGGTGGTGACCGAAATGCTGCCCGCCCTGCACGCCTGGTGGCAGGCCCACGGCGGCCAGCGCCCCCTGCCCTATGTGGACGTGTTCTGCGAGACCGGCGCCTTCAGCCTGGAGCAGTCGCGCCAAATCCTCACCGC
>DAIOUB010000001.1:38480-39958 GCA_036751735.1 Levilinea sp. | reverse complement strand
AACCCCGGCACCGCCTGGTGCGAGAGCATGCAGTTCGTCATCGCCCTGGCCTGCCGCTATCTGCGCCTGACCCCCGCTCAGGCCGTGGCCGCCGCCACCATCAACGCCGCTGCTGCCGTGGGCCGCGCCGAGCGCGTGGGTTCGCTGGAGCTGGGCAAACAGGCCGATCTGCTGGTGCTGTCGGTGGATGACTACCGCCATCTGGGCTACCGCTTCGGCACCAATCTGGTGCAAACCGTGATCAAGCGCGGGCAGATCCTGCCCGCATAGGAGGGCCGCATGCCCAGCATTGAACAGGCGCGCGAATGGTATCAAAGCGCCGACGCCGTCCACGATTTTGAACACGTCCTGCGCGTGTACACCCTCTCGGAACGGCTGGCGCACCTGGAAGGCGCGGATGTGGACATCGTCCACGCCGCCGCCCTGCTGCACGATTCCCGCGGGGCCTCGCCCAACGGCAGCGGACGTCAGGAACATCACCTGGCCTCGGCCGAATTTGCCGCCGAGGTGCTGGCCGCGGAGGGCTGGCCTGCCGAGCGCATCGCCGCCGTGCAGCACTGCATCCGCGCCCACCGCTACCGCGACGACCGCGAACCGCCCCAAAGCATCGAAGCCAAAGTGATCTTTGACGCCGACAAGCTGGACGTGCTGGGCGCCATCGGCGTGGCTCGCACCATCGGCTTTGCCGTGCTGGCCGGGCAGCCCATCTACGCGCAGCCCTCCGAGCAATTTTTGCAGACCGGCGAAAAACTCCCCGGCGAAGCGCACAGCTCCTACCACGAGTATTTGTTCAAGCTGCGCAACGTGGAAAGCCGCCTGTTCACCCCCAGCGCGCGGGCCCTGGCCCAGGCGCGCACCGCCTACATGGACGGATATTACCGTCAGCTGGCCGCCGAAATGCGCGGGGAGTGCTGAGCCGTCATGGGGGAACGAATCCGCGGTGTGCTCACCCGAAAACCCGGCGCACTGGAGCTGTGCCTGGTCACGCTTCTGGCAGCGGCGGTGTTCTTTTTCCACCTGCCGAACATCCTGCACACCCCCGATGAAAGCGATTGGATCGCCACCAGCCAGTTTTACGAAGCCTTCATTCAAGGTGAATTCCCGCCGGAAGCCTGGCACGCGGTTTGGGGTTGGCAGGAAACCTATTGGACCCTCACCCAACCCCCCGCTGCCCGCTATCTCATCGCCATCGGCCGCCGCGCGGGCGGTTACGCCGTGCGCGACCTGAACACACCCTGGAATTGGGCTTTAGACGTGCAGGGCAACATCGAGGCGGGCAAAATGCCCACCCCGCGGCTGCTGTTTTGGTCGCGCCTGCCGATGGTGCTGCTGACGGCCTTCAGCGTGGGGCTGCTCTTCGCCCTGGCCGGCGCGCTCAGCGGACGGCTGGGGGCCTACGCCCTGGCTGGCCTGCTGCTGACCAGCACCTACCTGCGCGAGACCACCCTGCGCGCCCTGGGGGAAGCCCCCCTGCTCTT
>DAIOUB010000001.1:33122-38380 GCA_036751735.1 Levilinea sp. | reverse complement strand
CTGCACAGCGACCCCCTCACCCGCCTGGGGCGCATGTACAAATTCCGGTTGCAGGAAATGCAGGTGCAGACCGAAGGTTTCCCGCAGGACACCCTCACTACCCCCCTGGAGCAAATCGGCGCGGCAGCCGTGCATGTCTTCTCCAGCGACGCCGCTTTCCGCTTCCCTGGGGCGGTGCTGCTGAACGGCGCGCTCACCGCCGTGGGGGCTGCCGGGCTGCTGCGCGGTCTTTTCGGCCGCAAAGCCGGTGAAAGCACCGCAGCCCTGGCTGTGCGCCTGGGTCTGCTGGGGGTGCTGGGCCCGCTGGTGGCGGCGGCCTGCTTCAGCCCGCTGAACTGGGGCCGCTATTACCTCTTTCCGGTGCTGTTGGGGCTGATGTGCACCGCCCTGGGCCTCCACCATTTGCTGGAATGGGCGGCGGCGCGTGCGCGTTGAATTGTTGAGGAACTGTAAGCTAATTTGCGCTTCTCAGTCTTGCCTTTCCTCCCCTTCCCTCGTAAAATCTAAAACATGAGCATCCCCTACGGCCCCATCTTAATTGTAGAAGACGTTCCCAACGTTCAGGAACTTCTGGAAGTCACCCTGCGCTTTAAGGGTTATCCGGTGATCACCGCCAACAATGGGCAGGAAGCCCTGGAAAAAATCGCCCATGAGCGCCCGGCCCTGATCATCACGGATATCCTCATGCCGAAGATGGACGGCTATGCCCTGGCGCACAACCTGCGCAAGAATCCGCTCACCAGCGCCATCCCGCTCATCTTTGTCTCGGCCACCTACATCACCGCCGAAGATAAGCGCTTTGCCCTCAGCCTGGGGGGCGTGCGCTTCATCGAAAAGCCCATTGACACCGAAGATTTCCTGCTGACCGTGGCCGAAATTTTGACCCAGGGGGTGCCCACCCTGCCCCAGCCGCTGGAAGACGAGGATTTTTACCGCGGCTACCGCGAACGGCTGGAAGGCAAGCTGCGCTACAAGCACACCCAGATCGCCCGCACCGAGCGCCTGCTGCAAACTTTGCCTGCGGACCAAAAACCTGCCTTCGAAAACCTGCTGCAGCACGCCATCAACGACCGCGAGGAAATTCAGCGCGAGCTTCAGGAGCTGACCCTCTTTATGGAGAAATTCGAGAAGGGCGAAGAGTAAGTCCCCCCTCCCCCCAGCAAACCCATACGCAGGCTGTTGGCCCGCCAACAGCCTGACTTTTTACCCGAACCCGGAGTGACCCCCCATGCAACCCCAATTGACAGACCTGATCCGCATCGCCCGCCAGGCCGGAGAGATTCAGCGCGCCGGTTTTGGCCAAACCCACCAGGTGGGCCACAAAGGCCCCGTGGATCTGGTCACCGAAATTGACCACCGCTGCGAAGCCCATATCCTGAACGCCATCCAAAGCCAGTTCCCCGGCCACCACATTGTGGCCGAAGAAAGCGGCCAGATCAACGGCGGCAGCCCGCATACCTGGTATGTGGACCCTCTGGACGGAACCGTCAACTACGCCCATTCCGTGCCGCTGTTTTCCGTGTCCATCGCCTACGCCGAGGGCGACCAGACCCAGCTGGGGGTGGTGTATGACCCTATGCGCGATGAATGTTTCAGCGCCCAGCGCGGGCGCGGCGCCTGGCTCAACGACCAGCCCATCCGCGTTTCCAGCGCAGATCAACTGATTGACGCCCTGCTGGTCACCGGTTTTCCCTACGAGCTGAGCCAGCGCCAGTTGAATTTGGAGCTGTTCGCGGATTTCTCGCTGCAGTGCCAGGGCGTGCGCCGACTGGGCTCGGCGGCTTTAGACCTGTGCTACGTGGCCGCAGGACGCCTGGACGGCTATTGGGAGCTTTCGCTCAAGGCATGGGATGTGGCCGCGGGCGCGCTGATTGTGCAGGAGGCCGGGGGCGTGCTGACCGCGCCGGACGGCCAGGCGGATTTCTTCCGGCCGCCCTTCGCCCTGCTCACCGCCAACCCGCAGCTCTACCCGCTGATGCTGAAGGTGCTGCGCCAGCACATGCCCGCCTGAGGCTGTAAACAACACAAAAGGGCTGCCTTTGCAGAGGCAGCCCTTCTTTTTTAGATTTCAAACCAAAGGTGGTTAGCTTTCCGGCTCCACCACCTCAGGCATCAGCGGTTCCACCGGGTCTGGCCGCGCGGCCGCCTCTGCATCGCCAAATTCGCGCCCCGTCAGCCGCCGGAAGGTGATCACCCAGGCGCTGGAGAGGTAAGCTTGCAGCACGCCGCCCAGAAGCCAGGCCAGCGGCAGGTACAGGGCCAGGAAGACGATCGACACGATAAAACCGGTGCGCATGGCTTCAAAGGTGCCCGCGATCAGCCCGCCAAAGATGGGGATGAGGATCAGCAGGGCTGGCAGGCCGATGACCAGCGAAATCAGGCCGCCGCCAATCCACAGGATCAGGCCCATCACCAGCATGGCGGTCACGTTGCTGCGGATCACCGCGAAGCCGCGCTTCAGGCTGTCAATGACGCCCAGATTCTCGCCCACCAAAGCCGCCATGCTCTGCTCAACCCACACGCCGATCAGCAGGGAAATGGGGATCAAGAGGCACAAGAGCGGCAACAGGCACAATAGGCCGATGCCCAACGTGGCCACCGCGATTGCGATCATGGGCAAGGCGATCACCAGCCCCAGAACAATGCCGCCAGCCGCCAGCAAAAGGTTCAGCAAAACCACCCGCCAGAAGTAGGGTTTCAGCTCAGCCCACACTGTGCGCAGGTTCAGCTGCGGACGGCCTTCATCCGCCAGCCAGGCCCCGCGCATCAGGCCGGTTTTGCCCAGGCTGGAAACGAAAAAGACCACCACCACCAGGATCAGCGTGACGCAAATGAGGACGAGAGGCAGCCACACCGGCACATTTTCGAAGAAATTTTCCATCTGGCCAAAAAATTGCTGCATTTCCGGAGGCAGATTCATTCCATTGCCGTTGTTGGGGGAATAACTGCCGCCCCCCCCACCGCCGCCGCCACCACCCCCGCCGCCGCCGCTGCCGCAGCTGGCCAGGAAACCGAACAGCCATAGGATCTTATTCTTCCAGATCACTTTCCAAGCGCGTTGTAACACTTCACCGTAGTTCATAGGAACCTCCTGGAACTATATACGTGAAGGGCGCAAAAAAGTTGCGTGCGGGCCGGCCTCATTCCCATTCGATGGTGGCGGGGGGCTTGCTGGTCACGTCATACACCACGCGGTTCACGCCCTTAACCTCATTCACGATCCGGCTGGAGACGCGCGCCAGCAGCTCATACGGCAGCCGCGCCCAATCGGCGGTCATAAAATCTTCGGTGGTCACCGCCCGCAGCGCCGCGGTCTCGTGATAGGTACGCTGATCGCCCATCACACCCACCGAATACACCGGCAGCAGCACAGCAAAAGCCTGGGCGATTCCGCCGGCTTCGCGCTCTCTTTGGTTCAAAAGCCCCGCTCGACCCAGTTCATCGGTGAACACCGCATCCGCCTGGCGCAGAATCTCCAGCCGCTCGGCGGTGACTTCACCCAGACAGCGCACTGCCAGCCCCGGCCCCGGGAAAGGCTGCCGCCAGACCAGCCCGGCAGGCAAACCCAGGGCCTGCCCCACGGCGCGCACTTCATCTTTAAACAGGTAGCGCAGCGGCTCAATCAGTCGGAAGGTCAAACCCTCCGGCAGACCGCCCACGTTGTGATGGGTTTTGATGCGCGCGGCCTTGTTGCGGTCGGGCGCGCTGGATTCCACCACATCCGGGTAAATCGTGCCCTGCACCAGGAAAGGAACCTCGCCCAGCTTGCGCGCCTCGTGCTCAAACACGCGGATGAAAGTTTCGCCGATGATGCGGCGTTTGGCCTCCGGCTCGGTCACCCCGCGCAGCGCCTGCAAAAAGGTGTCGGCCGCGTCCACCACCACCAGCCGCGGCCCCAGGGTGCCTTCAAAGGCCGCCCGCACCTGCTCGCGCTCGCCCATGCGCAGCAGGCCGTTATCCACAAACACGGCGGTGAGCTGCTCGCCCACAGCGCGGTGCGCCAAAGCCGTGGCCACGCTGGAATCCACGCCGCCGGAGACGGCCGTCAGCACGCGCTGGCCGCCCGCCTGGGTGTGAATGCGTTCCACCGCCTGGGTGATGATCGATTCGGGCGTCCAATCCGGCTGCGCCCCGCAGATGCCGACCACAAAATTGCGCAGAACCTCCAGACCGCCGGGGGTGTGGTGCACCTCAGGGTGGAACTGCACCCCGTAGCGGCGCGCAGCCACGTCGCCCATGGCCGCCGCGGGGGAATTGGGGCTGGCCGCCAGAACCTGAAAGCCCGCCGGGGTCGATTCAATCCGGTCGCCGTGCGACATCCACACCCGTTGGCGGCCAGAGGGCAGCAGCGGGTTGGGCAGCACGGTTTCAATCTCGGCCGGGCCGTATTCGCGCTCCTGCGAAGCCGCCACCCGCCCGCCCAGGGCGTGGGTCAGAGTCTGCATGCCGTAGCAAATGCCCAGCACCGGCAGGCCCGATTCCAGGATAAAGTTCGGAATGGCGGGCGCGCCCGGGTCATACACCGAGTTCGGCCCGCCCGAAAGGATGTAGCCTTTCGGCTGGATGGCTTCCATCTGGTCCTGGGGCGCATCCCAGGGGAAAAGTTCGCAGTACACGTGCAGCTCGCGCACGCGGCGCGCGATCAGTTGGGCGTATTGCGAACCAAAGTCGAGAATGGCAATCGCGTCGGGCATGGGTCAGTCATCCAAAAAAGTGATTTGCTGATTGTCCATGCTGGTGATGGTGACCAGTGAAATCACCGGCACCCCCAGCGGGGCCAACAGGTCGCGCCCGCCCTCAAAGGATTTTTCCACCAGGGTGCCGATGCCCACCAGGTCGGCCCCCGCCGCCTGAACCAGCCGCACCAGGCCCTGAATGGTCGAGCCGGAAGCCAAAAAATCGTCAATGATGAGCACTTTTTCGCCGCGCGGCAGGTATTCCGGCGAGACGATCAATTCCACCATGTGCCCTTTGGTGTGCGAAGGCGCCACCGTCAGATACACCGTGTTGGGCATGGTGATGGGTTTGGATTTGCGCGCATACACCACCGGCAGGTTCAGGTAGCGGGCCGCCATCACCGCTGGGGCAATCCCGCTGATTTCGGCGGTCAGAACACGCGTCGCGCCCACCCCCGCGAAAAGCCGCGCGAATTCCTGTCCGCAGGCGTCCATCAACACCGGGTCCACTTGATGATTGATGAAACCGTCCACCTTGAGGATCCCACCCCCCAGGTTCTTGCCGTCACGCAAAATCCGGTC
>DAIOUB010000001.1:26966-33022 GCA_036751735.1 Levilinea sp. | reverse complement strand
TACACCGCCCTGGCGGTGCGCCCGCCCCACAGCGGCGAGCTGCTGGAAGATCTGTGCTGCACGGATGTGCCCATGCGCGCCTACACCGATGCCGAGATCGAAGCCTACATCGCCACCGGCGACCCGTTTGATAAAGCCGGCGCGTACGCCATCCAGCATCCCGGCTTTCGGCCGGTCGAAACCCTGCAAGGCTGCTATGCCAGCGTCATGGGCCTGCCCCTCTGCCATCTGGTGCGCACCTTGCGCCGTTTAAACCTTGAACCCCTGGCCGCCATCCCCCCGGTCTGCATGTCCAACCTGGGTTACAACTGCCCGGTGTGGCAGTCTGTCCTGGCTGGCAAAATGTGAGGTTGTATGAAGATCCAGAAATTGAGCGCCTACTTTTTATTGTTGACCCTTTTGCTCAGCGCCTGCAGCGGTGGGAATACCCCCACGACTGAGACCCCCGTGACCCCCACCGCGGCCCTGCCTGCGCCCGTGGTCAACATCACCTCTGCGCCGGACGCGCGCGCGGCTTTTCAGGCCTTTTTGGACGCCTGGACCGCTGAAGATTTTGGCAGCATGTACACCATGCTGGCCACCGTCAACCGCGACGCCGTGACCCAGGAAGAATTCACCAACCGCTACCTGGAAACCGCCACCAGCCTGACCCTCACCGGCCTGAAAACCGAGATTCTCTCCACCCTCACCAAACCCACCAGCGCCCAGATGGCCTACCGCGCCACCTACATCACCAGCCTGATGGGCGAAATCTCCCGCGAAATGACCGCCACCCTGGCTCTGGAAAACGGTGAATGGAAAGTGCAGTGGGAAGACGGCATGATCCTGCCCGAACTGCGCGGCGGCAACCGCCTGGCCCTGGAGCTGAAGACCCCCAGCCGGGCCGACATCTACGACCGCAACGGGCAGCCCCTGGCCACCCAGACCGAAGCCGTGGCTTTGGGGATTGTCCCCAACCAGATCGAAGATGGGCGGGAAGGCCGTCTGTTAGACGCCCTCTCGCGCCTGACCGGCAAGACCACCCCCGAAATTCAGATTCTTTACGATGCTTTGCGCAGCGCCAACTGGTACATTCCGGTGGGCGAAGCCCTGTCTCAGGAAGTGCAGGAGCGCTACGATGTGCTCTCTGGCCTGGGCGGGCTGGTGATGAACCCCTTCACCTCGCGCTATTATTACCGCGGCGGCATCGCACCCCACGTCACCGGCTATGTCCAGTACATTCCCAAAGAAGAGCTGGAAGATTGGAAGCGGCGCGGCTACCGCGGCGATGAAAAGGTCGGCATGGCCGGCCTGGAAAAATGGGGTGAAGATTACCTGGCGGGCAAGCGCGGCGCCAGCCTGTACGTGGTCAACCCTCAGGGCGAAATCCTTTCGCGCCTGTCCCAAAGCGACCCGCAGCCTTCGCAGTCGCTCTACACCACCCTCGACGCCGATTTTCAATATCTGGTGCAGCGTTCTATCGCGGGCTTCCGCGGTGCGGTGGTGGTGATGGAGCGCGATACCGGCCGCGTCCTGGCGATGGCCTCCTCGCCCAGCTTCGACCCCAACTCCTTCGAACCGGGCAATTACAACAGCGGCTATTACCTGACCGATATTTTCAACTCCGATTCTCAGCCCCTGGTGAACCGCGCCGCTCAGGGCGGCGGCTACCCCCTGGGCTCGGTGTTTAAGATCATCACCATGGCCGCCGCGCTGGAAAGCGGCCTGTACACCCCCGAAACCACCTACGAATGCGGTTACGAATTCACCGAGCTGGAAGGGCAGGTCTTTGACGATTGGACCAAAGCCAAAGAAGTGGCCCCCTCGGGCACGCTGACCCTGCCCGAAGGCCTGATGCGCTCCTGCAACCCCTGGTTCTATCACATCGGCCTCGATCTTTACCGCCAGAACCGCCCGCAGGACGTGTCGAAGCTGGCGCGCGCCTTCGGCCTGGGCGCAGCCACCGGCATTGACCAGATCGCTGAATCTACCGGCAATCTGCCCGACCCCGAAAATGAGGGCGACGCGGTGCAGTTGGCCATCGGCCAGGGGCGCATGCTCGTCACCCCGCTCCAGGTGGTGAATTTCATCGCCGCCATCGGCAACGGCGGCACGCTCTACACCCCGCAGCTGGTGGAAAAAATCACCGGCCCCGACGGCAACCCCACCTACAGCTTTGCCCCCAAAGAGCACGGCAAGCTGCCCCTCAAGCCGGAAACCCTCAAGGTCATCCAGGACGCGATGGCCTCGGTGATCTCCAACCCGCGCGGCACGGCCTACCGCACCTTCATCGGCATGAACATCAACATGCACGGCAAAACCGGCACCGCCCAGGACCCGCGCGGCAAACCGCACGCCTGGTTCGCGGGCTACACCGATTCGCCCCGTGAGGATAAGCCCAATATCGCCGTGGTGGTGCTGGCGGAAAACTCAGGCGAAGGCTCCGAAATCGCCGCGCCCATTTTCCGGCGTGTGATTGAGCTGTACTACGACGGCAAACCCGGGCGCCTGTATCCCTGGGAGACCTCCTACTGGATCACCGAAACGGCCACGCCGCTCTACACCAACACGCCCATCCCGCAGGATACGCCCACACCCTCGCCGGAAGAAGTGACCGAGACGCCCGAACCATGAAAGCTGACTGGATCCCTGGGCGAGTGATGCGCTTGCAGTCCGGCTTCTACTCGGTAGAAACCGGCCAGGGAACCTTTGTCTGTCAGGTGCGCGGGCGGGTCAAGCGCCGCCGCGACCGCACCGATTTCATCGCCATCGGCGACCGCGTGCAGGTCAGCCTGCTCTCGGACGGCAGTGGCGTGATTGAAGAGGTGGAAGAGCGCCGCAGCGCCGTGGTACGCCTGGATCCGCGCCCCGGCGGGGATTACCGCCAGATTCTGGTGGCCAACGCCGACCAGATGGGGCTGGTGTTTGCCTGCGCCCATCCCACCCCCCACCTGCGCATGTTGGACCGCTTTCTGGTGATCTGCGAAAAGCAGTCCATCCCCGCCTTCATCGTCGCCAACAAGGTGGATCTGGTGGGCATGGACGCCGCCCGCGAGTGGTTTGGCCGCTACGAGGCCGTGGGCTACCCCGTGCTGTACACCTCCGCCGCCCAGGGCCTGGGCATTGACGCCCTGCGCAGTCAGCTGCAGGGCCGTCTGACAGGCCTGGCGGGGCCTTCCGGGGTGGGCAAATCCAGCCTGCTCAACGCCGTGCAGCCTGAGCTGGGCCTGGCGGTGAGCGAGGTTTCGCAGTTCACCCAGAAAGGGCAGCACACCACCGTGGTGCGCGAGATGTTCGCCCTCAACGGCGGCGGATACGTGGTGGATTTACCCGGCCTGCGCAGCCTGGCCCTGTGGGATACCCAGCCGGAGGAATTGGACGGCTATTTCCCCGAACTGCGCGAGCTGGTGGCCGACTGCCAGTACAATGACTGCACCCATCAAAACGAAACCGGCTGCGCGGTGCGGCGCGCCGTGGATAACGGCACCGTCCACCCGGAACGCTACGTCTCTTACCTGCGCATGCGCTTTGGGGATGCGGAAGTGCCGGAAGAAGAGAACGAAGCCTGATCCGGTCCCCTGCCTCAGCCGTTTAGCATTTATTTCACCGTTTAACACCACACCCACAATCAGTCCGTTCAACATTTTGGGAGGGAATTGCATTGAGCACGCCGTCAAAACTCACCTGGGAAATGCTGACCCTGAAGCTGCGCAACCCGTTTCGCCTGTCTTACGGCGTCAGCGAAGAGCGCCAGGCCTATTGGATCCGTCTGCAGGACGACAGCGGCTGGGGGGAGGGCACCATCCCGCCCTATTACCGCGTGGACGCCAGCGCCATGACGGACTACTGGGCGCAGGCCGCCGCGAATCCGGCCGACCTGCCGGATGACCCGGCCGATTTTGCCGCCTTTGTGGGCAGCGCCGGCCCCGCCCCCGCGCGCTGCGCCGTGGATCTGGCCCTGTACGACCGCCTGGGCAAACGCCTGGGTCAACCCCTCTACCGCCTGTTGGGTCTGCCCCAACCCCAGCCCCAGCCGACCTCCTTCACCATCGCCATTGACACCCCCGAAGCGATGGCGCAGATGGCCCGGCAAATCGCCAGGTACCCCATCATCAAAATCAAGCTGGGCAGCGATGACGACCGCGCCCGCCTGGCCGCCATCCGCGCCGCCCGCCCAGACGCCCGTCTGCGCGTGGACGCCAACGCCGGTTGGAGCCGCGCCGAAGCCCAAACCCGCCTGGAAGAGCTGCTGCCTTTTGACCTGGAAATGATCGAGCAGCCCCTGGCCAAAGAGGACATCGAAGGCATGGGCCTGCTGCAGGCCACCTGCCCCATCCCCATTGTGGCGGATGAATCCGTGCAGACCCTGGCGGATGTGGAGAATCTGGCCCGCGCGGGTGTGCACGGCATCAACCTCAAGCTGATGAAGATCGGCGGCTTGACCCCCGCCCTGGTGCTGCTGAAGCGCGCCCAGGCCCTGGGTCTGCGCATCATGCTGGGCTGTATGATCGAAACGTCCATCGGAACCACGGCCATGGCGCATCTGGCCGGAACCGCCGAATGGCTGGATCTGGACGCCCCCATGCTGATTTCCAATGATCCCTTTGACGGCGTGCAGTTTGACCCGCAAGCCACCCTGTCTGTGCCGGAGCGCGCGGGCATCGGGGCCATTTTGAAGGAGACGAACTAATGGAATCCGTACAAACCGCCCTGGCCGAAACCGCCGCCCTGTTCCGCGATACCCGCATGTGGGTTTTTGATGTGCAGATTGAGCGCATGGAAGCCGATCAAGTCACGCTGCGCGGGCGCGTGCTGGAACAAAACCAGCTCGACGCCCTGCGCGAAGCCGTTGCCAGCCGCGCCCCCCAGGTCTGCCTGGACAGCGCCGCCGTGACGGTGCTGCGCACGCCCAGCACCCCCTGCGTGCATGTGAGCACCAACCTCACCAGCCTGCATGCCGGCCCCTCCTGGCTCAGCGAACAGCTCAGCCAGCTGCTGTTCGGCATGGAAGTCGAAATCCTGTCCCAGGAGGGCAACTGGGTGTACGTACGTCAGGCGGACGGCTACTTGGGCTGGGCCTACCGGCCGTATCTGTCGGATGCGCCCGTGCCCGAAGTCACCCACATCGTGGTGGAACCGGCTTCCATCATGCGCGCCGCGCATAACCCCCAGGGTGAAATCCTCTCGCGCGTTCTGGGCGGAACCTATGTGCGCCTGCTCTCGGTGCAGGGCGACCGCGCCGAAATTCAGGCCCACCAGCGCGGCTGGATCAACAAGGCCGACCTGCGCGCCCTGAACGCCCTGCCCCACTCCAACACCGCCCGCCGGCCGGTGATGATGGTGGACGGCACGCGCATGATTGGGGTTCCCTATCTGTGGGGCGGCTGCTCAGCCAACGGCATTGACTGTTCCGGTCTGGCCCAACTGATGCACCGCTGGGTGGGGCTGAACATCGCCCGCGACGCGGATATGCAGTACGAGGCGGGTTTCAAGGTGGAGCCGCCCTACCGCCCCGGCACGCTGCTCTTCTTTGGTGAAAACGGCAGCGCGCGCCACATCACCCATGTGGCGGTCAGCCTGGGCGGCTGGACCATTCTGCATTCTTCCCGCGCCCGCAACGGGGTGTATGTGGACGATGTGCAGGGCGTGGCCCACCTGCGCGAGAGCTTCGCCGGGGCAGCTACCTACCTGTATTAACCTTTACACCTTAAAGAGATGAGATTTGCAAAGAAGCCCGGACGGGCTTCTTTTTTATCCTTCCGCGGCAGCGTCTTCCCCCGCCAGGCGGTCAATCTGGTGCGCCGGGGTAAAACGCACGCTGCCGTCGGGCTGCAGATGGATATACACCGGCCGGGCCGGGTCAGGCTCCACTTTACGCATCAGGCGCTGCAAGATCTCCGGCATCTGCTGAGGCGGCGAGCCGCCCTCCGACCAGACCGCCGCGCACAGCGCCGCGGGGGTGAAGGTCATGTGCGGGTGCAGCATCAGGTATTCCAGCAGGTCCCCTTCCGCGTCTGTCAGCGCCTGGGTTTCCCAGGCGGCCGGGGCTTTTTCCACCGGCTTCAGCAAGGCGATCT
>DAIOUB010000001.1:0-26866 GCA_036751735.1 Levilinea sp. | reverse complement strand
GCCTGGGTTTCCCAGGCGGCCGGGGCTTTTTCCACCGGCTTCAGCAAGGCGATCTTGTCCAATTGCAGCCGTTCCAGCTCGCCCGCGCTGGGGGACTGCGCCCACACCGCGTCCACGCGCCGCACGACGGCCGGATGGATGCGCAAATCTTCCAGGGTCAACGGGCAGCCGTCCGCTACAGCCTCGCAGACCGCCGTGATCAAAGCCGGGTAGCCGCCCGTCAGGGATATCAGCGTGCTCAGGGCCTGCGCCTCCCAGGCGAAGCCCATCCGCGCCGCCGCCTGGCGCGCCGTCCAACGCGCATCCTCCACCCCCAGCGGCCCCAGCCACAGGGTTTGTTCGGTGAACAGCTCATCCAGTTCAGAGGCATAGGCCGGGGCGCGCCGCGCGGTGGTCACATAGCTCAGGCGGCGGTCAAAATCATCGTGCAAACTGCGCAGGTGCAGCTCCACAGCGGAATTCGCCGCGCGGTCGTAGCCGTCCAGCAGCAAGCACACCCGCCCCGGCGAACGCAGCAATCTGCGCTCCACGGCCACTTCCAGCGCAGAAAACCAGTCGCCGTGAGTGGGCATAGGTTCGCCCAGGGCCAGCAGCGCCGCCCGAAACAGGCTGGCCGCATCCGGCGGCTCCAGCGCCTGCACATTCACCCACACCGCGCCTAAGGCTGCCCCCTCGAACTGCATCAGGGCCGCCAGCAAGGCACTCTTTCCGCAGCCGCTCAGGCCCGCTACCCAGGCGCACTTCCCCGCCTGCAGCCAGCGGCGCAGCGTCTGGATCTCCGTCTGTCGGTAACGGGGTGGGTAATCAATGCCGATATTCATGAATATGCCCCTCCAGCCCGGTCACACCGCCGCCAGGGCCGCCTGCAAAGCCGCCTGATTGCTGGTCACCACCGGCAGTCCGCTGACCTGGCTCAACGCTTCCCACAGGTCAAAGGCCGGAAAATTGGTGCAGGACACAAACAGCGCGTCTGCATCGGCCTTCTGCACCAGCGCGCGCGCCCCTTCCAAAATCACCTCCGGCGGCACCGCCGCGATGTGGGTGTTGTCGCTGATCCCCAAACCCGCCAAAGCCGCCACCTCCAGCCCGTCCGCTTCCAAACTGGCGCGGATGGGGCCGTTGAGCGCGTCCACATAGGGCGTCAGCACCAGCCAGCGCCGTGCGCCCAGGTCGCGCATCTGCTGGCGCACCGCCTGGGCCACGCTCACCACCGGCGCCCCGCACTGCGCCGAAAGCCGCCGCACCAGTTCCGCCTCAAAGGCGTTGCCGCGCAGCGCCCCAGCGCTGGTGCAGCCGAAGACCACCACATCCGGCCGCAGCCCCGCCAGCGAGTGTGCCGCGGGCAGGGCGTACTCGTCCAGCATGCGCGCCTCGGCCTCCGGCGTCACCGCGTCCAAAAGCATACGTGCGGTGTGCAAACTCCAGCCCGCGGGCAGCCGCCGGTAAAAATCCGGCTCCATCACCGTGTTGGTGGAGGGCACCAACAGTCCCAAACGGCAAGGGCAGGTGTGCATATTTTCTCCTGTCAGGGTTTAAGCATCTTCAGGCCGGGTCATCCCCGCGAACAACCCCCTCGCGCCAGGCGTACACCGCCGCCTGCGTGCGGTCGGCCAGGTGCAATTTGCCCAGGATATTGCTCACGTGGCTTTTGACGGTTTTCTCGCTTAAAAACAGCCGTTGGGCGATCTCCGCGTTGGAAAGCCCCTCGGCGATCAGCCGCAGCACTTCCAATTCGCGCTCGCTCAAATCGGAATACACCGCGCTGCCCGTTTTGCGCTCCCCGCGCATCTCCTGCACCAGGCGCGAAGCCACCTGCGGGTGCAGAATGGCCTCATGCCGGGCGGCGGCGCGGATGGCGTCGGCCAGCTCATCGGGGGCAATATCCTTGAGCAGATACGAGAGCGCCCCGGCTTTAATCGCCGGAAAAATGTGCGAATCCTCGTGGTAGGAGGTCAGCACCACCACATTGCTGCGCGGGCTGACCTGACGCAGCCGCCAGGTGGCCTCCACCCCGTCCATCTCCGGCATCACCAGATCCATCAGCACCACATCCGGCACCAGTTCCGCGGCCAGCTTGACCGCCTCGGCCCCCGAACTGGCCTCGCCCACCACTTCCAGGTCGGGCTGCGTCTCCAAAAAGGCGCGCACCCCCCCGCGGACAATGGCATGATCGTCCACCAGCATCACGGTAATGGTTTCATTCATGCTTCACCTCGGTGTTTCGATCGGGCGAAAGAACTGGGATTTGCGCTGACAGGTGGGTACTGCCTGGACGGCTCTCAACAGAAAACACCCCACCCAGGGCGTGGATGCGCTCACGCATCGAACGCAGCCCCAGGCCGGAGACGGGTTGGTTGGGGTCAAAGCCCTGGCCGTCATCGCGCACCTCCAGGGCGGCGGTGTCGTGGTTAAAGATCAAAGCCATCTCCACCATGCTGGCGCGGCTGTGGCGGGCAATATTGGAAAGGGCCTCCTGCGCCATGCGGAAGAAAGCCTGCTCGGTCTCCGGGTGCAGCGGCTGGGGGCTGCCCTCCACACGGAAAGCCGCCCGGCAGTTATTTTGCCTGGCCCACTGCCGCACGAGTTCATCCAGCGCCGCCGATAGGCTTTTCTCGCTGAGCTGGGGCGGGCGCAGAGTCTGAATCAGGGTGGTCAATTCCTGTTGAGTCTGGCGCGAAACCTCGGTGGCAATGTCCAGCCGCTGGCGGGCCGCCTGGGGATCGCGTTCCCATAAGGCCTGGGCCGCCGCCAGATTCATGCTGACGGCAAACACCTGCTGCTTAACGCTGTCGTGCAGGTCGCGAGCCAGCCGGTTGCGTTCTTCCAAAGCGGCCAAATCCTGGCGGGTCTGCATCAGATTTTGCAGCTCATCCGCCATCTGGTTCAAATCCTGGGCCAGCAAGCCGATTTCATCCGCCGAACGATCCTGCAGCCGCTGGCGAAAATCGCCCTGGCCCCAGGCATCGGTGGTGTGCATGATCCCCTTAATGCGCTTCACCAGGCTGCGTGCAGTCAACGCCCCAAAGACCATGCCGATCAGTCCGGCCACCAACGTCAGCGGCGCCACCGTGGGAGCCACCGACAGCAGGGTGGAGATCAGCAGATCCAGCTGGTTGGGCCGTTCCAACACCACCAGAGCCACCCCCAAAAGCCGGCCGCTCTGGTGAATGGGGGCCGCAGCGATCTGGCGGTTTTCCTCGCGCGACCACAATTTGCGCGCGTCGCGCTCGCCGCCCAGCGCCTGCCGCAGCAGGTTCAACCCCGCGGGCGAAGCCTCCGCCGTCAACGGCCGCCCCGCAGACCAGCGTTCTGGGTGATTGCTGGCAATGACGTGACCCTGCGGGTCGGCCACCACCAGGAGGGTGTTTTTGGAGGCCATCGAGGTGAAGGAATAGCTGATTTCCTTCGTGTCAGCAGGCCCATCCTCCCCTTCGTCCACCTCACTGCTGATGAAGAGCATGCGCCCGTCAAACACCTTATCCACCCAGGCCTCCGCCGCGGCCGCATCCACCGGCTGCGCCGAAAGCGCCGGGGCAAGGTCTTGCGCCGCCAGACTGAGGGCGTCGGCCATGTTGGCGGTCAGCATGGGCACGCTGTAGACCATCTGATTGGAGAGGAACACCGCCGCCGAGATAAGAATCAGCAGCACCGCCACCGTCACCAGGGTGTACAGCAGAGTCAATTTCCACTGCAGCCGCAGGAACAGGCGAGAGATCCTTTTGAGGAATGGCAAAATTTTCTGCGGCAGGTTCTTCAATCTACGCTCCACTGCACGTCATACGATCCGTTTTGGGCGTCCTCGCCCTCCAGAATGATGCGGTATATTTGCGGGTCGCTCGAAGTGCCGACCCAGCGGCTGTCTGCCCCTCGCTCGGCGCTGGCGGTGTCTTCTAAAAGCACCGTCCCGCTGCGGTCTACAATGCGAAGGGTCAGACGGCCGTCGGTCACATGCAGTTGATAATCTACCTGGGCCATCTGCCCCACCGCGGCGCTGAAGCGGTAGCGCTCCTGCCCATTGAAAACCTCAAAACGATAGGACGCCTCCCCTGGATGGTGGGAACCCATCCACGACAGCTTGCTGCGCGAACAGCCCCAGGCGCTGAGCCCCACAATCACCAGGGCCAAAGCCAGCGCCCACCAGCGCAAAGCCGGTCGTTTTTGCACCCCACGGGTTAATTGTACGTCCATTTTTCCTCAAGCCCCAGCCGTGCGCGAACCCAATGGTTCAGGCCACGCCTTCAGGCAAAACGGCCTTGGCTTCGCGGAAAGCGCGCACCGCCAGCCATCCGCACAGCCCCGCCGTCAACAGGTGGAAACCGATCACCAGGTTGCTCAGCACCGGATACAGGCCCTGAGTTACGTCAATGCCCGCCACCGGAATAAACAGGGTCTGGCCCATCATCTCCAGCGGCTGCAGCGTGTAGGTCGGGGCGATCATCGCCACCGAGATGAGCGAAGCCAGCGCCGCCAGGCCAGCCCCCGCCACCCAGGCCACCTTGCCCCAGCGCGGGTAGTAGCTAATGAAGAGCAGTACCGGCACGGCCAGGCCCAAAATGCCGTTCAACGCGCCCATCCACAGCCCAGAGCGGAACATGACCACCGAGCCGCGCAGCGTGCCAAAGATAGAAAAGGCGCTCACCGCCAGCATGGCCGCAATTTCCAGGATGAAGACCACCAACGCAGCCACCGCCAGGCGGCGCGCACCGGGGCCAACCCGCTTACTGTCCTGGAAAATCAACACCAGCGCAGTCAGGCTCAGCACCCAGCCCACCAACCCCAGGCAGGTCACCGCCAGCCCGCCCGCCTGCGAGCCGGAGGAGGCGTTCACCGCCATCGCGCCCGCGTCTTTGGGCATATTGGCCACCAGGATCATCGAATAGATGGACATGCCGATGGCAAAGAAAGACGCCACAGCCTTCAGCACCGCCGCCCAGGCGGTTTTCGTAGAATACGTCAACGTTGAATCCATTTCTGCCTCCATTTTTGCACTTATTCAGAACGTAAGGCTTCAACCGGCTGCAAGTTCGCCGCCCGGTTGGCCGGATATAACCCAAAGAACACACCAATGGCCGAAGAGAACAGGGTCGCCAGCAAGATCGCGTCCAGACCCACCGCCGGATTGATATCGGCGTTGTTGGCCGCCGCGATCAGGCCCACCACAAAGGCGATCAGCCAGCCCAAAATAATTCCGATGATGCCGCCCGCCATCGAAAGCACCGCCGCCTCGCTGAGGAACTGCACCAGGATGTCGCGCTTGCGCGCGCCCAGGGCCTTGCGCAGGCCGATCTCGCGCGTGCGTTCCGTCACCGACACCAGCATGATGTTCATGATGCCGATGCCGCCCACCAGCAGCGAGATGGCCGCCACGCCGCCCAGGAAGATGGTCAGCACACTGGTGATCTGATTGAGGGTGTCCACCAGTTGTTTGGCCGCAAAGATCATAAAATCATCCGTGCCCACCGGTGTGCGGTGGCGGGTGCGCAGCAGTTGGCTGACCTCTTCCGTCACGCGGTCCAGGTCGGTCACATTGGCCACTTCCACCGAGAGGATATCCACCTGGCCGCGCCGCTGGCGGGGCATCAGGCGGGTTTGGGCCGTGGTCAGCGGCAGCAGCAGGGCGTCGTCCGTGCTGCTCATGCTGATGCCCGAGGAGCCTTTTTCGGCCAGCACGCCCACAATGCGGTAGGGCTGCCCCTCTACGCGGATCAGCTCGCCCACCAGGCCGCGCGAGCGGTCAAAGAGCTTATCGGCCAGCTTGGAGCCAATCACCACCGAGGAGGTCTGACCGGCCATATCCTCTTCCGTCAAAAAACGCCCTTCGATCACGTCCAGGTTGTTGACGCTGCCGAAATTGGCCGAAACGCCGTAAATATTGCTGGTGGCGCTCTCGCTGCCGTAAGAGATCAGCGCGCTGCCCGAAAGCTGCGAAGCCACCTGACGCACGCCCGATGCGCTCAACTGTTCCTGAATGGCCTGCGCATCGTCCAGGGTGAGGGGTTGGGGGTTGCGCAGTTCCGCGCTGCCCATCGAGAAAATGGTCAGCTGGTTGGTGCCCACGCCTGCCATCTGCCCGGTGACGGAATTCTGCACGCCGCGCCCCAGAGCCACCATCGCGATGACCGAAGCCACGCCGATGACGATGCCCAGAATGGTCAGCCCGGAGCGCAGTTTATTGGTGGTCAGACTGCCTAACGCTTCCCATAAAGACTGCATGAAGTTCATTTTTGACGCTCCACATCCGCGATCAGTTCAATTCAATTTCGCCGTCGCGCAGGCGAATGGTACGCTGGGCCTGCTCCGCGATTTTCGGGTCGTGCGTCACCAGAATGATAGTGGTGCCGCGCTGTGCGTTCAGGTCCAACAGCAGCTGCATAATCTCCGCGCCGGTTTTGGTATCCAGCGCGCCGGTGGGCTCATCCGCCATGATGATGGCCGGGTCGTTCACCAGGGCGCGGGCGATGGCCACGCGCTGCTGCTGGCCGCCGGAAAGCTCGGTGGGTTTGTGATCCACGCGGTCGCCCAGCCCCACCAGTTCCAGCGCCTGACGGGCGCGCTGCTTGCGCTCCCCGTTCACGCCTGCGTAGCGCAGGGGCAGTTCCACATTGGTCAGCGCCGTCGAGCGGGGCAGCAGATTAAAGCTCTGAAAAACAAACCCCACCTTCTGGTTGCGGGTGCGGGCCAGCTCATCATCGCGCATCTGCGAAACCTTCACCCCGTCCAGAACGTACTCGCCGCCGGTGGGACGGTCCAGGCAGCCCAGAATATTCATCAGGGTTGATTTGCCCGACCCGCTGGGCCCCATAATGGCCACCACCTCGCCGCGCTCCACCTGAAAGGAAACCCCGTTCAGCGCGCGCACTTCCACCGTGCCCATCTGGTACACCTTTTCCAGGTCTTGGGCGTCAATCACCAGTTCCGTCATGTGCGTCGCTCCTTACTGAACCGTCATGCCGTTCATCTGGCCGATCAGCAGATCGGGGTTCATCACCACCAGATCGCCGGCTTTTAATTCACCTTCCAGCACCTGGCTGTAGGTTTCCGAAGAAACGCCCAGGACAATTTCCACCTTCTGCGGCACGCCGCCCGCGGGCTGAATGAAGACCACGCGCTTGCCGTCCACCATGCGCACCGACCGGTTGGGCACCATGAGCACATCGTTGACTGAATCCACCTGAATGCTCAGCGCCGCGGTCATGCCGCTCTTCACGGCCTCATCCCGCTCCAAAAGCTCCACCGTCACCGGGAAAACCACCACACCCTGATTGTTCTGTCCGCTGCCGCCGATGGCGGTCACTTTTCCAGCGTATTCCTTGCCGTAGATGGCGTCAAAGGTGATGGCGACCGGCTGGCCCAGCTTCATGCGGTTGATGTCAATTTCCGAAATCTCGGTGTCAATGTACAGATGGGTGGCGTCTTCAATATGGGCCGCCAGCTCACCGGGTTGAATGCGCTCGCCGCTGCGCGCGCTGACATAGGTGATGCGCCCGTCAAAGGGGGCCAGGATGAAGGCCTGATTCAGGGTCGCCTGGGCCACATCCACCCGCGCCTGCGCCGCCGCCAGTTCGTTTTCCGGCACGCCGTTCTTCACATCTTCATAGGTTCGCTGGGCTTCGGCCAGGCGCGCCTTGGCCAGGGCCAGTTCCGTCTCGGCCGTGGCAATTTCCAGCTCCGAAGGATGCCCCAGCAGGTAGTTCAACTGCGCCAGGGCCGCGTCGCGCTGCTGACGGGCTACCGCCAAAGACTTGAGGGCCGCGACCCGCGCCAAATTTTCTTCGGGCAGGGAGGACAGATCGTTGAAGGCCGTCTCGGCCTGCTTGAGGTTCTCCTCGGCCATCAAGTAATCGGCGCGCGCGCCGTCAATGAAGGCCTGACCGACCTTGCGCTTTTCCGGGCTGAGGGTGTTGCGCTTGCGCTCCGCGTCCTTCACCGCGTCCTCCGCGTTCAAAACGTCCAGAGCGGCCTGCTCCACCCGCGCCGAATTGTTCTGCAGGCTTTCCAAATCTTTCTCAGCCTGCAGCAGCTCGGCCCGCGCCGAAATCACCTGGGACGGCAGCGAGGAGGCCTTCAGTTCGGCCAGCTTCTGCCCTTCGCGCACCTCTTCCATATTCTCTACCAACACATCCCCAATCTCGCCTTCCAGCTTCCAGATCAGATCCTGGGCGCGGCTGGGGCGTACCTTGCCGTTGGCCACCAGGTTGGCGGTTAAATCCCCGGTTTTGAGGGCTTCGGTTTGGAACATTAAGCTGTTGTTGCCGCCGGAACAACCGGCCAGCAGCGCCGCCGCCAAAAGGAGGTTAATAAGCAGAAACCAGGCAGAACGTTGAGTTTTCATGACGGTATCCTCTGAAAGAAATCCAATTTCACACAGCCTAAGCATACCCCAAAGCCCCGCGCGCGCCATCAGCCCGAAGAAGGGGGCGCACTCCATCTCCAGACGGATTTCGCACCTATCCACCCCACCCGGGGTACATACCGTATAATCAAGGTATGACACCGCGCTCTCAACTGCCAGAGGGAAGATGAAATCCGCGGGGCGCGCCCGGCTTTTCGTGGTGATCGGCCTGCTGGGGCTGCTCATCTGCCTGTGCGCGGGGTGCAGCGCCGCCCTGCAGCAGCGCCAACTGCTCATGGCCCAGGGCGCCGGCTGGCTGCGCCAATGGGTCGGCAACCAGGCCGTGGCCGACCTGGAAGCCCTGGTCTTTCAGGCGCAGGACGGCCTGCGTCAGCGCCTGTACGATTGGGGGCTGCGCCAGGCCGAAGCCCCCTGGCAGGAGTCCCTGCCCAACGGCGCCGCCGCCCGCCCCACCCCCACCCCCCAGCCACCAGCAGCCGCTGCTCAGCCTGACCTCACCGCCCCCCAACCTACTCAGGCCGTCTCGCCCACCCCTGCCCCGCCCACCCCCAGCCCCACCCCCAGCGGCTTCTGGCTGGCGGATGTGGAGCCCCTGGGCAGCATTCAGGGCGAAGGTGCCTGGGAGCCGTATCTCTTTAACCCCCAGAGGCAGCCCGCGGGTTACCGCACCTTCCTGCAGCCAGACCCCAACCGCCCCTACACCCTGGTGGGGGTGGTGGCGTTTGACTTGCAGCAAACGCGCCTGCATTTCGTTCTCGGCTCCGAAGAGCCCGCCACCCAGGCTCTGGGGCTGGACGGGATCATGCCGTACAGCGACCGGCGCGCAGGCCACCTGCTGGCTACCTTTAATGGGGGCTTCCTCTCCACCCACGGCATGTTCGGCGCGATGGCCAATAACCTCACCTCCATCGCCGCCCGCTCCCATCTGGCCACGGTGGGCATTTACCCCGACGGCAAGGTGGAAATTGGCGCGTGGGACGAGCTGAGCAACCCCTACGCGATGAAGGCCTGGCGGCAGAACGCGCTTCCCATGATCCAGCAGGGGCAGATCAGCGAGCAGGTGTACAGCAATTCCATCGCGGATTGGGGCGGCAGCCTGGACGGCGACATCGTCACCTGGCGCTCCGGCCTGTGCCTGGATCAGCCCGGGCAGGTGCTGTATTACTTCGCCGGCTCCAGTCTGGATATGCCCAATCTGGCGCGCAGCATGCAGGCCGTGGGCTGCTGGCAGGGGATGCTGTTGGATATCAACGAGTATTGGGTGTTCTTTGCCGCCGTGCGCGAAAACCTGAACACCGAGCCGCTCTTCCCAGAGATGAACTTTAACACCGGCCGCTACCTGTACCCCTCCAAGCGCGACTTCTTCTACGTAACCCTGGCCGAGACCCCCTAGCCCCCAACCCAAAGCAAACGCTTGCGCCGCGCGCCATCCTAAGGCATAATCAGCGTATGACCCCGGCCTACCCTTCCGCCTTGAGCCTGCCCCACGGACAGATGCAGTTTCCCATCTACCTGCCCGACGCCACCTTTGGGGTGGTGCGCGCGGTGGACGCCGAAGACCTGCTGGCGGCGGGTGTGGAAGCCGTGGTGATGAACTCCTTCCACCTGATGCAGCGCCCCGGCTCCAGCACGGTTCAATCCCTGGGCGGGCTGCATGCCATGAGCGGCTGGCCGCGCCCCATCGTCACCGATTCAGGCGGGTTTCAGGCCTATTCCCTCATCCGCCAAAACCCGCGCTTTGGCCAGCTCACCGAGCGCGGCCTCACCTTCCAGCCTGAAGGCGCGGCGCGAAAATTCCAGCTCACCCCCGAAAAATCCGTCCAGCTGCAGCTGGCCTACGACACGGATGTGGTCATCTGCCTGGACGACTGCACCCATGTGGATTCCTCCGAAGAGGAACAGCGCCTCTCCGTGCAGCGCACCGTGGCCTGGGCCAAACGCGCCCGGCGCGAATTTGACCGCCTGGCCGCCCAAAAGAAATGGGAGCCGGAGCAGCGCCCGCGCCTCTTTGCCGTGGTGCAGGGCGGCGGCTTCCCCGAACTGCGCCGGCAGTGCGCCGAACAGCTTTTGGAAATCGGCTTTGACGGCTACGGCTATGGGGGCTGGCCGCTGGACGGCGCCGGTCATCTGCTGACCGACATCCTCGGCATCTCTCGCGAACTGATCCCCGCCGAATTCCCCATGCACGCCCTGGGGGTCGGCCACCCCTACAACGTGCAGGCCTGCTACCAACTGGGCTACCAGATTTTTGACTCCGCCATGCCCACCCGCGACGCCCGCCACGGACGCCTGTACACCTTTGCCGCCGACGGCCCGCTGAGCGGCGACTGGCTGCAGTATCTCTACATCAACGATGAACGCCATGTCAAAGCCGATCTGCCCCTGGACAACGGCTGCGACTGCCTGTGCTGCCGCCGCTATTCGCGCGGCTACCTGCACCACCTCTTCAAAATGAACGACAGCCTGTTCTTCCGCCTGGCCACCCTGCACAATTTGCGCTTTATGACCCGCCTGACCGCCCGGCTGGCCCCATCCCAAGCCCTATGAGCCGCAAATTTGACCTGGAGACCCTCATCACCGCCGTCAGCGAAGGCGCGCGCTACCGCGGGCTGCACCCGGGGCTGGTGCGGCGGGTTTCGGCCCAGGAACTGGCTAAAGGCCGCGGGTTCAAGGACACGGTCAAGGCCGTGCGCAGCAAGCTCCATCAGGTGGGCGGCGCCTATCAGGAAGACGGGCTGGATTTTCCGCGCTGGTCTTTAGAAATGGACGAACTGGCCCACGACCGCCAGGATGAGGCTCTGCGCAGCTTCTGCCGCCGCGTCATGGCCAGCCACGTCTCCACCCGCGAACGCCTGCCCCTCCTGGACACTTTTTTCCCCACCGTGCTGGAGGGCATCGGCCCGCTGCATTCCGTCTGTGATCTGGCCTGCGGGCTGAACCCCCTGGCCGCCGCCTGGATGCCGCTGGCGCCGGATGCGCGTTACACCGCCTGCGACATCTACACCGGGCTGGTGGATTTTCTCAACGCCTTTTTCGCCCATATTGACCTGGCCGGGGAAGCCAGCCTGTGTGATCTGGTGGACGGCCCGCCCGCTGCCCCCGTGCAGGCGGCCTTCGTGCTCAAAACCCTGCCCTGCCTGGAACAATTGGACCGCGACGTCAGTCTGAAGCTGCTGCAAAATCTCAACGCCGAACATGTCATCGTCTCCTTTCCGGCCCAAAGCCTGGGGGGTCACGGTAAGGGCATGCGTGAAAATTACAGCACGCGCTTTGAAGCCCTCATCGCCGGTCAAAACTGGCAGGTGCGGCGCTTTGAGTTCTCCACCGAAGTGGTCTACCGTCTGAGCCGCTGAGAAAGCCCGCCGCCGTGCCCACCCCCCGCACCCTCCCCTTTGAGGCCGAAATCGAGCAGATTCTGTCCTCGCGCAAATACCGCCACTTGGGCATCCCCGCCGAAACCGTGCGCGACCTGCTGGAAAAAGAGCGCGCCTCCGGCGCCAGTCCCAAAGAAGCCCTCAAAAACACCAAACACAAGCTGCACAATCTCATGGCCCCGTATTTAGGCGACCCCGATTACCCCGCCGCCCAGGCCGCCCTGCAGGCCGCCTTTGCACAGCCCGATCCGCAGGCCGTGCGTCAGGTGTGCTGGGATTTGATGAGCGCGCACGCCTCCACCCGCGAACGTCTGCCCCATTTGGATGGGCTCTATCCCCAACTGTGGGCCGTCACCGGCCAGCCGCGGGTGATCCTGGATCTGGCCTGCGCCCTGCACCCCCTGGGCCTGCCGTGGATGGGCCTGCCCGCGGACGTTCGCTACCATGCCTACGACATTCACCAGCCGCGCGTGGCCCTGCTGAACCAGTTCCTGCGCCTCAGCGCCCGCCCGCCCCTGGCCGAGCTGCGCGATATTCTCCTGCTGCCGCCCGATGAACCGGCGGACGTGACCTTCTTCCTCAAAGAAGCCCACCGCTTTGAACAGCGCGAACGCGGCTGCAACCGGCGCATGTGGACTGCCCTGCGCACCCGCTGGCTGGTGGTTTCTCTGCCCGCCAGCAGCCTCACCGGCCGGCACGACCTGGCCGAACAGCAGCGCAAGCTGGTTTACAGTACAATAGGGGAACTCCCCTGGACGGTCCAGGAGTTGCAAATTGGCCCAGAAATCTTCTTCTGCATTCACACACAACCATGAGCGCTCGTAAACGCCGCGGGTCGCCCCGCCCCAGCCCAGTTGAAGCCCAAAACGACGCCCTCCAGCGTTTCCTGCCGCTGGTGAGCGCCGAAGAGTTGCCGCTGCTGCTGGCCGAATTACAGCGCCCGGTTTCTCAGGCTCTGCGCGCCAACCCCCTCAAAGTGACTGACCCCGCTCAGGCCCTGGGCGCGTGGGCGGCCGCCTACAGTTGGGAGACCAGCCCCGTGCCCTACTGCCCCACGGGTTGGTGGGTGCATCAGGCCGCCCGCCCCATCAGCCAGACCCTCGAACACCAGTTGGGGCATTATTACATTCAAGACGCCGCCTCCATGCTGCCGGTGGAGCTTTTCACCCCGCACAGCGGCGAACCCCCGCTCACCTTGGATCTGGCCGCCTCCCCCGGCGGAAAAACCACCCACCTCATCAGCCGCTCCGGCGATCAGGGGCTGGTGCTGGCCAACGATTCCAGCCAAAGCCGCATCCACGCCCTGCGCCTGGTGCTGCACACCTGGGGCTCGGTGAACCATGCCGTCACCTGCTTTGCCGGAGAGCGCTTTGGGGCCTGGTTCCCCGAAACCTTCGACCGCGTGCTGCTGGACGCCCCGTGCAGCATGCAGAATCTGCGCTCCACCGAATCACACCCCATGCGCGCCATTTCGCCGCGCGAACGCGACAGCCTGTCGGTGCGCCAGCGCAACCTGCTCATCAGCGCCTTTCAGGCCCTCAAAACCGGCGGCGAGGTGGTTTACGCCACCTGTACCCTCTCTCCCGAAGAGGATGAGGGTGTGCTGGATGAGCTGCTGCGGCGCTTCCCCGGCGCGGTGGAAATTGTGGACCTCAGCCGCCGCCTGCCCGCCCCGGCCCCCGGCCTGAGCAGCGACGGCCAGCGCGACTTTGACCCCGCCGTGCAGCGCGCCGCCCGCCTGTGGCCGCACCGCTTCGGCACCAGCGGCTTCTTCAGCGCCCTCATTCAAAAGCGCGCCCCCGTGGCCGCCCCCGAAGGCGGCCCACCCGCCCGCTCCCTCACCCGCGAGGGCATGGCCCCCCTGCCGGCGGCGCGCGTGCGCGACCTGGCGCTGCGCCAGGGGGAACGCTACGGCTTTCCGCTGGAAGCGGTGCTGGAAAGCTGCAACCTGGAATTGTGGCAGAAAGGCCCGCAGGTGTGGGCTGTGCCGCGCGCTTTCCTCTCGCGCTTTAGCGATCTGCCGCATGAATCCCTCGGCCTGCCCCTGGGCACCGACACCCCCGACGGTTTTCAGCCCGGGCATGATTGGGTCAGCCGCTTTTTTGACCAGCACCGCGGCGGACGTGAAATTCTCAGCGCCGCCCAAAGCGCCGCCTGGCTGCGCGGCGAAGACCTGCCCGGCACCCCCCAGCGCTTCGCCCACGGGGAGGCTGCCGTGGTGGTGGATGAGCAGGGGCGCTTCTTGGGACTGGGTAAGGCCGTCACCGGCCGCCTGCGCAACATGCGCCCCCGGCGGTTGGCGGGCTGAGTTCCCCCCCGCGCGCCGCCTTTTTTGGTACAATCCAAACTAGACCCCATTCTGAAAGCTGTATGCCCTGTGGATCCTGGCTCAAACAACGGCGAGAATTTTGATCCTGCCTCCAGCCGCATCGCGGAATTAGCGGCAGCTTTAACGCGCATCAGCGCCTGCACCACCCCCCAGGCCACCCTTCAGGAACTGCTGGCCGCCTTTCGACAGCTCATCCCCCGCATCGGCTATGCCCTGATCCACGCGGGCCGCGACACGGACCACCCCCAGCCCAGAGTCGAGCCGGGACACACCCTGGAGGAAGATCAGCTTCAGGGGCTGCTGGCTTTCCTGCCCAGCCTCAACCTGTCCGCTGTCCTTACCGTGCGCACCCCGTGGGTGATTGACAGCCCGCAAAGCGCCGAAACCCTTCGCGCTTGCGGCATCGGCGATCTGCTGCTCATCCCCATTTTCACCCAGGAAGATCCCTCCAACCAGCTGCTGGCCCTCACCCGCCGGGTGGGCGAGGCGCGCTTTTCCGCCGAGGATACCCAGGCGGCGGTGCTGCTCATCACCCAGGCCGTGTCCGCCATCCAGACCGCCCAGCTTTTGGTGAATTTGGAAGTGCGCAACCACGAGCTGGAGACCATCCTGCAGTCCAGCTTGCAGCTCACCGCCAGCCTGGATTTGAAACAGGTGCTGGACGCCATCCTGGTGGGCGTGTTTCGCCTGTCGCCCCCCACCCACGACGCCCACATTTTTCTGTATCAAGACGGCACGCTGGAATTTGGGGCCTCGCTGTGGCAAGATGGACGCAAAGATGTGCCCTTTTCCAAGCCGCGCCCCCAGGGTCTGACCGCCACGGTGGCCCGCACGGGAAAAATGATCCTGGTGGATGATTTGCAGACTCACCCGCTCTACCTGTCCTCCGGCCTGGGCTGGCAGGGCAGCATCGTCAGCCTGCCGCTGGTGGTGCAGGATCACGTGGTGGGGGTGATGAACCTGGCGGCTTTGCAGCCCGGCCAATATTCCGCCGAGTCCCTTCGCCCGCTGCGCCTCCTGGCCGATCAGGCTGCCATCGCCATTGAGAACGCCCGCCTGCACGCCATCATCCAGCAAGAGGCCTTCACCGACGCCCTCACCGGCCTGCCCAACCGGCGCGCCATGGACCGCGAGCTGGAAGATGAAATCCGCCGTTCTGCGCGCTATCACCACCATTTTGCCTTATTGATCCTGGACCTGGACGGCTTTAAGCTGATCAACGACACCTACGGCCACCCCGTGGGCGATCAGGCCCTCATCTGGTTCAGCCAGAAGCTGCCCACCCTGGTGCGGGATACAGATTTTGTCGCCCGCTACGGTGGGGATGAGCTGGTCGTCATCCTGCCCGAAACCCACAAGCAAGTGGCCGAGTCCGTGTACCAGCGCATTTTCGAATTCTTCGAACGGGAAACCTTTCATTTTCAAGATGAGATCTGCCAACCCATCACGGTCAGCATCGGCTTGAGTCTGTTCCCCGAAGATGGTAAATCCGCTGACAGGCTCTTAAAAATTGCCGATCAGCGCCTGTATCACCACAAGGGCCGCCGCAAAGCCCTTCCCCGCTAGCCAGCGGCCTCATCCCCACCCAACCCAGGAAACTTGCATGAAACGAGTGGAACGCTATTACGACAACAACACCCTGCGCGAATGGCAGCGCCTGGAGCGCCACCGCACCGAATACGCCCTGACTCTGCGCGCGCTGGCCCGTCACCTGCCCCCCGCCCCGGCGCGCATCGCCGATATCGGCGGCGGCCCCGGGCGCTACGCCATCCCCCTCACCCAGCAAGGCTACGCCGTCACTTTGCTCGACCTTTCGGCGGGCAATCTGGCCTTTGCGCAGGATAAAGCCGCCGAAGCCGGGGTGACCCTGGCCGAAGTGGTGTGCGGCAACGCCCTGGACCTGGCGCAGTTTGCGGATGAGAGCTTCGACGCAGTTCTGCTCCTCGGCCCGCTCTATCATCTGGTGGTCGAAGATCAGCGCCGCGGCGCCGTGCGCGAGAGCCTGCGCATTTTAAAGCCCGGCGGGATGCTGGCCGCCGCCTTTATCAACCGCCTGGCGGTGGTGCGCTGGGCCGCCAGCGAAGACCCGCTGTGGCCCATTGAAAAGCCGGACGAAGTGGAACGCCTGATGTCCACCGGCGTCAACGAAGACCAGGGAGCGGGTTTCACCGACGCCTATTTCTGCCATCCGGACGAAATTATGCCCCTGATGGAAAGCTGCGGCCTGCACACGGTGGAGCTGGTGGGCTGCGAGGGAGCGGTTTCGCGCCTGGAAGCCCACATCAACGCCCTGGAAGGCGCGGCTTTTGAGGCCTGGGCCGATCTCAACGAGCGCATCGCCCGCGACCCCACCCTGCTGCCTTCCGCTGAGCACCTCTTATACATCGGGCGCAAACTGCCTCCGCGCTGACCCGAATGTGTGCTATGATCAAGAACATTAACGGTTGTTCCCCCGACCAGACAGCAGGAGGTTGGCAGCAGGTATGGTAAAAGTGGATCTGATTCAGGAAATCCGGCCACGGCTGGATCTCCAATTTAACCCGTATCAGTTTGAGGCGCGCACCCCGGCCATCGCCGAAGCCTACGCCTGGGGGCGGGAGATTCACGCCGGACAAAAACGCCTGAGCGGCGAACCGTATTTTGAAGTTCACTGCGGCTGGGTCGCCGATTTTCTGGACCGGCTGGTGCAGAATGAATCCTGGACCATCGCCGCCCTGCTCCATGACTCCACCGAAGACCGTGGGGTAACCTTAGACGAGATTCGCGCGCGCTTCCCCGGTGAGTTGGGGGAGCGCGTGGCTTTTATTGTGGACGGCGTCACCAAACTGAGCACGCCCCACAACGGCCGCTCGCGTGAACTGGAAACCCTGCGCAAAATTGCCATGTTCCGCGACCCCGGGGTCTTTTTGGTCAAGCTGGCCGATAAAAGCCACAACATCATGACCCTGGAGCATATGCAGAGCCTCAAAGCCGCGCGCAAGGCCGAAGAAGCCATCCGCGCCTACGGCAAACTGGCGGGCATCCTCAACTGTTACCGCTGGCGGCGCTGGCTGGAAGACATGGCTTTTCCCCACGCTGACCCGCAGACCTTCGCCTTTGTGCGCGAGCGCATTGACGGCGACCCGCGCATGAAGCCGGAATTCATCAACACCACCCTTCAGCAGTTGGGGCAGTTGATGGACCGCGAGGGCATTCCGGGGCGGGTGGAGATCATCGTCAACGGCTACTGGCAGGCCTGGCAAAAGCTGCGCCGCATGGCGCGTCTGCGGCGGGCCTCGCTGAATTCTTTCACCATGGTCAACGACCTGGTCAGCTTCCGCATGGTGGTGGAAAACGACAGCGAGGCCGATTGCTACCGCCTGCTGGCGGTGGTCAACCGCTACCTGGGCGCCTATCTGGATCAGAACCGCTTTGATGATTACATCGCCAGCCCGCAGAACGGCTACCGCGCCCTGCAGGTGACCGCCTGGTTCCCCGATTACGGCGCGGTGGAAGTGGCCATCGCCACCGCCGACATGGAAGGTGAGAACCAGTGGGGCATCGTCCACGCCCTGCAGCAGGGGCGCGACATCAGCCGCTATCACCCGGTGGTCTTCCTGACCCCCACCGGCGGGGTGCGCTTCGTCCCCGAAGGCTCCACCGTCCTCGACGCCATCGCCGCCATCCAGCATGAGTTCTTGTTGGATAAAATCAGCGCGGTCAAAATCAACGACACCCTGGCGCGCCTTTCGGAAAAAATTCAGCCCGGCGACGTGGTGGAGGTCATCACCGGCAGCCAGCGCATTCGCCCCAGCGAAGACTGGCTGCATTTCTGCAACCCCTCCACGGCGCGCACCCTGCGGGCGGTGCTGGCCACCGAGGCGCTCAAGGCCGCGGCCGATCAGGGGCGCCAAAAGATCAAAACGGTCTTGTCCGGGCGGGGGATTCTGGCATTGGAAGATGTGGCGGGTCTGCGCAGTGATAAGATTGACAATCTGCTCGAACGCCTGGGCGCATCCGGCCTGGAAGACCTGTACGCGGCCGCCGGCGGCGGGGCCATCCGCATGGAAGACCTGTCGCGCGCGCTGGACGAGCTGGGCATCACCAAGCAAGCCCTGCAGTGGACCACCATTGACCTGGCCGGAACCGTGCAGGCCAACCGCCCCGGGGTGCTGGCCATGTTGGCCAGCCTGGTATCCAGCGAGGGCGGCAACATCCTGCGCTCGATCAACAACACCACCGCCGACGGCAGCTTCACCCTGCGTCTGGTGGTCAGCGGGTTAACCGCCGAAACCGAACCCTGCCTGCGGCAGGCGTTTCTGGAATCCAACGTGGAATTGAACTTCTTCGAATTGGTCTAAGCCGGCGCGTTCAAAGCCAAAAGGTCGTCCGCCAGCCTTAACAGGCGCGGCGCATCCCAGATTTGACCCGAATCCAGCGGCCATTCTCCGCGCAGCGCATTTCGCCAGCGCGGCGGGACGGCATCCAGGCCGTAGGCCGCCCCCGCCAGCGCCCCCGTCACCGCGGCGGCTGTGTCGGCGTCACCCCCCAAATTGGCCACCTGCACCACGGCTTCTTCAAAGCTGTGCGTGGTCATCAGCCCCCAAACCGCGCTCTCCAGGGTGTGCAGCACCCACCCGGAATTCGCCACGGCCTCGCGCGGCTGCTGCGGCGCGCGGCGCAGCATTTCCAACGCCTGCGCAGAAACGCTCACGGCCTCCAGGGCCGAATCCAGCGCCTGCTGCGGGGAGGCGCCAAAGGCCAGCTCGCGGATCATCCAGTTCACCAGGGCGCAGGCGTCCTGGCAGTCCTGCGCCGGATGGGTGACGCGCGACTGCAAACGGCTTTCTTCGATAAGCTCCTGCGGCTGGGTGCAGCGTGCCAGCGCCACCGGCCAGCAGCGCATCACCGAGCCGTTGCCGCTGCTGTTGGGATTGCGCTGCACCGATTCCAGGCTGGCGGCTTCCCAGTCCAGCCCCTGCCGCATCCGGTTCAGGATGTGATAGGTCTGATTGCCAACATCCGGAGGGTTGTGCCCCAGCCAGCTCACAAAGCGGTCGGCCAGATCCTGGGGGTTCAGGGGGTTAAAAGCCAGCAGGCTCTCGGCCAAAGCCAGAGCCATTTCGGTATCATCGGTGAAAGAACCGGCAGGCAGCCGCCCAGAGTGCATCTCCCGAACCAGCGCCGTCAGCGGCTGGGCCGGGCCAAATTCCAGCGGCATCCCCAAAGCGTCGCCCAGGGCAGCCCCCAGCGCCGCCGCGCGCAGCCGGTCGCGGACCGCAGGTGAAAGCGCATCCACGGCTAGAGCTTCCCGCTTTGCAGTTTGCGCAGGGCGGCCTCATAATCGGCCGCATTGGGCGGGCGCAGGTTGATGATGGTCTTCAGCATGGCCGCCGCCCCCTGCACATTCCCGGCCGTCAGCAGCAGATCGGCCAGCCCGTCCAGCTCGGCGATGGCCTCGGTGGTCTGTCCGTTGCGCGCGTACAAATCCGCCAGGCGTTTGATCAATTCCGGCCGGTTGGGGTGTTCGTTGATCACCGCCTTGACGAAATCAATGGACTGTTTGCGCTTGCCGGTGTGTTCCAACAGAGCTATAAACCCATCCACCTCGCTCAAGGCGTTGGCTTCCTGCCCCAGGCGGAAGTTCATGTTGACCAACTGCACGCGGGCTTTTTCGTCCTCCGGCTCCAGGGTGCGGATCTGCTCAAAGACGCGCACCGCCTGGCGCATATCCAGGTGCTGCAAGTCAATATCGGCGATGCGGTAGAGCAATTGCACCGAAAGAGAGCGGTCCACCGAATGCTGCTGGGCCACGCGCAGCGCCGTGGCGTAGGTCTGGCGGGCCATATCCAGCTCGGTCAGGTGATAATACAGGCTGGCCAAATCCATGTACTGGTGAATGGCGTCGTCAATGCGCCCCTGGGCCACCAGCAGGTCAATCAGGCGGTTGCGCACCGACATATCCATCGGCGCCATCTGAATCACGCGCTGCAGCAAGCCGACGGCCTGGGGCACTTCACCGCGGAAGTTATACACCTCGGCCACCAGCAGGAATTTCTGCACGGCCTGTTCCACCAGCCCCTCGCGCAGCAGGATGTCGCCGATCTGAGTGTGCAGAGGCAGGTAGGTGGGGGCCACTTCGATGGCGCGGAAGGCTTCTTCCAGCGCGGAGCGGTACAGCTTTTGCTGAGTCAGGCGGCGCACCTCCGACAGCGAGTCCACAATCTGACTGCTGTTGGTTTGCAGCAGCATCTCGGCCAGCGGCAAGGGCAGGCTGTCGCCGTTTTGGGCCACCAACTGCTGGCGCGCGTTTTGCAGGTATTGGCGGTAATCGGAGCGCAGCAGCTGCTGACGCACCGTATCACATAATTTTTGCAGGGCAGCCGTGTCGCTCTCGCGCCCAATTTCGTCAATGATCGGCTCATATAACTGGCGCAGCTCTTCCGCCTGAGCTTCCGGCACGGTCTGAATATCGGCCAGCCGCAGCGCCTGCAGGTAACATTGGGCCGCCTGGCTCCAATCCAGCTCTTTCTCGTAGGCCTGGGCCATCAGTAAATAGGAGGCCAGCGCAAATTTGGGGCTTCGCACCGCTTTTTGCAGGTAGCGCATGGCGCGCTGCCCCTGGCGTTCCAGCCGCAGCAGCCCCAGGTCGAAGTAGGCCGCGGGGTGGCTCATGCCAATATCCGTGGCGCGCTCCAGTTCCTCCGCCGCCTGGTTGTCATCCCCCTGAGTCTGCGATTCAATCGCCTGACCCAGGTGCATGAGGATGCGCATGCGTTCGTTTTGCCCCAGCGAAAGCCCGCCCGTGCCGCGCGAAAGGGCGTTGATCCCGCGGCGCGGCTGGAGTTCGGCTGCATCGGCCTCCTCAGCCTGTTCAAACAGCAGCCCGGCCAGGTCCACCAGGGCGTCCTGGCGCGCCTCCGTCAGGGGGTCCACCTGGGGTTTGCCGCTGTCTTCCGGCACGCTCAGCTGGCGCACCTCGGCCATGCGCACCGGCCCCGTGCCGCCCCGCGGACGCGGCGGCTTGGGCAGGCGCTGATTGGCTTTCAGCATCACCAGAGCCTGTTTGGCGTCGGCGGAATCCGGCTGAATCTGCAAGGCGTATTCCACCACTTGCAGGGCCTTGCCCACCTCTCCCGTGGCCTGCATCAGGCTGGCGGTGGCCAGATACTCCGTCACGGCGTCGGCTTTGCGCCCGATGCGTTCATACACCATCGCCAGGCGCGTGCGCGCCATCTGGTGTTCCGGCTGCAGGCTGATGGCCCGCACCCAGTTCTCAACCGCCTTTTCCACATTGCGGCCCTTCAGATGCAGCTCGGCCGCTTTCAGACAGGCCTGCACGGCGTCGTTCAGCCGCCCCTGCCGTTCGCAGATCCGCGCGATCTTTTCCACCGGAATGGGGTCTTCGGGGATAATCTGGGAGGCCTGCAGGTAGAGCTTGAGCGATTCGTCAAAAAGCTGTTCTTCAAACAGCGCCAGCGCCAGGCTGGTGAGGGCCATGGGGTGTTCGGGAAATTCCTCCAACGCCTGCCGGTAAAAACCGGCGGCCTGCTCCCAATTTTGGTCCCAGGCAGCCGAATGGCCCTGATTCATCGCGCGTTCGAAAGTTTTTTGGTTGCCGCTCATCGTCACATACCTTGTGCGTAATTAATGGGACCCCAGAACCTGCATACTGCCCCAATCCTCCCCCCAGCGGGCCTCGGTCTCCAGGGGGATTGACAGCGAAAAAGCCTCTTCCATCACGCGCTGCACCGTGCGGGCGGTTTCTTCCAGGGCAGCGCGCGGACATTCCAGCACCAGTTCATCGTGCACTTGCAGCAGCAGCCGCGCCGTCAGTTTGGCTTTGTCCAGGGCCGCGGGCAGTTGAATCATGGCCAGCTTCATCAAATCCGCGGCCGTGCCCTGGATGGGGGCGTTGATGGCTTCGCGCTCCTCGCGGTTGCGCTGGTTCACGCTGGACGGCTGCGAGAGGTTGGGGAAGTAACGCCGCCGCCCCAACAGGGTTTCCACATACCCCTGGCGGGCCGCCTGCACGCGGATGCCGTCCAGATACCGCTTGACGCCGGGGAAGCGTTCAAAATAGGCTTTGACAAAATTTTCCGCCTCGCCCAGGGTCAAATCGGTGGTGCGGGTCAGGCCAAAGGCGCTCATGCCGTAGATCAGGCCAAAATTGATGGCCTTGGCCTGACGGCGCTGATTTTTGCTGACCGATTCCAGCGGCAGGCCAAAGACCGCCGCCGCCGTGGCCGCGTGAATGTCTTGCCCGGCGCGGAAGGCCGCCAGCATGGCCTCGTCGCCCGACATATGCGCCACCAGGCGCAGCTCAATCTGCGAATAGTCCACCGAGAGCAGCACATGCCCCGGCGCGGCCACAAAGCCGCTGCGCACCTGCCGCCCCAGCTCCGTGCGGGTGGGGATGTTCTGCAGGTTGGGGTCTGAGGAAGCCAGCCGCCCCGTCACCGAGCCGGTCTGATTGAAAGAGGTATGCACCCGGCCCGTGCGCGGGTTCACTTGCAGCGGCAGCGCGTCCACATAGGTGGATTTCAGCTTGGCCAGCTCGCGGTTTTCCAGGATTAAGTCTACCACGGGATGCTCTCCACGCAGAGCTTCTAGCACCTCGGCGGAGGTGGAAAAATGCCCGCTGGCGGTGGTTTTGCGGCGGTCGGGCGGGGGCAGCCGCAGGCTCTTAAAGAGCACATCCGAAAGCTGCTGGGTGGAGTTGAGGTTAAACGGCCGCCCCACCAGCTTGTACACCTCCTGCTCAATCTCGCCCAGGCGCTGGGTCAGCTCGCCTGAAATGCGCTCAAAGAAGGCTCCGTTCAGGGCGATGCCGGCGCGCTCCATTTCTACCAGCACGGGGATGAGCGGCATTTCCAGATCGTGCAGCAGCCCCACCGCGTTGCGGCTTTCCATCTCTTTTTGCAGCAGCGGCCGCAGCCGCAGCGGCACTTCCGCATCTGCCGCCGCGTAGGGGGCCGCCTGGGCCACCGGCACCTGCTCCATGCCGATTTGGGCCTTGCCTTTGCCGATCAAATCCTCAATGTGGGTCATGTGCAGGTTCAGGTACGACTCGGCCATGCCCTTCAGCCCCAAATTGCGCGAGGCCGGGTTCACCAGCCATTCGGCGATCATGGTATCAAAGGCCAGCCCCGCCGTGGGTAAACCGCTCTGCGCCAGGACGATGACGTCATATTTCAGGTTATGCCCCACCTTGGGCCAGCGCGCGTCGCTCATGAAGGGACGCAGCGCCTCCAGCACCTCGGCCGCGGGCAGTTGGCGCTCGCCGGTGACGTGCCCCACGGGGATGTAATAGCCTTCGCCGGGGCGCACCGCCAGCGAGATGCCCACCAGATCGGCGCGCATGGGGTCGGTGGAGGTGGTTTCGGTGTCAAAGGAGATGACCTCAGCCGCTTCCAGCGCCTGGGTCAGCTCGCGCAGGCTGGCGTGCGAATCCACCACATGCACTGTGGGCAAATCCGCCGTGTCGGGGATGGCGAGGACCGGCTCAGCGGCGAACAAGGCCATCTGCTGCCCGGCCGCGGCGGGCACGGCGCTGCCCATCAGTTTGTTCAGCCGATCCAGCAGATTGCGAAATTCCAGCTCCTGAAACAGCTTGCGCACGCCCTCGTAATTCAACTGGTCGGTGCGCGCCATCTGCATATCCAGGCGCACGCTGACGTTGGTGCGGATGGTGGCCAGATCTCGGCTCAGGTAGGCGCTTTCGCGGCCGGCCTCCAGCTTGGTGCGCACCCGCGGCTGAATCTCGTCCAGGTGGGCGTAAATGCTGTCCAGATCGGGGTAGGTTTCCAGCAGGGCTGTGGCGGTTTTCTCGCCCACCCCGGCCACACCGGGGATGTTATCCGAAGCGTCCCCTACCAGGGCCTTGTAATCCACCACCTGATGCGGATGCACGCCCAGATAGGCCTTGACCGCCTCAGGGGTGAAATCGCGCGCTTCCGAAAGTTTGCTGCCCGCCAGATTGATGATGGTGCGCTCGTCGGCCAATTGCAGCAGATCGCGGTCGCCGGTGATGATGCGCACGCCGAAGCCCTGTTCCGCCGCCTGGCGCGCCACGCTGCCCAGCACGTCGTCGGCCTCAAAGCCTTCCACCTCCAGGCGCGGGAAGGGGAACAGATCCACCATCTGACGGATGCGCTCCATCTGCACGCGCAGATCATCCGGCATCTTGGCGCGGGTGGCTTTGTAGGCGGGGAAAAGTTCATCGCGGAAGGTTTTGCCCGTGTCAAAGGCCACCGCTAAATATTCGGGCTTGTCCTGTTCCAACAGGCGCAGCAGCACGCTGGCAAAGCCCAAAACCCCCGCGGTGGGTTCGCCGGAGCGCGTCTGCAGGCGCTCGCCGGAGCCGCCGGTGAGGGCAAAATAGGCTCGATATGCCAGAGCGTGACCATCAATCAAATACAGCACTGGGGGCATAACCTACCTCTACTTTCCAAACACGGAAATTAAAGCGCCGCGGGGCGTTATTCGTACCCCTGACGGCGGCGGGTTTGCTGGATAAAGTCGCGCAGCAGCTGCGGGGCGGTGAGCTGTTCGCCGCGCACCACCAGATAGCCCGGCGCCCAAAAATCGCCGGTCAAATTTTGATCCAACAGGCGCGGGAAGGTGCGGAAGAGCTCATCCGAGGTGCGCTGGCGGACGATGCGCGCCAGATTGCCCGGCGAGACCCCCGGCGTCACCGTCACCGACCACTGCAAATAATCTACATGCACGTTCAGGCTGTCCAGCATCCAGCCAAAGGCCTGGCAGATGCGCGGCAGGGCCTGATGCAGCAGGTCCGAAAGGTCGCCCGCCAGATAATGGTTGGGCACGCGCGGGATGAGCACGCAGGTGTAGGCGATGGCGTCCGAAACCGGCGGGGCCAGGATGCGCGAGGCGCCAAAGCCCAGGCTGCTCTCGCTGGGGCGGGTGATCTCTTCCTGCGGGGTGCGCGTCTCCCAGGGCAGCAGGGTGGGCATGGCGCTGGCGGCGCTGATGGGCGCAGGGGGTTCGTTCTCAGCGGGCGGCTCGGCGGGAATGGGAGCTGCGGAAATGGCTTCCGCGCTCTGTTCCGCTTCGGCCAGGGCGGGCGGCAGATCCCCATTGGCGGGGATTTCCATCGCGGCCGGGGCGGCTTCGCCCAGCAGGGCCGAAAGCGGGCGCACCGGCGCGCGCTCCTCCGCGGCGGAGGGTCCAAACACAAAAGGCGGCAGGGGGATGCCGTATTCGTCTTCTTCCGACGGCGTCTGGCTGAACAGCACCGGCAGAGGGGCAGCCTCGGTTGGCTGCGGCGCGGGGAGGTCTTCCATCAGCGGCGCTTCAGCTTCGGCCTCCGGCTGTGGAATTTCCTCCGTCAGCGGCGCTTCGGCTTCGACTTCCGGCTGTGGGATTTCCTCCGTCAGCGGCGCTTCGGCTTCGGCTTCCGGCGCGGGGGTGGCTTCCGCCAGCGGCGCTTCGGCTTCGACTTCCGGCTGTGGGATTTCTTCCGCCAGCGGCGCTTCGGCTTCGGCCTCCGGCTGTGGAATTTCCTCCGTCAGCGGCGCTTCGGCTTCGGCTTCCGGCGCGGGGGTTTCCTCGTTCAGCGTCTCAATAAACACCATCAAGGTGATTTCTTCTTCGGGCACGGGCACAGACGCCGCCGGGCTGGTTTCCGGCGCGCTCCATTCCTCAGGCGCCGCTTCCTGCCCCTCAGGTGCTGGCGGGCCTGCCGCCCCATCCGCCTCGGCCGCTTTTTCCCAGGCCGATTCGCCCAGCAGCCGTTCCAAGGGGCCGGTATCGGGCTTTTGGGGCGGAGGCGGCGGGGTCCAATCCGGCGCGGCCGCCGGAAGCTCTGGCTCCCACCCCGGCACGGTAAACCCGCTCTCCTCCGGGTCTGGTGAGGGCAGATCCGAAAGCAGTTCCGCCAGGCTGATCTGTTCCGCTTCGCTCAGCGGTAAATCCTCACCCTCCACCTCCGGCAGCCGTTCCAGAAAAGACTCCGCAGCGTCGAAGGGTTCCTCCACCGCCAGAATCTGCGCGGCGGGGGGCGGGCTGGGCAGCCCTTCAATCAGCCGCCGCACCTGCTGGCGGGCGTAGGTCAGGGGTGTGCCGGGTTCAAACAGCACCGCCAGCAGCACATCCGTCACAATCGGGCTGGCGTAGAGAAAATGGGCCTGGGCGCGCTCCGGCAAATACAGATGGCGGGCCAGGTCGCGGCGCGTTTCGCGGTTCCACTGGCGCTGCAAGAGGCGGGCGATCTCCTGCCCCTCGGCCAGCGCCACCCCCGCCGAACAGGCCAGGCAGCGTCCCGGCTGCGCCACCACCAACCCCTGGGCGGTGGTTTGCAGCAGCAGCGAGGAAAAGCGCGTCTCGCGCAGCCCCTCTTCCTCCAGCCAGGCCAGATCCGCCGGAAAAACCGCCCGCGGGGGCAGGGCGTGTTCGGCGTCCACCAGGCTGAGAATGCGGTAGCGCGTCTCTTCGGGGGATAATGTGCGCGGCAGCAGGGTGTGCGGGGGCAGATCATCCAGAAAAACGCCGGCGTTGCGCGCTTCAAGGATCACAAACTGCATCTCCGGCTGCTGTTCCTGTAAAATTTGTGCCAGGCTGCCCAGGGTGAAATCAATCAGATCCGAATCCAAAACCGCCAGACAAAAGGCGGTCTGGCTGGCAGCAGCCAGGGCTTCATTCCCCGTCTGCGCTGCGACCACCTGAAACCGTTCGCCGTCATCCAACTGGTCTCGCAGCAGGTCTCCCAGGGTCGCATATGGACTGGCCACCAAGAGTTTTCTGGGCATGATAAAAGTGTATCACGGCATAAAATTCGAGGCAAGCCCAAGGGCTTGGGCAACGTTGCCC